>JAZDHC010000244.1:0-3831 GCA_043806395.1 Candidatus Desantisiibacteriota bacterium | reverse complement strand
GATGCCCTTAAGAAACCTGAGCAGGCTTTTGGATATTATAAGAGTTTTGTCACAAAGTATCCAGAGCATAAATTGGTGAAATCTGCTAAAACAAGGATGGAATCTATTGCTATGTCCTTTCCTGAATTGGGGATAAAGATGTCAAGTGGTACAAAAACTGTAAGCATTCAATAATCAGCAGTCAGCAGTCAACTAACACAAGGAAAATCAAGGAACAAGGGAACAAACAAGCATCGTTGTTCTTGCTACTGGATAACATGTCCAAATAACAGTGGTGTCATACCGGCAACTGGCTCATACCAAATATTGGCAGAAGAATAGCTGATACTATGCCTGCAACAACTATTCCCATGATCAATATCATGGCTGGCTCCAAAAAGGCAACAATTCGAAATATTTGATTTTGTAAGGCAGTATCATAGGTGTCTGCTACATTCATCAGCATTTGTTTCAAATTGCCCATTTCCTCTCCACAGGCAACCATCTGAATCATCAATTCTGGAAATATCTTTGTCTCTCGAAGTGGTATGGCTATTCCAGATCCCTCCTGTATCCTGTTTTGAACTGTCTCTATTCGTTTGATCACAATACTATTAGCTGTGCTATATTTGGCAATCTTAACCGCATCAACAATGGTTATCCCTCCCTCTAAAAGGGTTGTCATGCTTCTACAAAATTTGGCGGCAATAGATAATTTTATCAAAGATCCAATCCAGGGGATTATTAAAATACATCCATCAAATATAGCCTGACCAATTTTTGTTTTCAGGGCAAGCCTGTACCCGATAATGCCTCCAACCAGAAGGCAGGCAAATATCCACCAATAGCCTTTCATTGCATGGCTTATCCATAATAATATCTGGGTTGGAACAGGAAGAGCTTCTCCCATCTGCTGGAAGATAGAGACAAATCTTGGAACAACAAAGATCAAAACAGTTGCAACAACTCCTACTCCAACACTAATCATAAAAAAGGGATAGATTAGCATAGATATTATTTGTGACTTTAATGCCTCTTGTTTCTTGAAAAGTTCGGTTATCCTTTCCAAAGCCAGATTCAGGGTGCCACTTGCCTCTCCAATCTTGATCATAACTATTTCAAGGTTGGAAAAAAGCTGTGGATAAACAGATAAGGCAGCAGACAGGCTGTTACCCTTTTGGACATCCTCTTTTATCTGACAAAGAACA
Source organism: Candidatus Desantisiibacteriota bacterium (assembly GCA_043806395.1). Taxonomy (GTDB): domain Bacteria; phylum UBA9089; class CG2-30-40-21; order CG2-30-40-21; family CG2-30-40-21; genus CG2-30-40-21. The sequence goes on along the minus strand of JAZDHC010000244.1, from coordinate 2,644 downwards.
TCTTTTGTTTGTTTGTGCTCGGTAACCTTAATAAGGATGTCTAACCCCTTATCAATGGTAATCCCTGCATTCAGGAGACTGGAAAGTTGTTGAATAAATAAGCCAGCCTCTTTTCTTTTAAGCCTGAAAAGGGTATTGTCCTTTTTGGGCTTTATTTTTATTGGACAAAGTCCTTTCTGTCGGAGGGATTCCATAACGGATAGCTCCGTTTCTCCAGAACTAATCCCTTCATGGATAATACCGTTAGAATCGGCTGCTTTATAGATAAATGTGGGCATATTCTTGTACCTCGTGGGAGAAAAAATGGTTATCGGTGATCGGTTATCAGGTTATCAGCATACCGATCACCAATCACCCTCAAAGCATCGTACCCCATGCTCTTCTCCACACAAGCGAATCTCTGGCTCAGCATCGAAACACCTTGGAATAGCCTCAGGACATCTTGGATGAAACCTGCATCCGCATGGAAGATTCATGGGGTTTGGAACAACACCTGGGATAGTATTGAGCCGTTTTTCTGTGGAATCTATGTTTGGTATGGAATTTATCAATCCCTTGGTATAGGGATGAAGGGGGGAAGCAAAAAGACTATCTGTTCGGGCATATTCAACAATCTTACCCGCATACATGATGATAACCCTTTTGGTAATAGTAGAGATAATGCTCAAATCATGGGTAATAAGCAAAACAGACATATTTAATTTGGCTTGAAGGTGGACAATCAGATCTAATATTTGTGCCTGAATGGTTACATCCAAGGCAGTGGTTGGCTCATCTGCAATGAGGATTTTCGGATGAGCAGATAAAGACATGGCAATCATTACCCGTTGATTCATGCCTCCACTTAATTGATGGGGATAGCGATTAAATTGCTCTTTTGGGGATGGTAAGCCACACAACCGTAGCATCTCAATGGCAATTTCAACTGCCTCTTTTCGGTTTACCCTTTGATGAAGCATAATCGCTTCACAGATTTGGTTGCCCACGGTGAAAACAGGATTCAGGGAGGTAACTGGGTCCTGAAATATCATAGATATTTTCCCCCCCCGAATTTCTCGCATCTGTGAAGGGTTATACTTCAAGATGTTTTCTCCCTGATATAATATCTCACCCTCCATCTTTGCTTGAGACGGAAGTAATCGAAGAATAGACAAAGCTGTCATAGACTTTCCACAGCCACTTTCTCCAATAATACCAACAATCTCTCCTGTATCTATCTTAAAATCTATACCATCCACAGCCTTTACAATCCCTTCAGAGGTATGGATATGTGTTTTTAATCCCTTGATTTCTATTAACGATTCTGGCATATCACCCCCCTATATTTCAAGATCTAACTCTCCATATTTGTGACCATACCATTGTATTGTTTTAAGTATTCCACTTTCGAAATCCTCTTCCTGTTTCCATCCAAGTTTGGTTTCAATCTTTGTGGCATCAATTGCGTATCGCCTATCGTGCCCGGGTCTGTCTTCTACAAAAGACATTAGCTCCTTATAACTTTCATCCCCCTCTTGCGGCATTAATTTGTCCAATATTTCGCAGATTTTATTTACAATATAAATATTATTTCTTTCATTCCTGCCGCCAATATTGTAAGTTTCACCAGCATTACCGTTATGATATGCAAGGTCAATTCCTCTACAGTGATCCATAACGAAAAGCCAATCCCGTACATTTTTGCCATCTCCATATATCGGTATAGGCTTGTTTGACAATGCCTTTCTGATAATGGTTGGAATCAACTTTTCGTCGTGCTGTTTTGGTCCATAATTATTGGAACAGTTTGTTATCACAGTATTAAGTCCATAGGTATGGTAATAGCTTCGGACTATTCCGTCAGATGCTGCCTTACTGGCACTATATGGCGAGTTCGGTGCATATGGCGTGTCTTCTGTAAACAAACCTGTCTCTCCCAGTGTGCCATATACCTCATCTGTTGAAATATGATGGAATCTACATCCCTTATATTGCTCTTTATAGATAAAGCTTTTCTCCATCCAATAGTTCTTTGCAACATCAAGGAGTGTAAATGACCCATGCACATTGGTTTTTATAAAAACATCAGGGCTTTTTATGGAATTATCAACATGACTTTCTGCTGCAAAATGGATTACACTTTGCACGGCAAACTCATTGAAAATATATTCCACCAATTCACGATTACAAATATCACCCTTAATAAACTTATACCTTTCATGACCTTCTACGGCTTTTAAGTTTTCAAGACTGCCTGCATAAGTCAGTTTATCGAGATTCACAATAAAATATTTGGGATATTTTTCAATGAAATACTCAATAAAATTTGAGCCTATGAAACCAGCACCGCCGGTTATTAAAATAGTTTTCATAAACAATTCCTCCTTATGCATGTTGCTAATGTTTTATCTCCGACAAATTTATGAAATATTGGACATACCTATATATCTTTGCAATCTCCCAGGGAAATTTGGGGGACACAATACTAAATTTTGGGAGCTAATTTCGGGAAGGAATTCCGAAATTTCGGGACGGTTCACCTTTGTTTGAAAGCTTGCGGTTAGTTGAGAGTGCAATATTCCCCCTTAGAAAAGGGGGTTAGGGGGTTGTATTCTGTAGATGATGTCCCCTTGCCCGAAAGGAATCATATGAAAAACGATGAAAG
>JAZDHC010000243.1:0-9072 GCA_043806395.1 Candidatus Desantisiibacteriota bacterium | reverse complement strand
AATTACAACCCCCTAACCCCCTTTTTTAAGGGGGAATTAGGGAAATACATTCCCCTCTTAAGAGGGGTGGACGCTACTGCGGACGGGGTGTGTTCTGTTTCATTCGCTTGCTCAGTTTGTTACCCTGATTTGAACCATGCCTAAAAATCCCGTAAATCTTATTAATCCTGTCAAAATTATCTCCTCAGCCATCCGGCAACATCCTTGGCATGATAGCTGATAATTATATCTGCCCCAGCTCGCTTCATAGCGAGCATAATCTCCATCACCACCTTTTTTTCATCAATAAACCCTGCCTGAGATGCAGCCTTAACCATAGCATATTCGCCGCTGACATTATAAACTGCGGTTGGATAGCCAAACCGTTGCTTTATCTGCCAAACCACATCTAAGTATGCCAGCCCGGGTTTGACCATAACAATATCCGCCCCTTCTTTAATATCCAATTCTACCTCTCGGATAGCCTCTTGAATGTTTGCCGGGTCCATCTGATAGCCTTGTCGGTCGGAAAAGGCAGGGGTAGATTGAGCTGCCTGCCGAAAGGGTCCATAAAAGGCAGAGGCATATTTGGCTGCATAAGACATAATGGGGATATAGGTATATCCTGCCAGGTCAAGGCTGTGACGGATAGCTTGAATTCGTCCATCCATCATGTCTGATGGGGCAACCATATCTGCCCCTGCCCTTGCATGGGAAAGGGCTATTCTGGCTAACAGATCAAGTGATTCATCGTTTAAGATCCTGCCATCCCCGGGTATCCCACAATGCCCATGGCTTGTGTATTCACACAGACAGACATCTGTAATCACCATTAGCTTGAGCCCTGCTTTTTTGATGGCTCTTACTGCCTGTTGGATAATCCCATTTTCATCATATGCCTCAGAACCAAGCTCATCCTTTGCTTGAGGCAATCCAAAAAGCAATATAGCCGGTATCCCCAAGCCTGCCGCTTCCCTCACATCTTTTAATAAATTATCAATGGAAAAATGAAATATGCCCGGCATGGAGTCAATTCCATTTGCCTGCCCCTGCCCATGAACCACAAAATATGGCATGATTAGCGAATCTACAGATAATACCGTTTCTCGAATCATCCTGCGGCAGGGCTCTTTTTCTCTTAATCTTCTTGGTCGATATGTTGATAAATTCATATTACCCCCCCAGTATCTGCTGATACACTGCAGGTTCTTCTTCAAACACTGTTTTACAGCGATCATCGCAAAAATAGTAAATTACTCCTTCATATCTTACCATCTGTTCTGTCTTTTCTACATTTACATCCATACCACAAACAGGGCATTTGGCTATGTCAATCCCTTCTTTTATTTTCTTCAAAGGATGAGAACAACTGAGTTTATATTTAAGTTTGTGGTTTAGCTCATCCTCCATTTTTTTGAAAAAACTGAGCATCTCTCCCTTTTTAATGGGATGGTTGGCTAACCACAGCTGGAGTTCGTTTGTTTCATTCATCGCATTGCTTATTATTTCGATACACCTTCGCACATAACTAAGATGTATCTCAAAATGACGCGGGTCGTTCAGGAAATATTCTACAAACTCCTTTTTATTATCTTTGAGCAATGAAATAAAGATTAACGCCTCTTTATCTATAAGCATTTCGATTGGACTTTGAATTTCAATCTTTTTCTTTTCTATCTTTTTACATCTCTCTTTTTCTTCATGGATCTTGACCTGCTCAATCTCTTCCAGACATCTATGCAGGCTGTGGCAAATTATTGTTATAGATTCTAAGAGGTCTTTGTTTTTGATCAGATCTTCCTCTAGTACTCGTTTCTTTTTAAGATATTCCTGAGATACCAAATTGAGAATATTCTCAATGTGTCCGCGCCGTTCATTTAATCCTCCAGACAAACAGATAGCCTGATTTTTCAGGGCAACAGCCGCTGCTTCTACGATAACCAACTCATCATACGAAATTTTCTCATTTGATGCAGGATAAAAGAGTAATTCAATTAAAATATTTATTTCAGAAGGAAATGGCCACAGTCCCAAGATAGCTGATTGCACCGTACCCCATCTTTCCGTATCTCTGTTTTCAATCACATTCAGGAAAATGTCTACTATCCTCTCATGGTAGCCGTTTTTATCCTCAACAGTGATAAGCCTTGACAGGGCAAAAATGGCTTCATCCCGCACCATAGAGGTAGATTCTCCCTTTCGATTATATCCATCCAGAACAGGTGTTTTGTTATGCACTAATAAAATGGCTTTTTGCTCGTTGGTCAGAATATCAGTAATGGAAAGTTTTTCTTCTGCATATTGGGCGGTTGATTCTTTAGTTTCCCAGAGGATATTATTCAGTTTTTTGTAGACTATTACTGCCATTGTCATATCATCTGAAGGTAATAGGGCAGCATGTGTTTTCAAAAAACGGGCTACTGTCCTTACCTCTGCATAAACACTCTTATCCCATTCATCTTTTTGGTCAGGCGTGAGGGATAATTCCATTCCCTCTGGGGTTTCAACGCTCAGGGTAGTCAAATCCCGCCTTAGCCACCAGAAGATATTGCGTTCTTCCCTTATTATCTCCTCTATCTGGGGTTTTTTCTTTCTTTCTTTCATTTTTCCTTTTAACAGTTACCCTATTTTTAATAATTCATAATCCCGCACGCCAATTCCAATCTGCTCGGCATAAACAAGTTGTTGTTGCCAATTTACTTGTGGATACAGTGCTGAAAATTTATCCTCATGGGGTTCAAGTCCATGATCAAGTGCTGTGCTTGGTATTCCTTGTTGCCCATTGACCAAATCTACACAAGCCTGATCCAATGCCACTGGATCAAGAGAGGCAGCAATTCCTACATCCGGCACAATGCAGGCATCACTAAATGGAAGACAATCGCAACCAGGGGTAACATTGAGAATAAAATTAACAAAACATACTCTATTCTGTTTGTTTAATAATGCCCCATAGGCAAACTCGACCATTCTCTCTACAATCGTGGCTGGTGGTACGGTATCCCAATCAATCTTAAAGACACCCCCCTGGCAAAAGGAAAAACACTGTCCACATCCGATGCAAGAGGCATGATCTATCACAGGTATCTTCTTAGTCAAGGAAATAGCCTTGCCCGGGCAAGAATTAAGACACAGGAGACACCCCTGGCACAACTCTGGCTTTATCAAAGGAATAGCCCCAAGATGCATCTTATACTTTCCTGCCTTGTCTGCACATCCCATACCCACATTTTTTAATGCCCCCCCAAAACCAGAGAGCATATGACCCTTGAAATGGGTCAGCACTACCATGGAATCTGCATGATAGATACCCGAAGCAACTGAGACAGCCTTGAAATGATTCTGATTTATCTCTACCTTAACACCATCGGTTCCCTTAAGCCCATCAGAAATAATTACTGGTGCATTTACACAAGCATAAGCAAAACCATGGGAAAGAGCAGTTTCAATATGTGAGACAGCATATGACCTTCCACCTGTATAAAGGGATGATGTGTCTGTAAGAAATGGATTTGCCCCTATCTTTTTTATAATCTTTATTGTTTCTCTTATCCAGACAGGATGGAGATATGCGACCGTACCCTGTTCACCAAAATGAAGCTTAATTGCTGTCAAATCCCTTTCCCTGATTACGACATCAATTCCAACTTCTTTCATCATCTTCTGAAATTTGGCAAAGGAATTTTCCCCAAAGCCTGCCCGCATATTCATAAGGTAAACCTTTGAAGACATGAAAAACCTCCTTATCCTGCCAAATGTGCCACTATCAAAAAGAATATGCCACATAGTCCAATAATCATGCCTGTATGCCTATCTTTTATCAAGACATTAATCTTGTATTCATTTGACCATAATCCTGTTGTGTTTTGAGCCTTTGCGACAATGATATGTTTGCCAGAGGAGAGGGTTATTGGCTTGGTATATGGTTCAAACTCCCCTTCATCAATCTTTACTAAAATATGGGCTATTCCGGCAGCATCCTCAGCACGAATCACAAACTGTGTCCCTTGAAGGGCTTTATAGGATATCTGATCACCATTTACCCTTGGTATCATCGAAGGCACACTGACAATATTTATTTGTGGTAAGGCTTCCTGAGCCTCGACACCTGTATAGAAAAACAAAACAAGAGACATAGTAACAAATAATATTCTCATCATCTGTTCCTCCTTTTATTGAAGAGCGAAAGCTTTCGACTTGTGCAATCAAGATTTAATCCACAGATTTCACAGATTACACAGATAAATAAAAAGAATAGAGGAAAGAACAATAGAGAAATTACTGCCCCATTCTCTACTCTCCACATCTTTACTTAATCTCCATCAACTTAATCGGTATAATCTGTGGATATATTCCTTGTTTCCGATTGCACAGGTGAAAATATTATAACCTATTCAACCTCTATTGTCAACTACATTTTTCATCTCAAGGAATTTTTACCCTTCTCTTATTGCCTCACAAGGCGAAATAGATGCTGCCATCATAGCCGGATAATACCCACAAAGCCCAAGTGGTAAACAGATAATGGCTGACCAGAAGAAGGCATCTGAAAATAGGTGAAATCTCACACCATCCGTTAACCCGACATAAAAGAAGGCTACACCACCACCCAAGACTAACCCATACAGAGACAAAAGAACACCCTCCAGCAGGAAAAGATAAAATATGGTTTGTCTCTTAGCCCCACAGGCTCGCATAATCCCTATCTCCTTGTATCTCTGCCGTACCGCAAGCATGATCAGGTTCACTATCCCACCACCAGCTAAGATTAAGGTTACCAGCCCTATCCCCAGAACAATCATCCTGCTTGTCCATTGCTGGTTTTTTATTATCTCCAATAGCCCCTCTGCGGTGGAAACCATAAATCTTTCATTATCAAGATTAAATTGCTTGCCCTTCTTTTTCTTATCCGGGAATCTGGACTTCAATATCCGTTGTATCTCATCTTGCAAGGCATCCGGTTTCCCATCGGTCAGGATAACTATCTCCAGATTCCTTTTTGTGGATGAAATTGCCTCATTATTCGTTGACAATGGAATAATTATCTGCCCTTGTGTCATCCCTTGACTTGTAACTATTCCAATTACCCTGAACCCATCCTCGCCAATCTTGATTTCCCCCCCTACCCGTATTCTTAACTCATCACTAATGGTGCTGTCAACCACACAAACCCGCCTTTTTTCTTTAATATCACCCGGTAATATAAACCTGCCGTTTTTGAGCCTGAGGGAATGGACTGCCTTGTATTCAGGCACAGTTCCCACTACTGATACTGCTTTTTTTTCCATTCTCAGGTATTTTATATCCTTCTGGTCAGAGATTTGATAACAGGTGTGTATCCAATAATCTGAAAGAAACGACACATCCTTTAAGCCAATCCCCTCATCCTGTATCCAGATAGAGACCATTTGACTGCCGAGGTTAGTAAGTGAGGACAAAAGCTCTTCTTGCCTTTTTGATGTGTGATACAGGTTGATGGTGGCACTTAATACACCGATGCAGATACACAGGATGATAAGCCCGGAGCGTAGTTTGGAATCAAGTAGATCTTTTTTGGCTAAATAGAGATAATCATATATTTTCATTGGCTATCCGCCTATTCTTCAAATAATAGGAGGGCAGACACATAGGTCTGCCCCTACATCTATCCGCCCATCCTTCAAACAATATGTTTTCCTTGCCCTTTCTGCTACCAATGGATTATGCGTAATCAATAGAACAGTCATCTTTTTCTCCTCATTGAGCATGGAGAGTATATTCATAACCTCTTGTGCTGAGCTTGAATCCAGATTCCCGGTAGGCTCATCAGCCAGGATAAGCCTTGGTGAATTGACCAATGCCCGGGCAATGGCTACCCGTTGCTGTTCACCGCCAGATAATTCTGCAGGCAGGTGTTTTAATCTATGGACCAATCCCACATGTTCAAGGCAAGATTTCGCTAATTCAGCCCGTTCCTTTTTGTCAGTCCCTTTGTAAATCAATGGTAACTCCACATTCTCTTGTGCATTAAATCTCGGCAACAGATGAAATGCTTGGAACACAAACCCGATTCTTTCATTCCGAAGTAGTGACAGTTCATCATCATTCAGCAAGGAGACATCCTTCCCATCCAGAACATACCTGCCACTTGTAGGTATATCCAGACAGCCTGTAATGGACAGGAGTGTACTTTTGCCGCTTCCTGATGGCCCCATAATCGCCACAAACTCACCCTCCAGAATGCTTATATTCACCCCTTTTAATGCCTCCACCCTTGATTCACCTAATTGGTAGGACTTGGTGATATTTTTCATTTCAATCATTGTCTTGCCTCCTCTGCTTTGTTTTGTCTCACATTATCAGGGGTAGAGGGAACAAGAGGGCAACCGCAAAGGATTGCCCCTACTGTGTCCCCTGCTGGCGGGTGTATGGGGTGGAATTCCCAACCATGAATGGCGGACAGGAATGTCCGCCCTCCGTTACTTCACCCTCACCCTCATCCCTTCCTTTACATCCTCCGGATATTGAACAATCACCCTTTCCCTATCCTTGAGCCCATCAACCACCTCAATCTGGTCAGTCGTCGCCTCGCCGAGCATCACCTTCTTCTTTCTTATCCGCCCTTTTTCGACTACCAGAACACAATCCTCCTCATACAACGCCTCAGGTGGGATAAGGATATTGCCGGATGCCTTTTCCTTGATAATAATCTCACCAGAAAGCTCCATCCCTATCCTTAAGTCCTGCTCAGAATCATTAATCGAACAGACAACCTCCCAACCGCCATCTTTTTCTTCCTTGCCCACCGTATAGGCTGGAATTATCTTTAATACCTTACCGTTAAATACCTTTCCCAACGACTCTGAGCTTAATTCTACCCTCTGCCCCGGCTTGACCAAGAAGAAATTAGCCTCCTTCAGGCTGCCTCTGGCTATCAGTTCAGACTGATCACCAATACTTAAAAGCACAGTGCCATATTCCACCTTTTTATTTTTTTCTACATCCACCTTTCTGACTATCCCACAAATAGGGGATAGCACCACGCAGTTTTTAATCTGCTCTTTCAGGTCAGCAATACGACAGTTAAGGGTAGGGATTTCAACAGCCAACTCTTTTTTCTGGCTTTCCAGCTTTTTAATCAATTCCTCAATCTCTCTGATAACTCTATTCAGGTTCATCCGTACCTCTTTCACCTCTAATTCCTGCTTTTCCACATCACGGTAGGCAATAGCCTGTTTTGCAGATAATTCCTTTGCATCCTCCAGAGAACGGTCTGCCTGTGTCAGATTCCACTCTATTTTCTTTTTCTCCTCATTTTTCTCTATTACCTCCGGGTGTCTTAAAATATCCCTTAGCAATGCCTCTTTTATCCGTATCTGTTCAAGGTCAAGCTCCGCCTTTTTCAGGGTATTAATCAACTCATCCTTCCTTAACTCTACTAATACCTGCCCTTTTTCAACGAAATCCCCCATCTTTACAAAACTCTTATCAACGATACCCTTTTCTATAGAGCTGGTGATATTTACTACCTCTTTTTCCTGCACCTTTGTGTTTAACCCAATCTTTTGCCGTATGTTACCCTTACCTACCAAGACAGTTGTTACCTCAGGGATTTCCTTTTCTTGTTTCAGGCTATGATAGGTATTACACAATATCCAGCCAATAATGATAAAAATGAGGCTGAAAATAACCCTAAAATATATCTTTTTTGTAGGCATAATATAACTCTCCTGTGATTTTAAGTAGTTTTACATATTCAAGGAATAAATCTGTTTGCTCATCTTGAATGCTCTTTTGTTTACGAAATACATCTGTTTGATACTCCAACAGGTCTTTGGCAGAGATAAGCCCCCGCTGATGCTTTATCTTTGCTATTTCATATATTTTCTCTGATAGGCATATATCCTTATTTGATACGACTCAGAGATTATGTCATTTATCTTTTCTTCTAAGTTTAATTTAGCAGTATCAAGCTGTAGCTGTTCATCAAAGAAAGGGGTTTTAAGAAGTTGGCGGGCAGATTTTGAAAGGGGCTCTTCGGAGTTCAGACTTGCCTCCCATGTATCTTGATTGCTCGTGGTTAAGCCTTCAGTCATTTTGAGGTTTAGATTTACTTTGCCACCAAAGGGATGGGGTCTGGAGATGGATGAATCAAGTTCCACAGATGATTTTTCTTTGGTATTGGTTATTTGTTTCCGTTCAATTCCTTCGTATTCCTTTATCCATTCGGTTTTCTTGGATTTTCCACCAACTATGCCACTCATCACTATCTCCGGGTAAAATTCTTGTTTTTTGGCTTTAACAAATTCAGTCTCTTTTTGAGATAGGGAGAGATGCTCGGATTTGAGGTCTGGGTTGTTTTCAAGGGCAGATTGGATATAGGAATGTAAGCCTGCATCTGAAACTATGGCATAGGTTGATTGCAGAAGGAAGAATATGAAGGCTAAAACAATACTTTTATTCATATTTAACCGCCACAGCAGGTGGGATATTTGCTGCATGCATGGCTGGATAAATACCGCCAATTATACCAATAATTCCTATTGCCAATACACTGAGAAATAGCCCATGGATTGGGACCACCATCTCCCAACCTGTATATTTACCTAAAAGATACACAGTCAATAATCCTAATATTATTCCCCCTATTCCCCCTTTACCAGTAATAATTAGCCCTTCTTTCAGGAATTGAAAGAGTATGTCTTTTTTTCTTGCTCCTATTGCACGACGAATACCAATTTCAGAAGTACGAGTGGAGACGGAATGCAACATCATACTTAAGATGAAAATAATGCTTCCAATTACGCTCACACATCCAATCCTTGCAATAAATATATTAAAGGAACGGAAATGCTCTTCATATTTCTCAAGAAAACATTTATTAGGAAACATCATAAAATGTTTATCTCTTCCATACCTTTCTTGAAGAATAGTTATGATTTTATTTTTGATTCTGAGTATTTCGTGATAGTTTGTAGTGTTTCAGACCAAACGGGACTTTTTGCACTCAAAAATAAGATAGTTTTCAACTGTAATTTAAGTCAATAAATATGCCTATCGGGCACCTCAAATATGGCTATTACGGAACTGAAAATTAACAGCAACACAATACAA
>JAZDHC010000242.1:0-3184 GCA_043806395.1 Candidatus Desantisiibacteriota bacterium | reverse complement strand
GGAATAAAATAATTTTGTCATTTGTGATATTGCACAGAAGATCAAGTTTATCATAACATGCTTTATATTGCAAAAGGTATTTTATTCCAGTCCCTAAGCAGCTACAAATGTGTTTGAAATAACAATAGCTGAGTAGTTACGAATAGGTTTCCTGTAAATAACCCCGGCTTACCTCATTCCTCAAATATTTCTCAAAACCATACCCTATTCCATCACATTACCGTTGATTATCACTACACCTTGCCTGAGCAATGAATTATCCAGAATATTCAAAACATCTGGATTTGTCTCTGCCTTCCTTGCCTCAAGAAGGAATCCCTTTATCTTTGGTGACTTGAATTCAGCTAATGTTTGCATGGCAAGTATTTTAATGCCTTGCTCAGGACTGGCAAGGTATTTTTGCAGGGCATCAATTGCTCTATCCTCATCCTCTACACCATGAAGCCCTTGCATCTTTTGGAGGGATTTCATGGCTATTTCTGAATCAGAGCTGTTCAACATTTCTATGATCATCCCCTCATTTTCTCTCATGGCAGACCAGCATGAAAGATCAGCCATAGCCTTGTCCGAAAGATTAAACCTGCCAGTACTATTCCAGAGGTCAAGGATAGTTGGGATTAATTGCGGTTTATGCATTATTCCCAAAGAATGAACTGCAGAACCAAACACTTCCACGATATTTGTCTTTCGAGCAATGGATTCAATGGTTTCGATTGCCTCCTCATCCCCCAGTCTCCCCAAACTTACCATTATTCGTCTGACAAGGTCAGGCTGTTCATCAGGGTTATTCATCAACCCTTGGAGCCGCAAAAGGAGATCCGGGGACGCTTCCTTATCCCCAACAAGCTTCAATCCAAAGGCAGCCCTGCTGGATACCTCTTCATCCGTATCATTCAATGCCCGTGCCAATACCCTTACAGTGTCTTTACTTTTATCAACCACCCCAAGATTTATGGCTGCCTCTCCGCGAATTGCTGATGAATCGTTTGTATCCTCCAGCCGTGCAGATAGCATTTTAACCATCTTTTTCTGATAACCCTCTTGTTGACCGGGAGCCCTGAGCCTCTTCTCCGGCATTCTCACTTCACCTTGCGGCATAACTAATTCATTCAACAATATCAATCGATAGGATTCATTCATGGCTTTATCATCTATTTTTTCAAGTATCATATCGCCAATAGCAGAATTAGTCTTCCACCTTTTCCGCAATTCCATGATAATGGCAGAAACCATATCAGTTTTCTTCTCCAATACAGCCTGTTCAAGTGTATTCAGCACATCTTGATCATCCATGGTGAGCAATACCTCTGACAAGGGTAAATTCCCTTCATCAGCTATGGCAAGCTGGCAATAGCTGAATAAGAACGCAAATAATAGCAATAAAAGCCATTGTGTTTTCACGATAGTACCTCCATTTAATTATAACCATTCATCACATAAAATCGGAGGGCGGACATTCTTGTCCACCATTTCCTACAGTGATTCATACCAACCGTTTATCATTTATTCCCGCAGGGGAAAAGAAGGCAACCGCAAGGGTTTGCCCCTACTTCTGAACACAAACATATGGTACCCAGCCGAGGCTACCATCTGGCAATTTCACCTGATAATACCACTTCTTTGAATCATCCACAAGGATGAGTTCTACCCCGACAGGCACGGTGGTAATCAATGAATATGTTCTGCCGGGTCCCGAAAAGATCGGGGTATTTTTTGCTACAGTGATAACGGTTCTTATTTGCTTTGGTGGTTGGTTGGATGCTGGTGGATGAGTGGAAACAGGTGGTATGGGAACGGTTGGTGGTGCTAATGCTGGAGCAGATGCTGGTGTTGGTGTTTGCTCTGATTGAGGTGTTACACTATTGCTTCTATCCGTTCGATCGATTATTTCTTGCACAGTTTCTTCTGCCTCAGGCTTGTTCCCAAACCTTACTGAAGCAGCTATCCTGTGGGTTGCCTCAAATTTTTCATAGGGTACATAGGCATAATCCATCTGTACATTCTTCAGCCTTGCCCCAAACCCTGCGGTCAGACCATGCCCATTCTCAGAATCATAGCCACCACGAAGAGCAATCACATCCGCTATCTGGCATTCAAGCCCGGCATAAACAACCGTCTTTTTTTCAGGTAAAATGTTTGCCACCTCACCGCTAATTGTAAGCCATGTGAAAGGTGTCCCTGCCAGCCCTGCCCTTATGGTTGCTGGTAAGGCAAACCCCTTGCCAATAAATTTCATCTTTGTGCCAATGTTCTGGAGGCTAAGTCCCAATCCTGCGTGCCTCATCTTACACAAAAATCCCATATCCCCTGCAAATCCTATGGCATCCTCATCCCCAATCTTTTGCAAAAATACCTTCCCTGTAGCACCGCAAGAGATGTGGTTGGTAAGGGGTATCCCACCAGCTACGCCAAATATTCCATTTGTTTCACGAAAGGTTTTCCCTGTTCCCTTCGGCTGTGCATCCGTTGTTACCTGCGACTCATCCGTGAGAAGCATATTGGCAAAGCCACCAATGGCTGCCTTCCTTAAAGGATATACACCGCTTACACTTGTATAAGCCACATCCTCAAACCATTTTGTATATTCAATGCCTATTTGTCCTGATTTAATTTGCCCCAGCCCTGCTGGATTCCAATACATGGCAGAGCTATCATCTGCCACAGCACAAAAAGCCTTGCCCATGGCAGTGGCTCTGACGCCCATACCCATTTTTAGGAATGGCATGGCTGTGGTACATGCTCCATCGCCCCAGGAAATGGAGGGCAGCCCGATTAACAATATGATTAATGATAGCAGTAATTTTTTCATATTCAATGCCTTCTTTTTGACAGGATTACAGGATGAACTGGTTCAAATCAAGGTAACAAATCAGTCAAGCTCCCCAAGACTTCCAAGGTCTTAGCAATTCCCCCTTAGAAAAGGGGGTTAGGGGGTTGTTCATCTGACCATTATGGCAAACAGTTTTGAACCATACCTAATATCCTGTTATCCTGTCAAAATTCTCCCCCTATTTTACCAAATAACCGCAACCTTGCCTGTCTTCTTGTGCCCATTAACATCAGTAATGATATAAATATATGTCCCGCTTGCAACCAAATCACCCTCATTATTCTTGCCATCCCATGTTGTTTTACCGTCAACAATTCCTTGTTTTTCCCACGCCAGCTCACCGGCAAGGTTGTA
>JAZDHC010000241.1:0-16574 GCA_043806395.1 Candidatus Desantisiibacteriota bacterium | reverse complement strand
AATAATGTTTTGAAACAAAGAACACAATATGTAGTGTGTTTCGATAGATAGATACCCAAGATATTGTGCCTTAATCTATAGCACTGAGTTAAATAACAACACCTGCAATATGCCTTAATTTTTTTCACCGAGAATTGCTGGGAGCAGCACCAGTTAAAACAACTTCATTCCCTTCGCCGGCAATCTCTTTTGCCTTTTGAATGTATGAATCAAGTTCTGAAAGTTTGGCAGTGTCAGAGAAGAGTTCTTTTAAGTCTATTACTATCATCTATTTCTCCCTTCTATTTAATAAGAGGACACCAAAATTCATATTTTCCAGTAGTAGGATTTTTATGATATAGTTTCACTGGTCTCCAGTTATCAAATATAGCACCGATAAGAGTTGCTGACATAACAGGTCCAGCTATAAAAAGATGTATTTCCGTAGCATTTTTTGCTACAAACCACTGTCTCTTTTTACTGAGTTCATTGATAAACTCTTCTATATTATGTTGTCCCAAACCATCAAAGCTCAATTCCTCAATGGGCATTTCCCACCTTTTGTCTTTGGTTTGCAAGGCTTTATCTCTCAAAAATTCCATAACTTCTACTTTTATAGATTTGGAACGACTGTCAGGTAATAAGGAAAGACAAAAAGCATAGGGTGATATTGTTTGAATTTCACTGTGATATTTAACCATGTCCTGAAAATTTTCTATCTTTGGTATTGTTTTTATAATCCCCTTCAGTCTTTTATCTTGCATGCGTAAAATAAACCATATCATAATGGCAAAGATAGCACCGACAATACCAATTATATCACTTACATGAGATATCCAGCCTAAAACCATTTCACTCATTCTTTATTACCTCCTCTATTTTGGGCATGGTTCAAAACTGCTTGCTACAGAGACACATAGAATACAACCCCCTAACCCCCTTTGTTAAGGGGGAATTAGGAGAATACAGACCACCTGCTCGCTTGTCTGATTGTTACCCTGATTTGAACCATGCCCTATTTTGATTACCTTTTTAAGGGTTCAGGTAGATATTTTGGCATGGTTCAAAAGAGGAGAAATTCCACCCACCTAACCCCCGCCAGCGGAGGATATCACTAAGGAATGTGTACTCTCTTTTGAACCCATGCCAGAATTTATTGCTAATTCAAATATTTCAAAACCTTTAGGGTGCGTTGATAATCCCAATCCCTTTCAGGTTTCTTGGCTTTACTTGTTTCTTGCCAAACCTTATCAATCTTCATCAACCCCTTGATTTTCTGTGCAACCAGATTCTTCGTGTCAGTATCAGTCCATTTTTCTGATTCCAGTGCCTTGAGTAGTATTACATAATCCTTTTGATTTGAATCACAATTTGCCTTGATCAATATATGAAGTTCCTTCTCAAAAGGTGTCATCTGTTTTACGGCTTCTTCTTCGGCTATCTGTCTTGTTTCTTCATTCATTTTATCTTCCAAAGTTTTTAACCGCTCCGGGTCTTCTGTCATATGTCCGTAACCTACCGCCGTTTTCGCACCTGCGCCCAACCATTCCAAAGCATTATTGAGAACCTCCATAATTTTAGCAAGTTCTGTTTTAGTTTCTTCTTTATCCACATCTACACGCGAGGCAACAGCAAATAATAGTTGGGGTTTATCAGCTACCAAGAAAAATACTGGTACCGGACTATGCCAATCAGCAGGGACATTGCTTCCGTCTGGTTTGGGCGGCTCCCCTCCCTTGTCATACCATTTACCCATATGCGGAGTTATTACATCCATTTTCAGGGTAACAGGGGCTATCGGCAAGGCATCAAAAAATATGAAATTGCCCGACTGACTATCCAACTTGCATTTTGTCGGGTCTTTATCTTCCGAACCAAACCAGCGGTGAAGTTTTTCCTCTTTTCCATCCTGTTCCTCTTCCCACTCCTCTATCCAAGCCCGCACAAGCCCCTTGACTGCCGCACCTGTCAAATAAGGTACTCCCAATGTCGGATGCCATGCAAAGCCGTTTTCTACCGGATGAGGATTACCCAAACCTGTAGCAAAATGCCAGTCTGCCTGCATGACACAAATTTCTCCACCTAAAGCAATACACAACTTATATTGCCGTGTTATTGCTGCTTCAATGGCAGCCTTATCTCCACATTTATTTCCAGTAACAGTTTGAATCCAAGTCTTTTTGCCGTCGGAAATATGCTGTTTCGGATCTTCCTTGATGATACGCCAGTCATTATCATCGTACTGATCAAAAAATCGTTCATACCATAACCCTTTATGGCTGTCAGGGCTTGGACTTAATTGCGGATCAATATCTTTATGTAATGGTCTCCTCATAATCAATCCCCCATGTATGCCCTGGCAAATTTCTTAACCCAGTCAAGTAATGCCAGCGATTCTGCCTGAGCAAGCTTGTATGTGTGCATTTCTCCATGAGTAATACCTTCCAATAAATCATGCCCGGCATAAGGTTGCCCAGGCTCATTTAACCAGCCTGAAAGCAAATTATATAACGCACGATATGTTTTTTGTTCTGGTTTGTCTCCTGTCCCCTTACTGCAATAGAAAGCCGCCGCTTGTCCGAGTCCATTCATCTGTATCATAGCGGGCAAACCGGAAGCGTAGCTTTTATATTCTTTGTTATTGATATTGGAATCATCCTTTGCGGCTGTTACTTTTTCCAGTGCATATTTAGCGCGTTGTTGCTGCATGGTTTGCATATGATTTATCCCTCCATTACTTCTTGATTAACAGGCTTAACCGCACACCAACCCATACCTACGGTTTCATTGCCACCGACCTGTAACCAGACGCCATTTTTGAACAAATCTTTTGTAACAACCTCACACACCGTCTTGGCATCCATAGGTTTGCCGTCATTACGGGAATTATTAGCCATCAGCGGTACATAAAGAAGTGTTTCCGGCGGCAGTGTCTCTTCGTACCAAAGTGCACCTTTTTTGGTTGTTTTGCCTTTGCTGTTAATTGCAATATGAGCGGTAACAGGTGTCGCACTACGGGCGAGGTAACTGAATATATCATCACTGACGATAACTAACCGTTTCCTTAATTCTTCTTCTGCATCTTTTCGTTGCATTAAAGTGGCAAGAGCGGTGATGATACCTGATAAATTAGTAGTATCAGTAGTTATGGTAAAACGATATTCCTCCAGGAAGAGAGAAACATCGCCCTGATAGGCTTTAGCATTACACCCCTCGTTATTATCCTCAACATCAACTGATTCAAAATTGGGGATTGCTACATTTAAGTTGAGTAAATCTATATCCCGCTTAAATCTTTTGAGTGCTTCCCCGCAGGTTACCCATTTGAATGTAGAGGTGAGCGAGCGGACCGGGAGCAAAAGTAATCGTGCATCTCCCACCGCTATAGCACCTGCATGTTCATCACCTTTTTCTGGTCCGAACACTGCACTGACAATATCAGAGTTTTGACCAAACTTGTTATCTGCTTTTGTACGCAATGCACCTTTAACAGCAGAGCCGAATATGCAGGGCAATCCAGTATGTCCCTCTCGCTGAATAGGCAGGTCAACCGCACCTACAGATGATCCTGCTCCTGCATGGATACTTGTCTGGGCTAACAACCCCAATATAGCATTAGATTGTGTCATATTTATCCTCCTTTATAGAATCTTCCCATAGTGCACAGGCAATATGTCCCCGCCCCAATTTTATATCTTCACCGATTTGTTTATTATGCAGGGCAGTGATAGCATCGTTTATATCCTCATCCACAGTACAGTATAAGGCACTCCCGGCTGGCATAAGACTTTGTACCGGACGAGGTTTCCGGGTGGCTACATCCCAGCCACCCTCACGCAATACCTTGCCTATGACGGCAGAGTGAATGGTTAGGGATATTTCATTAACCTTACCTTTATGTACCGTCCTGCCATCCTGTTCTTTTTCCTCAACAAACCCGGCAGGAAACCAATTATTACCATCAAATCTCGCCGGTGTGAGCAGAACAAGTATCAATCCTTTATCTTTACTGTCAGGTTTATCGGGAAACTTTGGAGTGGTAACGATTTCCAATCCTGCCATACGACCTTCCCCACCTATGCGGATAACCCCCTGATTAAGGGATAAGTCGTCTAATCCTGTTATATCTACCTCTATAGAAACACCAGTTTTGGGGCGGATATGATTAGTCTGGTAAAGCATTCCATCTTTAACGATGCGTTTGAAGTTATCACGGGCTATACCAAGACGAGGTTCTTCCTCGAACAGGTCTTTCTTTTCAAAGATTTCATCTTTGCTTAGTAAATAATCTCCCTTCAGTATTTTTTCCATGCCTTCAGATGTGAGCCAGATATTTTCAGCTGAGATATAACTCATCTTACTATTCTTTGGTAATTTTGGCATTTCGGATAGCCGCACCTTCCCCAATCCGGTTACCTTTGCATCGCCGATTTGCAGAGAATCGAAGCCATCCATCGCACCATCTTTCATTTTACGCAGTATAAATGCGGGAGCAGGATAAAGCCGCTCACTATTTTTGGATAGCCATATCCCATTGATAGAGAGTTGCCCCAAATTATTATCGCCATAACCGATAATATCTTTTAATTTTCTGCCGTTTGGGATGGTATATGTATCAGGTTCAGTATTAAATGCTTTCCAATCCGCCCCCAAAGTCTCACCGATAGCCGAGCGTATCGCACCTATTACTGTGCGAGGCGGTGGAGGGAAAACACTGGTCAGTTCACTGCCTCCGATGGTCTCAAATGGGCGAGCTTCCTTGAAAAACAGGGTATCCAGAGCTGTCAGACGAATTGTCTTTATATCGCTCATCTCTCCACCCCCTTTTGCGCCAGAAAACGCAGAAGCAAACCTCCGTCAGCCTCCAAACAGGTTGATTTTTTCCATTTAGTTTTGTCTTTTTCAGTTTTATCACGGATAACTGGACGACATTGCTCAAGTAATGGGCCGATAATTTCACAGGCTTTATTCATGGTCATCTCTTTGGATTTACCTGAATTGATATATTCTGCCACCATCAGGTCAATCGCTTGTTCTTCGGTAAGCAGCGGTTTATGATTTTCCGGTATAGTGTCGGTTACCAAATAAAAGCCGCTTTCTTTCGGATTGAGTAAGTCGAACCGTTCCCTGATTTTATAGAAGAATGCACTTGCGAAGTGTTCCTGTTCATCAGTTGCTACAGCAGTGCCTGTGCTTTTTCGAAACTGCTCGGCTAAGTTTTCAAGAATTACAGTCCCATCATTCTCAATCGCATATTCCCACGGCATAGCCCATTCTATTGTCAGTCCGCCAGATTTCCATACACGACAGGCTATAGCATCTCGTCCCCGCTCAGTTTTGGCTACATTATCGAGCAGGTCATGGCTATCATGCAGCACTTTACCAAGGGGCATCTTGACATGAGTATATTCGATAGCAGCAGAAATGGAGGTTGGAATTTTCTCACAATCAAAACAGGATAAATAATACTTGCGTAACTCAGCGGCGCATCGAAGGGCATCCTCTAACGGTAATAACGCCAATACATCATCACCACCGGCATAGATGAGGAAGCCGTTATTGTTGTAGACGATGTATTCAACCTCTTTGGTAAACATGGCAAGCCCTTTGGTAATATCTTTTTGATTATCTGGATTGCTCATCTGCATACCCAGTTCATCACCATCCATGAGGAGTACGGCATAGAATGGGGAAACAGGGTCAATCTTGGCGGTATCACGCAATGTTTTTAATTGAACAAGTAATTGTTTCGCTTTATCTGCTTTGTCGTCACCCCAAAGTCTTGTATTCTCCAGCATGGCATCAAAAAATACTGTTCCATCAAGGGCTTTCCATCTTTTTGCACCATCTGCGACCCGCACACACTTAATATTACTCTCCCACTCACCATAATTACCAGTCAATGCAAATGCGGCATCATGGAACTTCCACATGGCATCGAATACTGACTCATCTTGCTTTGCTTTTTCTATCAACTTCGCTAACCACGGAGCAGCAGCCATATACTGCACAGATGGCACACCACTTGGGAGTTTCCATCCTTTGAGTTTC
The DNA here is from genome assembly GCA_043806395.1 of Candidatus Desantisiibacteriota bacterium. GTDB lineage: Bacteria > UBA9089 > CG2-30-40-21 > CG2-30-40-21 > CG2-30-40-21 > CG2-30-40-21. The sequence goes on along the minus strand of JAZDHC010000241.1, from coordinate 10,544 downwards.
AGCTCTTTTGATTCAAATTTTTCAAAATGACGCACAAAACGACGCTTAACAAAGGCAATGGCACATAACATCTCATCCTGTTGCAGGTCGGTTGTCATACCTGTTTTATTTGAGTTACGCACTTTTTTCCAAAAATCTTTCGGTTCATTGCCTGGGCGTTCCGCACCTGACAGCTCCTGCCAGCCATTCATCATCATGCACTTGACCCCGGGTTCATCAGGCGGCATGTAGGTGTGCCAGTTTTTGAGCCTGTCAAGAATATTGCTTTCTGTTACATCATCCGTCAATGCCCATTGAATATCCCAGAAATCCTTTATCTGACGATCCCAGATTATGCGGATTTTGCCTGTTTCTTCGGTGTCTATACCTGTAATCCCGGCAATATCTTCTTTCCAAACTTCCTCAGCTAATCTTATCCATGCGTTTTTTACAGTTTCTACAACTTTTTCAGGTTCAAAATTCCCACTGACTTCTGCTTTGAACCGATTGGGGATGTTGCCTTGCTTTGGTGTAGTATTGCCTGTTTCAATTGCATCCATAAAAGCCTTATCCGGTTCTGGGAACATTATTATTCCTCCCTGTCTTTCAACCGCTTTCATAGCGACAGCCGCAAGCCACGACAGGATAAATGAGCCAGCCCAAAAGTCGCGTGTTCTCCTTGCCTGAGATACAAAGCCCTGAACAGGACCGAGGGTGAAATGGAAATATTGTTTTTGATTTGGTTGATTCATGGGATTATCACCTCTTTGCATGGAAATCTGTTAGTTATTTTGTTGGGTTTTTGCCTATCTTTTCCATCTATAAAATCAATAACCACAGACCAATCAATATTTATCGGTACATCTTTCCCCCTTGCCTTAATCTTTTCGCCATCTGGCAAAAATTTTGCGGGCAAATAAATACTGACTCCTACAAATGAGTTGGCTGCAAACTGATGAACATGAAAAAATAATGGACTGGCGCGGCGTTCATGGTTTTCCGCTTTGACTTTTAGATCGGCATCTTTGCCATAATCATGCGGCAAACCAAAGAATATCCGTTCAGGATGTCCATTGGAATAAAGTTTGCCTCGTTTATATCTCCATTCATGATCATCCTTAAAATTCTGTTCCGATAGAGAACCAAGAACAGTGTTATTGCCGCTTCCATTTTTTTCGCTCCTCCCCCAACTTCGATACTTCAGCATCGCTTCTCCTATTTCGTTTAACACTGAATAGCAATCAGTATCTTTACTCAATATATCAATTCTGGATTTTTCATAGAATGCTGTGAAAGGTGGTTCATTGGCAGGCAATTTGGAAGGAGTATTCAATGCTTGAATTTGTTGCTTGTAATTTATCTGAGTGGTTTTTTCCCATTTCTCCTCATTATTCACCTTCAGTGATTCAATGGCGACACTTCCTATCCCTCGTCGGACACGACTACCTAAACCGCCCAAAAGCCCCATCACCTTTAATGCTTGAACCACCGAATCATCAATTTGTTTTTTGAAAAGCAATGTAACCGTAAAAGTCTGGTTCTCATTAATGCAGCCTCTTTCAAGTTGTCCGTTTTTTGTGCTTCCATCAGATTTGCCAAAAGCCACCATTAAACCATAACCAAGATATCGAGCAGCTGGTTTCGTAGAAAATTGGCTGTGCACAGTTGGCGACGAAATTGTGTTTAGTTTTAAACTACTGTTTTTAATTGTAAGAATAAAAGTGCCCTGCCCACCACCTTGGTTATTATCAGTTGCATGGCCGAAGAGCAGCGATTCTTCCTCATGTAATTTTTTTAATGCCTCCGCATCATTCCCAACAACACTACGAGACCTCCCCCAGTTCAATGCCCTCCACCAGAAACGCAATGCCCCTTTTACTGATGGTGGCCGGATAGTATCCACCTCATGATTCGCCCCGCCGAGGAACATTGGTGTTACAATTCTGTAGGTTGCAGTTACCGTTTGCATATCTTCCTCCCTTTTTGTTCACCTTCCAATCGTTCAGCTCTCTATAGGATGTCCTATTATGGAGTGCGGTGGCAAGCCACCGCACTCCATACTGTTTCAGTCCCATGCATGGGATGTCCCTCTCGGGACATTATTTAAGTAGCAATCCATGGGAAGAACTGTTTCAGTCCCATGCATGGGATGTCCCTCTCGGGACCGTTCCGCATTCTGCTGCCACCACCGCCACTGTTTCAGTCCCATGCATGGGATGTCCCTCTCGGGACTCAGGTGGGGAGTTTTCAGAAGATACTCAAAAGTTTCAGTCCCATGCATGGGATGTCCCTCTCGGGACTGTGCTGATACACGCTACGACCAAGAAAATGTTTCAGTCCCATGCATGGGATGTCCCTCTCGGGACCCCAGCCTACTGGGAACAGAGCACACAAAAGTTTCAGTCCCATGCATGGGATGTCCCTCTCGGGACCACTGCGAAGGATTTAGAAAGATGATGGAAAGGTTTCAGTCCCATGCATGGGATGTCCCTCTCGGGACCTTCACTGAGGGCAACCACCATATAAAAAGAATGTTTCAGTCCCATGCATGGGATGTCCCTCTCGGGACTAGACCTCCAAAGCAACGGATAAGGGAAGAGTTTCAGTCCCATGCATGGGATGTCCCTCTCGGGACTTTTTAGGTTTGGTAATCTTATTGGGAATACTGTTTCAGTCCCATGCATGGGATGTCCCTCTCGGGACCCTGAAGCTCTGGGATACGGCGACAGGAAAAGTTTCAGTCCCATGCATGGGATGTCCCTCTCGGGACCCTTCTTTTCAAAAAGAAGAAATTCCAAAAAGTTTCAGTCCCATGCATGGGATGTCCCTCTCGGGACCCTTCGCTTGCCGACCCTTGATTCTAAAGGGCTGGCGAGCCAAAAATTCAGAACCTCAACCTTATTCACAGGTTTTTTCAGGTTATTCACAGGGGTTCTGAATAGATTATAGTAAGCGTTCAGCCGTCAGCTTTCAGCATTCAGCCAAAATCAGGAAAATCAAGGGAAAATCAAACTCCACAATTTTACACCTTCTCCATTTTGTGGTCTAATCCCTTTGAAACTGACAGCTGACGGCTGATAGCTGAACGCTTATGGATTATATAAATAAAGGCATAGCCATTGTCAATATCTTCATCCTATTGTTTCATTTTTTCCAGCAGGGATACTCCTTCTTTCTTTCTAACCCGCCACCGGATATGATCCCAATACCTTCAGATAAAGGCAATTTTCCCGCAGTTCATCTATTGCTTTTCGAACATTATCATTCTCAATATGTCCATTCATATCAATAAAAAAGATATATTCCCAGATTGTATTCTGGGATGGTCGGGACTCTATTTTAGTCAGATTGACATTATGCTTGTTAAATGGTAAAAGCATGGAATATAATGCCCCAACCCTATCCTTAACCGAGAACATGATTGATGTTTTATCATTTTCAGATTGTCCAACCAAGGAATGACCGACGATCAAAAATCTGGTATAATTATCCACCCTATCCTCAATCCCCTTAGCCAGAACATTCAAATGATAAACCTGAGCTGCCAGTTCACTGCCTACTGCCGCTGAATTTGGCTCTATGGCTGCCCGCCGGGAAGCCTCAGCAGTGCTTGAGACCTCGATACATTCTACAGCAGACAGATTAGACCTGAGCCATCCTCGAACTTGAGCAAAGGCATGGGGATGGGAATAAACTCGTTTTATTTCCTCAAGGGATGAGTTGGAAAGAAGGCATTGGGAGATTTCCAGAAGGGTTTCTGCACATATTTTTAAGGTTGATTCAATGAACATATCCAAGGTATGAGTAATCACTCCCTCTGTTGAATTCTCTATTGGCACAACCCCATAATCTGCCCTTTTTTTCTCCACCTCTGTAAATACATCTGCAATAGAGGCAACAGGCACAAACTCTACGGATGAGCCAAATTTACGCCGGGCAGCCATATGGGTAAAGGTTGCCTCAGGTCCAAGATATGCCACCTTAAGCGGACTCTCTATTCCCCTGCAGGCAGAGATTATCTCAGTATATATGGCACAAATTGTATCATGTGAAAGCGGACCCTGATTATTAGCCAGAAGTCTGCGATATATTTCCTCTTCCCTTGCCGGATGATAGGTTACAAGACTACTTTTTTGCTTCAACTCCCCTATCTGTCTGGCACACGATGCCCGATTATTCAGAAGGCGCAACATCTCCACATCTATTTTATTTATCTCTTCACGCAATTTTTCTATGGTCATAATATCACCTTTTTCGGCATTGTGGAGGGTGGGGGGGAGGTCGTAGGGTCATAGGGTCATAAGGTGATTATTTATCTTTTACCGATTACCTTACTACCCTACGACCCTACGAGACCCCCTCACTTCTTCACATCCCTGTGCTTAATTATCAAATTAACCTTAAATGTACTCTGTTTAATGAAATCAGCAAATAGATTGCAAAGGGCAACAGAACGATGTCTTCCGCCGGTGCATCCAAACCCAATGGTCAGATATGATTTACCCTCTGCAATATATTGAGGGATAAGAAATCCTATAAAGTCAAATAGCTTTTCTAAAAACTTGTGTGCCATGGGGAATTTCAATATATAATCCACAACCCCCTTATCATCCCCGGTAAGTGAGTTAAGTTCTTCTATATAATTAGGGTTAGGCAGAAAACGAAGGTCAAAAAGCAGGTCAGCATCTGATGGAATCCCGTACTTATATCCAAATGACACCAGAGAGATTGTTAATTCTCTTTCTTTGGTAAAACGACTAAACCTCTCCCAGAGGGTATTTCGCAGTTCATGAACCGTAAGAAAAGAGGTATCAACTACTAAATCAGCTCTTTCCTTTAAGGATTCTACCTTTTTGCGTTCATCCATAATATCATCTAATACGGTTTTTCCCTTGGCATTAAGTGGATGAGGTCGTCTTGTTTCACTGTAGCGTTTAATCAGCACATTATTGGAAGCCTCTAAGAAGACAATCCTGTATTCAATATTATTTTCAGAAAGGATAAGCAGGGTTTCAAACAATTGCTTAAAAAAATCAGCCTCTCGCACATCAATTCCGAGGGCAACATTGTTCATTGTACCCATACTCTGAACACAAAGTTCTGCAAACTTTGGGATAAGGGTTGTCGGCAGATTATCTACACAAAAAAATCCCATGTCTTCAAAACACTTAAGAGCCTGACTCTTACCTGCACCAGAGAGTCCTGATACGATAATAAATTTTACTATAGATTTATCTTTATTTGTTTTTTTCATTTTTCTATTGCTTGTCTTCGGATCTCCTCTGCTACCCTTTGATCCAATTCCATTGCTGAATGATGTCCTAATTTTTTCAACCGCTGATTCATTGCCGCCACCTCAACAATCACTGAGATATTTCTGCCAGGCTTAACCGGAATAATCACCATAGGTAATGTTATGTCTAACATGTCTTCTGTAAGATTTTCAATCCCAAGTCGTTCTATCTTCTTTGTCTTTCCCCATGTCTCCAGACGGATAATTAACTCTATTTCTTTATGGTGACATACTGCGGCGATACCAAACATTTCCCGCACATTGATGACCCCAAGTCCCCTTACTTCCATATGGTATCTTATCATCTCCGGGGAAGAACCAATGAGACCACCACCAAGTCGTTTAACCTTCACCACATCATCAGCAATCAAGCGATGACCTCGTTCAATCAAATCCAGGGCACATTCACTCTTTCCTACCCCGGTTTCTCCCATAATCAGCACGCCAACCCCATAAATATCAACCAGACCGCCTGAAATATTTTCTTCTGGAGCAAATATCCTTTCCAGATAAAGAGACAATAATGTTGTAAGTATCCCTGTAGATAATCGAGTACGAAGGACAGACACTTGATATTCATTTGCCATATCCAATAAATCTGCTGATAATTCTATTCCCCAGGTAATAATAAAACAAGAAATATCAAATTCAAATATCTTCTTTAATATCTCCCGCCTTGTCCATGGGTTAAGACTATCAATATAAGCTGCCTCTCCCTTTCCAAGAACCTGGATTCTTCTTGCCCCAAAAAAGGTAAAATATCCAGCCAATGCTAATCCGGGACGGTTAATATCTGTGGCAACAATCTCCTTCTGTAATCCCTCATAGCCAGCTATTACCTCAAACTTTATTCCTAACGACTCATCCTTTATCATATCTTCAACAGTTAATATTGACATATACCACCATCATATAGGCTATTAGGCTATAGGCTATAGGTAAGAAAACGGAAGGCAGAAATCAGTTCCCTTCTTCCCTACAGCCTAATAGCCTACAGCCTTCTGTCTTCCTACAAATGTTTTGCCTCTTCTGTCTTGAGAATCTCCAGAATAGATTTTGCATCCTTTGCCTCTTTAAGCAATTCCCGGATATAATGATGCTTTAAGAGTCTGGATATTCGAGCTAATGCTTTTACATGAAGGCTTGTACTTTCCCCTGAGGCAACTAACAAGAAAAATAGATGAACTGGTTCGCCATCAATTGCATTAAAATCAATTTTCCGTGAAGACCTGCCAAAGGCTATAACAATAATTGGCTCAGTATTGTCCTGGTTTAATCTGTTAAATACTGTGTCAATGTTATGTGATCCATCTGATTTAGCATGAGGAATAGCCACTCCATGACCAATACCTGTACTCATCAGATTCTCTCTGGCAAGAACCGCCTCAATAACAACATCCCCTTGTGTAATCTTCCCTGCCTTAACTAATAGATCTACCAACTCATTTATAATCCCATTCTTATCCTTAGCCTTTAGATCAACATCTATCACATCAACATTCAAAATATCAGCTAATTTCATTTTCAAAAAACTCCTTATGATTCTAATAACTTATACTTACCCTCACCACAACCGTAAAGCACATTTACCCTGCCAGTTTCTTGATCAATAAAGGCATAAAAGGCTGCCTTTGTGGAGACAAGGTGAATGATTGCCTCTTCTAAAGTAATAGGTTTCTCACCAATCTTTCTGCGACTGATAATCATTTCTTCCAAGTCTTCAGTAATGGAATCTTCCTCAGTTTCTTCACATATATAAGATAGTGGCTTTCGTACCTTAGTTTTTTCCCGATGCTTTTTAAGTTGGCTTTCCATCTTGGCAATAGCCTTATCTATTGACTCATACATATCCGCAGTAGTTTCCTTACTATTTAAGGAAAAGCCTGCACCATTAAGTATTATCTCCATACTTTGACCCTTTTTTTCTACATCCATAATCACATGAACATCTAAAAGATCATCGGAATACTTTTTAAGTTTCTCTATCTTTTTCTCCGCATAAGCACGAATCGCCTCTGTAACCTCAACATGCCTTCCTGTAATTGTTAATTTCAAAGATATCACACTCCTTTTTTGTAAATATTCAGGACATATTAGGCTGTAGGCTGTTAGACTATAGGCTATAGGCAAGAAAACGGAAGGTAAAATCTATCAACCTACAGCCTTCTTTCCTACAGTCTAACAACCTACAGCCTAAACATCTAAAGTAATTATTCTACTTTATCATATTCTGCCCACATTGTCAACCTTTTTATCATTACATTTTGAATTTTTCTCCAAGATAGACCCTTTTTGCTACAGGGTCATTTACCAAAACGGCAGATGACCCGGACAAAAGCACCTCGCCATCATAGATAATATAAGAACGATCTGTTATTTGCAGTGTTTCACGAACATTATGATCTGTAATCAATACCCCGATACCCTTGTCCTTAAGCCTGCCAATTATATGTTGTATCTCTGAAACTGCAATAGGATCAATCCCGACAAATGGCTCATCCAATAGTAGGAACTGAGGTTGCGTTACCAGCAATCTGGCAATCTCACATCTTCGTCTTTCGCCACCAGAAAGGGTATCACCCTTTTGTTTAGCGATATGCTCAATATTGAATTCCTTCAGTAATGTCTTGCATCTTTCCCCCTGCTGTTTTCGTGAAAGACGCATAGTTTCCAGAATAGCCATCAGGTTTTCTTCAACCGTAAGTCCCCGAAAGATTGATGCCTCCTGCGGTAAATAGCCAATACCTGCTCTGGCTCGTTTATACATGTGGAATGTGGTTATGTCTAATTCATCAATCCATACATTGCCCTTATCTGGCTGAATCATCCCCACAGTCATGTAGAATATAGTTGTCTTGCCAGCACCATTTGGACCAAGTAAACCCACAACCTCACCAGTATTTACCGTTAATCCTACCCCTTTAACCACCTGGCGTTTTCCATATTGTTTGGCTAACCCCTCTGCCCTCAAAACAGCCATTTATTGCCTTCTCCTGTAATTTTTGTTCAGGCTGTAGGCTGTTAGTTTATACTCAGCGAGGGCATAAATTGTGAATTTTCGGTGAAGATTAATCAAGGAGAGCAAGGGCGCGTGAGGTGGAATGTAGGGGTAGACCTGTGTGTCTACCCAAATAACTGGGCGAACACATAGGTTCGCCCCTACAAACCTGAATAACGCAGCTATCGTTGATTAAGACCAGCGAAAAACACAATTTATGACCTTGCTGAGTATACCTACAGCCTACAGCCTATTTACCTACAGCCTATTTACCTAAAACAACCCCACAACCTTTCCATTCTCATCAATATCAATCTTTGTCCCGGCAGGCACAGAAGGCAATCCTGGCATGGTTCTCATATCACCGCAAAGTGGATACAAGAATCCTGCTCCAACAGATGCCCGAATATCCCTGACAGTCAGGGTAAAGCCCATGGGTCTACCCTTAAGTTTCGGGTCATGAGACAGGGAAAGATGTGTCTTTGCCATACATATTGGCAATTTATCATATCCCTGCTCTGTAAACATCTTAATCTTTTGTTCAGCCAATGGTGCATAGCTGACATTAGCTGCACCATATATCTCACAGGCTATTCTCTCTATCTTTTCCTTGATAGAGATATCCAATGGATACAGGAACTTGAAGTTGCTCGGCTTCTCTGTGGCAGCAACTACTGCCTTAGCCAGCTCAATTGCCCCGTCTCCACCCCTTGCCCAGTGTTCAGTGGGCACTGCATCATCTGCACCAGCATCCATAGCCTTCTTGCGAATAAGCTCAATCTCTTTATCTGTATCATCTGTAAAGCGATTGATGGCAACGACTACTGGCACACCAAAGAGCCGCATATTTTCTATCTGCTTCTCTAAATTTACACACCCTCTTTCTAAGGCATCAAGATTTTCCACGATTAGTCCTGGGTCAAGTGGTTTACCAGCCACCACGGTAAAGTCTCCAGAGTGCATCTTCAAGGCACGAACAGTAGCCACGATAACAACTGCATCTGGTTTTAAGCCTGAATATCGGCATTTGATATTCATAAACTTTTCTGCTCCCAGATCCGCACCAAATCCACTCTCGGTTACGGTATAATCAGCAATCTTTGTAGCTATCTGGTCAGCAACAATAGAGCTATTGCCATGAGCAATATTGGCAAATGGACCCGCATGAACAATGGCAGGTGTGCCCTCCAGAGTTTGCATCAGGGTTGGTTTGATGGCATCCCTGAGCAAGACGCACATAGCACCAGCACATTTTAGATCCTCAGCGGTTACAGGCTTCCCAGCATAGGTATTGCCAATAACAATCTTACCTAATCTTGCCCTTAAATCATGCAATCCTGTGGTCAGGGCAATAATTGCCATAATCTCCGAGGCAACCGTAATATCAAATCCTGATTCCCGTGGCAGTCCATCGTCTTTACCGCCAAGCCCAATGACAATATTCCTCAAGCTGCGATCACTAACATCAACCACCCTTCTCCATGAAATACTTGATGGGTCAATATTCAATGGATTGCCCTTAACCAAGCTGTTGTCGATAAAGGCAGCCAACAGGTTGTGTGCCAGACCCATGGCATGAATATCACCGGTAAGGTGGAGATTGAAATCCTCCATAGGTACTACCTGTGAATAACCACCACCAGCAGCACCACCCTTTATCCCAAATACAGGGCCAAGTGACGGTTGACGAATAGCAATAATGGCATTTTTGCCAATCTTACTCAAAGCCATACCCAGACCAACCGTGGTTGTTGTCTTACCCTCACCAAGTGGTGTGGGTGTAATGGCAGTCACATCAATATACTTGCCTTGAGGTTTATCCTTGAGCCTGTCTCTTACCTCCAGGACTATCTTTGCCTTGTACTTGCCATAAAGTTCAAGGTCATCCTCTTCCAGCCCTAACTTTTTTGCTACCTCCATAATAGGCAACATCTTACACGCCTGTGCAATCTCGATATCACTCTTCATAACAACACCTCCTCGAAATATTAAATATATGGTAGCCCATGCTACTCTTATGGATTGAAATTATACCATCAACATTGAAAAATGTCAAGCAAATTTTGATTATCATCAAGGCTGAAGAGTTACCAAATTTTTGGCTCTATTACGATTTGTGTGGGTAAGATAGTTGGTTCTTTATCAACCTTGCAGAACATTCTTAATATGTATTGAAGAAGGTTTATCGCTTTAACCACTCCAAAGTATACATTTAACCCCCGCACATGGAAGTAGAAATACCTCCAGATGACATACTCTGGTGTGGAATGAAAG
>JAZDHC010000240.1:0-2072 GCA_043806395.1 Candidatus Desantisiibacteriota bacterium | reverse complement strand
TACAATGTGGTATGTCAAGGTTGACGAAACAATAGTTACACAAAAAAAATAAAATTGCGGCATGGTTCAAAATTGTTCACCGCAGGGTCACAGATGATACAGAGGATTACAACCCCCTAACCCCCTTTATTAAGGGGGAATACCCCCTAACCCCCTTTTTTAAGGGGGAATTAGGGAAACATAGATACTTGCTTGCTTGCTCAATTTGTTACCCTGATTTGAACCATGCCAAAATTGCTGGAAAAAAGAAGATAAATGTGATAAAATATCCTGTGTGCAATAGCAAGTAAGTCATAGTGTGTAAAAATGAGGTAAAAATGAAGAAATTACCAATAGGAATTCAGACATTTAGTGAAATAATTAACGAGAATTATTGTTATGTAGACAAGACAAAGATAATCCATGAACTCATAAACAGTGGCAAATACTTTTTTCTATCCCGTCCAAGAAGATTTGGCAAGTCACTATTAATAGACACAATAAAGGACTTGTTTGAGGGCAGGGAAGAGCTTTTTAAGGGATTATGGATAGAAGATAAATGGGATTTTAGCAAGAAACATCCAGTGATAAAGATAGATTTTGGTAACCAAAAGGCTATGTCAGGGAAAGAACTTTCAAGCTTTATCTTAAATCAATTAAGATTTATAGCATCAAATCATAACTTATCCATTGAAATGACAACATATTATGAAGCATTTGAGGAATTAATAAGGAAGTTAGCTACAAAAAATAGAACAGTTATACTGATAGATGAGTATGATAAGCCTATCTTAGATAATATAGAAAATCCAGAACTTGCAAAAGAGATGCGGGAGATTCTCAAGGGTTTTTATACGATACTAAAAGGGACAGACGCATATATCAAATTTGCAATGCTGACAGGGGTATCTAAATTCTCTAAGGTATCGTTGTTCTCCGGGCTAAATAATTTATGGGATATAACGATAGATGAAAAATATTCATCTATTTGCGGCTATACTCAAAATGATTTAGAGATAGTATTTAAGGAATACTTAGAAGGAGTAGATTTAGAAAAGGTAAAATTGTGGTATAATGGATACTCATGGCTTGGGGAAAGTGTATATAATCCATTTGACATCTTATTGTTTTTTGGTAATGCAGGCAAAGAGTTCAGGAATTATTGGTTTGAGACAGGCAGCCCGACATTTTTATTAAAACTATTGAAGGAGCGAAGGTACTATATGCCTGAGCTTGAGGAGATAAGAGCAGGGGAGGAATTGATAGGCGCATTTGATGTGGATTTTATAGAACCAGCTGCCTTGTTGTTTCAGACAGGATACCTGACAATAAAAGGTAAAAAGCAAATAGGGGCAAAGATAGAATATAGATTAACATATCCAAACTTAGAGGTCAAAAGCTCCTTAAATAATTATTTGCTGTTTTACCTGAATAAGGATGCCCAGACCAAAGAGAATACACAATCAAGGGTTTACGAAGCAATAGAGGATTTAAGTTTTGAATTATTAAAGGACACATTCTTCAGACTTTTTGCCGCCATACCCTACGAATGGTACATAAAGAATGAGCTTGACAAATATGAAGGTTATTATGCCTCAATATTTTATGCAGTATTTGCCTCACTTGGATATGATTTAGAGGTAGAAGAATCTACTAATCGCTGCAGGATTGATATGGCGATAAAAACCGATAACACGGTGATAATATTTGAGTTTAAGGTAGTGGAAGAGGAAGGTGAAAAGAATACAGCCTTAGAGCAGATAAAGAACAGGAAATATTATGAGAAATACTTGAATTCAGATAAAGAGATATATTTGATAGGGATAGAATTCTCAAAGGCAGAGAGAAATATAACAAGATTTGATTGGGAAAAGGTGACTACTGTCTCATCTGTCATTTCGAATATCCCCACCCCTGTCATTTCGACAGGCTGTTACGGAATAGGCATTTGTCCATAAGATGCATACAATATGTTGTCCGTATTCCGTAGGGACATCCCCTTGTGGGTGTCCGTCTGTTGATTATCCGTTGCATTTGTGACCGTTTGGTGCGTTTTACGGACAGGGACGAGCCCCCTGCCTTCGCAGGGGCAG
>JAZDHC010000239.1:0-20753 GCA_043806395.1 Candidatus Desantisiibacteriota bacterium | reverse complement strand
CTTGTGGGTGTCCGTCTGTTGATTATTCCGTTGCGTTTGTGACCATTTGATGCGTTTTACGGACAGGGACGAGCCCCCTGCCTTCGCAGGGGCAGGCTCTGTCCCTACGACAACTTTAGTTCCGTAACAGCCTGTCGAGATGCAATTGATGGTGTTAAGAGTGTTTGGGTTGTGTATCCAGGAGATAAATTCGAAGCCTACAACAAAAAAGGGGAAGAAGAAAAAACTAAAATTAAAAAGGCAGAGGATATAAATAACGATTTTGAAGGTGTAGGGGCTATCCCCTTAACTCCTGAAAAGGATGATAAACTCAGAGAGGTTATACGCCACTTCAAAAACGAAGTACAACTAAGTTAAAGAGAGATGGATCTCAATTAATCCAAAGTTAAAAAAGGAAAATAAAACACAATGCCTACTTATTCGCACAGCCGACTCTCAACCTATGAAAGTTGTCCATTTAAGTATAAACTGCACTATATGGACAGAATAAAAAGAAAAATTGAAGGGATTGAAGGCTTTATGGGTAGTCGAGTCCATGATGCACTGGAAAAACTTTATAAAGATTTGATGGTGACTAAACTAAATTCCTTAGAAGAATTGCTAAATTACTATGATGGCATCTGGGAGAAAAATTGGCACGAATCGATTATAATTATCAGAACTGAATATAGTGCACAAGACTATAAACAATCAGGCAGGGAATGTATCAAGAAATATTATCATAGTTACCAACCATTTGACCAAGATATTACTTTAGGACTTGAAAAAATGGTTAATTTTAGTCTGGATAAAGAGGGTAAGTTTAATATTACAGGTTTTATCGACCGATTGAGCCAGAGAAGTGATGGGCTTTATGAAATCCATGACTATAAAACATCTAAAAACTTGCCTGAATTAAAAGACCTTGGTGCTGATAGACAACTTAGCCTTTATCAAATGGATATTGCAAAAAGATGGAATGATACTGAAAAAATAGAACTTGTCTGGCATTATCTGGTTTTTGACAAAGAATTGAGATTGTCACGCACTCAAGCAGAATTGGAAAAAATCAAAAAAGATACTATTGCCTTAATCAAAGAGATCGAAACATCAACTGCATTTTTACCAAAAGAAAGTACCCTTTGTCAATGGTGTGAATATCCTGACATTTGCCCTACCCGTAAACACCGTTATAAAATTGAAACCTTACCACCGCAAGAGTATTTAATTGAGGATGGAGTAAAATTAGTCAATGATTTTGCCGACTTACAAGAGAGAAAAAAACAAATAAATACGGAAATTGAGACAATCAAAGTTGCGTTAATTGCTTATGCTCAAAGAGAAAAGATAAGTGTAATAAATGGAAGTAACAAAAAGGCTATGGTGAAAATTGAGTCAAAAATTAAATATCCAACCCAAGAAGAAAAAGAGAAATTAGAATCTTTAGAACGGATTATTAAAGAGGCAGATAAATGGATGGAGGTTTCTAAATTAGATACCAGTTTGTTAGGTAAGATTGTAGAGGCTAAAAAGTGGGATGATGAGTTGATTGAAAAGGTAAAGGACTACCAAAAGATAGAACAAGATGTAGTCTCTATTAGATTGGCTAAGATTAAAGAAATGGATGAATGAAAGGAGGGAACAGAGTCAAACCTTGAAAGCTGAGCAGACTCAACCTTACTAACCTTCCCAAATATCCGACAAACCCTCAAGACCAGATTGATACCCTGAATCAATCTCTCTTACCCAAGGCATTCAGAGGGAAGTATGAAGAGATAGCTTAGAAACATAAGAGGTGGAAGTCTGAAGCCTTCCGATACAAGTATAAGAAATTTGGCATGGTTCAAAAGGGGGGCAACACATATTCCTTGCTATGTCCTCCGCTGGCGGGGGCAGGGGGTGGAATTTCTCCTCTTTTGATCCATGCCAGAAAATTCAACTAATCGCAACGACACAGACATCCCTATCTGTGGGTGAGGAGGAATTACAAATGAAAACAGATGAACAATTTATGCAATCTGCCATTAATAAGGCAAAAGAGGGCATCAAGCAAGGACAGACACCTTTTGGCGCATGTATTGTTAAGAATGGGGAGATAATAAGTTGCACCCATAACCTTGTCTGGGAAAATATGGATATCACTGCTCATGCTGAGATTTGTGCTATCCGGGAAGCCTGTCAGAAATTAAAAACTATTGACCTGTCAGGTTGTGTCATTTATTCTACCTGTGAGCCATGTCCAATGTGTTTTAGTGCCTGCCATTGGGCAAGGATTTCCAGAATAGTTTATGGGGCAAGGATTGAAGATGCAAGGCAATTTGGCTTTAACGAGCTTGGGATTTCAAACGAGGTAATGAAACAAATTGCTTCCAGTACAGTTGAGATTACTGCTGATTTTCTTCGCCCAGAGGCTTTGGAGCTTTTTAGATTTTGGGGAAAGGGTGGGCAAAAAGCGTATTGATTATTAGTAGGGGCAAACCTATGTGTCTGCCCCCTTCCATTAGTACAACACAAAAGGAGTGAGAAAAATGTTTGAATTGGATAAGGCATTGCCTGATATTTTATTGATTATTGGCATAATGATTGCCATCCGAATTAGCTTCATCTTTCGCAAGACAAAGTCATACAATAAGAAGATACAGGAAAGAAAAGAACAACTTGAAAAGGCAGGGGAAATTCTGGATGAGATCTGGCCAGATAGACCCGGAGTGCGGAGAAGAGAACGGAAGGAAAGAAGAGATGGATGTTCTACATAGATACATTGCGTCTCTACCGGGCTCTTCCACCAACCTTGGTGTGGCATATTTTATCCTTAGCTGGTTGTTTTTTGCCACTGGCTGCTGTTTGACGGCTTACACCATGTGATGGCTTCCCCATCAACACATCTTGAAGGTGTAATTTATCCAACTTTGTTAAGGCTTCCAATACCAATTCCTTGTTTTGCGGCTGAGTAGATTGAATCAAAGCCCGTTGCATCTTTTTTTCCTTTTCATCCTTTGCTACATAAACATGTTCACCAGTAAACGGATGTTTCCCTGTATGATACATACACCCTGAAACGGTCATGGGTAAAGGAATAAAATCCTGAATCTGTTCTGGATGAATATTCTTGTGTGCCAGAAAAAGAGCCATCTGGCAGGTAGCAGTCAAGTCTGACCCGGGATGAGCACTTACAAAATAATTCACCAGATATTGCTTTTTTTTCAATTCCTGATTTATCTTTCTGAATCTTGCCTCAAAATTTTCGTATACCTTGAATGATGGCTTGTTCATCAGCTTAAGTACCGAGTCTGCGGTATGCTCTGGTGCTACCTTTAACCGCCCGCTAATATGGTGTTTGCAAAGGGCTCTCAAATACTTCTCCGACTCATTTTCCACCAACAGGTCATATCGTATTCCGCTGGCTACAAACAGGTGATTTATTCTTGGATTTTTCATCACCTCATCCCACATGTTCATTGTCTGTCCATAACCGGTTCTCAATTCCTTACACCTTGTTGGCATAAGACACATTTTACCTTTGCAGGCACCATTTTTTGTCCAGTGTCTACAATTTGCCTGATATAGATTAGCCGTTGGTCCGCCAATATCTGTAATTGTTCCCTTGAAATTTTTAAGTTCAGCAATAATTTGTGTCTCTTTAACAATGGATTCCTTACTTCGGCTTTGGACTATTCGTCCTTGATGGGCATACAGGCTGCAAAAGCTGCATTGTCCACAACAGCCACGATGGGAGGTTACTGAAAATTTTACCGTTTCAAACCCGGGCACACCTCCGTCTTTGTCATAAACAGGGTGCCAATTTCTCATATAGGGCAGAAGATAGATATTGTCTAATTCCCTTGTGCTAAACGGCAAGGGTGGAGGGAATTGAATAACAAATCTGTTGCCATGCGGCTGGATAACAGTTTTGCCGTAAAAAGGATCACATTCCCCGTACCATGACCTGAAAGCTTCATTAAACTTTCGTTTGTTTGTATTTACATCCTCAAATGAAGGAAGGATAATTGCATCACTGAATGCTTCTACATCTTTTCTAACTATAGCTGTACCACGAATATTATCCAGAAAATCCCCACTTCTTAATCGTCTGGCTATCTCAACAATCTGGTATTCACCCATGCCATAAACTAAAATATCCGCCCTGGAATCTATCAGGATAGATGCCCTTACCTCATCAGACCAGTGGTCATAATGAGCCAGCCTTCGCAGACTTGCCTCTATGCCTCCTATGACAATAGGTGTGTCAGGAAAGAGTTCTTTGATCCTATTGGTGTAGACAATGGTTGCTCGATTGGGACGCAGACCCGGCTTTCCGCCTGGAGAATAATCATCTGTTTTTCTCATGCCTCTATTGGTTGTATAGTTAGCTATGATTGAATCAAGATTGCCGGCAGTAATCCCAAAGAATAACCTTGGCTTGCCCAATCTTGAAAAATCATCAGGATTTTTCCAATCAGGCTGAGCAATAATGCCTACCCTGAACCCTGCATCCTCTAATACCCTGCCAATAACGGCTGTCCCATAGGAAGGGTGGTCAACATAAGCATCCCCTGTAATCAAAATTACATCCAATTCCTTCCATCCCCGTTTTTTCATGTCGTCTTTGGATATGGGTAAGAATTCAGGGTTTTTGTTGAGATTGTGCTGCATTATATGTTCTCCTGTAGGTTATTTCGTTCCAAGTCTTCGCCACACATCAACCTTTTCTCCGTCTCTTTCAAACTATAATAATACCTCGCCCCCCACCCAAATTCCTTTAACACCTCTTCCTGTGTAACAATTAGCCCATCACCCTGAAACCTGTCCTCCATATCCCACAATAAACATAAATCATGAAGTTGCTTTGGTTCTATCGGGATGCGAACCACCCCTGACCCATCCTTGGAAAGGAGGGGAGCTAAGGAAACCAGATGCTCTAATGTCCTGTACCTGAGCCATGCCGTAAGCTCTTTCTTCAACCCTATGATATTACTGCTTATTTCTTGAATATCATCCTTAATTACCGAATAGAGTATTGCTTCCCATGAGGCTTCAAACAGGCTATCATCTATGGATAATCCTCTTTCTATAAGGGAGGAATAGACGGCATCCTTTACACCAACAAGCAATGCAGAATCCATTAACAGGGATAGAATGCGTTCACCATCATCCATTACCTTGACCCCGGACAAAAGTTTTATGGCTAAATAATCGCTTAATCCTATTAATTTTTCAATTCGCTCCTGTATCTTAGCCTTTTCACTATCTATTCCCTTCCAGATTAATCTCTTTTTTTCACCCGTAACCTTTTTCAGCAATTCATCCTCTCGCATCTCAAAGATATTCAATGCCCCTTTAATCTTCCCTATTTCCGTAGTCAATACCTGATATGCTGTTGTATATCCATCCATAGCCTCTTTTTGTTTCCCTAATTTATTCCTGACATCCCCCAGCAGGGTTAAAAATCGAATATTCTTAGCATCAAAACCAACTGCCTGCTCTAATCTCTCTTCTGCATCCTCTAATTTTTCTGCCTGAAATAGCTCATATGCCTTCTTAAAGCACCGGATTGAACTTTTTACATTGGATTCACATCGAATGTCACCACTTAAGCTGTAATATCCATGCTCGGTTTGCATAATCACCTTTTTCTTTATCCCAATCTCCTTGTCAAACAAATCCATATTCAATTGAGCAACAATCGTATCAAATGCCTGTGCTGGATCCACTGGATAGTTTTTTGTCCATGAGTCGTGATAGATGATAAATCCTTCTATCCAATGTATTTCTGGCCTGTCAGATCCCCATCTTTCATGAACAAGGCACTGGAGAATACGAAGTGAATGTTCAAAATCCCGAGGAATTTTTATGGCTTTTTGAGCTGTAGACGGATACCATATTTCTCGTGTCCCAAAATCTACTCTAAAGGATGGGTTTAATTTTATGCCAATCTTCTCATTCTCTCGCTGCAATATGCCAATCTTTGCCTCATTCAGCCTCATTTTCCCTGCTAATTTATCAATATCATTTAATGAGAAAAGATGCCGATAAATCCCTGTTATCACAGATATGATGATAGCAATAACTATTGGAGGAAGTACGGGTAAGGCTAATCCGCCATACTTAAAAGAAATGAAGCATAGTAGAATATAGAAAAAACAACCACAAAAGGTAAGAAGTACGGCATTGCCATATGGCAAAACAAAAAGGATAATCCCAATCCCAAGCCCAATTAATAAAAGGCTGACATTATTCAGGACATCAGAGATGGGGGTCAGAAAATTACCAGTGAGGATATTGTTAAGAATGTTGGCATGGATATAAAGGGGAGGGGTATTATCCCCAAAGGGTGTACGAGTAGTATCACAACCTTTTTTAGATACAGGACCAATCAATACCATCTTGTTTCTAAAACAAAATGGGTCTATCAGAATATTTCCCTGTGAATCAATTATATCTGCTAAGGAATACCTTCTAAAGTTATTGTTGCTATAATTTACTAACATTTGACCTGATTCATCTGTGGGGATACGGAATTTATTAAGCAATATCCCATTATGGTCAAAACCTATCGATGAGATATTAAGGCTATCAACTACCATCTGAAACGGCAGACAGGGATATGTCTTGTCCCCATATTTTATCAATAGGGGAGTGTGCCGAACAATCCCATCATTATCAGGCAGGATGGATATATGACCAACCGAGCGAGCCCCTGTCAATAGCCTCGGATTGGGCAGGAGGGCGTGACTTGCAACAAGGATATTTCTGTCTTTCACAATATGATCAGGTTTGAACTCAAACCCAAGGGATACATTTCTGGCGTTTGTTATGGCTGAAGCAAAATAGTCATCTCCGTTGGAAAACACCATATCAAATCCAATGGCTTTTACCCTTGCCTTAGAGAGTACTTCCACTATCCTTGAATAAACATCTTTTTTTAATGGACATGATGCATAAGCATCTATTGTTTTATCATCTATCTCCAGCAGGACAATATCCCGATGAATATCTATATCCCCACGGAGATTAAACATAATATCAATACATTTTGCATTGATTGTCTCAAGTATAGGGATATTAAACAAAAGGATAACAGCCAGACTTGTTATTAATCCAAGACAGATAGGAATAATGATATTTTTTTTCATCTGAAATACACCTACGACTGATTATATTTATTCATTGCCGATTCTACACCATCAATAATAATAGTATCCACAACCCTTGCAATTAATTCAATGCTCTGATTCATTATTGCCATTTCTTCCCTTTCAAACCGTGAAAGTACGAATTCAGCCATGTCTATTCCTTCTGAGGGTGAGCCGATTCCTATTCGTATCCTTGGGAATTCTTTGGTTCCAAGGCAAGCAATTATTGATTGTATCCCATTATGACCACCAGAACTTCCCTGTGATCGCACCCTGATCTTTCCAGCAGGAAGGTTGACATCATCATAAATGATTATTATTTGAGATGAAGGGACACGGCAACGGTTACATAATTGGGCAACAGATTTACCGCTCAGATTCATAAATGTTGTTGGTTTAGCCAACACCACATTTTTCTCATGGATCTCTCCCTCTCCTATCCTTGCCTGACACTTATTCTGGTCAAGTTTAATGTTATGCAGCCTGCAAAGATGATTTATAGCCATAAACCCTACATTGTGTCTGGTTTGGCTATATTGTTCTCCGGGATTACCCAGTCCGATAATAACCCATTTATCTTTTGCTATGGATATTACTTCTTTGTTTGCCCAGTGGAATCGCATGGTTTATTCCTTCAAGTTATTCGTCTGCGTACTGCTTCCACATTTAATATTTGGGTCAGGAAGAATATGGAGATACGGGAGAACCCTTTTACCAATTTCTCGAAATACCGGAGCGGCTACGGTTCCACCCCAATACTCTGAAGTCCCTGGCTCATCAATAATAACAGCAATCAAAATCTGTGGATCATCCGCAGGCACATAACCAATAAATGAGGCAATATATTTATCCTTTGAATATCCCTTTTGCCCTGAAACAACCTTTTGGGCTGTCCCTGTTTTACCTGCAATTGCATATCCATCAATTTGAGCCTTTACTCCGGTACCTTCTTCTACAGCTTTTTTCAAAAGGTTACTAACACTTTTTGCTGTATTGGCTGAAAACACCCTTCTCACCGGGATTGGCTGATAAGATTTAATAATTTTATTCTTGCGATCTTTAATTTCCTTTACTATCATCGGTTTCATAAGAACACCCTCATTGGCTATGGTTGATAATGCTGTAGCAAGCTGAAGAGGGGTTGTAGATATTCCCTGACCCATAGATAATACAGCCATAGACAATTTTGACCATTGACCTGGTTTAGATAATAGACCTTTTCCTTCCCCTGGCAATTCTATTCCCGTAGGGTTTGTTAATCCAAAGGACTCAAGATAAGAATAGAATTTCTGGGGTGATAGTCGTTTTGTTGCCTGAATCATCCCTACATTGCATGAATGGGATATTACATCAGCAAAGGAGATCTTGTTATGGGTATGGGCACAATGGACAAGTGTTTTCCCAACATAAACACTCCCGGGACAATAAAACTCTTCAAAAGGAGATATTACCCCTTCTTCAAGAAGACAGGCTGCAACCAAAGGCTTTATTGTCGAACCTGGTTCAAGTACATCTGAAATAGCCATGTTTCTTCGGTGATTGGTTGGATAGCTTGAAAAATAGTTAGGATTATAGGCAGGATATGATGCCAATGCCAATATCTCTCCGGTCTTAGGATTCATAATAATTGCACACCCACTAAGGGCATTATACTCTATACAAGCCTTTTTTACCTCTGCCTCTGCTGCATATTGAATTACTTCATCAATGGTTAAGGTAACATCACATCCCTTATCTGCGTAGAAAGACATACTTTTTTTATCTATGATGGTATGACCGGTGGCATCCCTTGTCAGGGCAATAGATTTGGTTGGACCCTTTAATACCTTGTCAAAAGAAAGCTCAATCCCTTCCAATCCGCGATTATCCATTCCAGCAAAACCAAGGATCTGAGCACCTAATTCTTTTTTAGGATATAGTCGCTTATATTCCTTAACAAAGTCGACGAAGGGAAGCTTTAACTTAGCAAGCTGTGCTGCTTGTCTCATGCTAAGCTTTCTTTTTATCCAGACAAATGAGGTTTTTTTCTTCAGCATGCTCAAAAGTTGGTTTCTATTCATCTGAAGGATAGGGGCTAATTTATCAGCAATAGCTTCAGGGGACTTAATCTCTTTTGGATGAGCACATAAGGAATCAACCTCAACACTCACTGCCAACTCTCGTCGGCAACAATCATATATTGTGCCTCGATTCATTTCAATGGTTATCAACCTTTCCTGACTTAAAGCGGCTAACTCTTTCATCGTATTGCCATGCCATAACTGGATATACGCAAGTCGGCAGATAAGAATCACTGCCATAAAAAATAGTATTCCAAAGCCAATAATTATTCGCTGTTTATAGGTGTTCACAGACATTGCTCTTCTTGCCCTCTTGGGAATTATCGGGGCACTGGGGCACAAAAGATTATAACAATACCTTCAGTTACCCTCCCGATTAAACCTAAAAACGAGCCGGCGAGAGGAGTTGAACCTCCGACCGACTGATTACGAATCAGTTGCTCTACCCCTGAGCTACGCCGGCATGTTTGTTTGTTTGTTTATTTCAATCCACGCCCCTGTGAGGGGGCGACTAAAAAATGGTGCCGAGACGCAGAGTTGAACTGCGGACACGCGGATTTTCAGTCCGCTGCTCTACCAGCTGAGCTATCTCGGCACAGGATTTTTTCTTATTCAAATTGTACTACAATTTTCTTTAATTGTCAAGACAATTTTCATATTTACTGAAATATTTATAACTCACCACTTGCCTAATTTTTTTGTTGACAATCTGGCAAAGGTAGTATATAATCTATTATAGTAACTATTATAACTATTATAACTATTATAACTATTATAACTATTATAACTATTATAACTATTATAACTATTATAACTATTATAGGTAGATAGGCTATAGGCTGTAGGTAGTAGGCTGAAGACTATTAGTCGCTACCTACAGTCTAATAACCTACAGCCTATAGCCTAAACTCATGAGGTTAATCTGTGGCTGTAACGACTGCAATGCCTGTGGAAGTAAATGAAGATAAAGAAGACGATAATCCTTCTCCTAAGGGTAGACGCCGCCTTGGAGAGATGCTGGTAGAAAAGGGTATTATAAACTATCCCCAATTAAAACAAGCATTAGATATCCAAAAAAAAGGGGGCGAAAGATTAGCCTGCGTTCTGGTTGAACTGGGAATCGTTAATGAAATAGCAATTGCTGATTTTTTAGCCTTTGAAACAAAGACACCAAGGGTAACAAAGGAACAGTTAAAGGCTGTTGACCTTTCCATGAAAGGTGTTATCCCAGAAAGTATTATTCATAAGGATTTGGTTGTACCATTAAGTAAAAAGGATAAAACATTAACGGTTGCTCTCACGGATCCATTAAACATCTTTCTCATAGACAGCTTGTCTGCCAGAACCAAGTGTATTATCCAGCCAGTAATTGCCACAGCCTCTGAGATAAAAGAGGTAATTGAGAGAACTTATGGCAAGGTAATCTCTGTTGAAAATATTATAAAAAAGATGGAGGTGAAGGGAGGGGTCGAAGTTGTTCAACAGAATATTGAAAAAGAAGATATTACTTTATTGGTCAAGGAGAGCGGGGAAGCCTCTGTTGTTAGCTTAGTTAATTATATGTTGATGGATGCAATCCGTAACAGGGCTTCTGATCTTCATATAGAGCCATTTGAGAATCTGGTAAGGATCAGGACAAGGATTGATGGAATATTATATGAGTCGCCATCCCCACCTAAAAAATATCAAAATGCTATTGTTTCTCGAATAAAAATTATGTCTGGTCTTGATATTGCAGAAAAAAGGCTGCCTCAGGATGGAAGATTTAAGGTAAAATATGAGGGAAGGGATATTGATTTTCGTGTTTCTATGATTCCTACAGCATTTGGAGAAAAGGTAGTGCTGCGGGTTCTTGATGCCTCAGCTCTATGTCTGGATATTTTGGACCTTGGGCTTGAAGCAAAAACATTTGAACTTTTTAAGAAATGTATCCATGCCCCATATGGAATAATTCTTGTAACCGGTCCAACGGGTTCAGGGAAAACAACAACCCTTTATTCTACCTTAAAATCCATGGACTCTATAGCAAAAAATATTATTACGATTGAGGATCCAATAGAATATATCCTGCCCGGGGTAAATCAACTTCAGATAAAACCAGAGTTAGGATTGGATTTTACAGATGGATTGAGGGCATTTTTAAGACAGGATCCAGATATTATTATGGTAGGTGAGATACGGGACAGGGAAACGGCTGAGGTTTCTATTAATGCAGCATTAACCGGACATCTGGTTTTTACTACCCTGCATACCAATGATGCGGCTGGTGCTATTACAAGATTGATTAATATGGGCATAGAGCCGTTTTTAATATCATCAACAGTTGTTATGTCTATTGCTCAGAGGTTAGTAAGAAGGATATGCCCTGATTGCAAAGAGGAGTATAAAGAATCAGCAAAGAATCTTCAGGCTGTTGGGGTAAGGATAGATTCAAGTCGAGAGGTAACCCTTTCTCGAGGGACTGGATGTGATCGGTGTAAGGGTATTGGATACAAGGGAAGATTAGCTATCTTTGAGGTAATGGTCCTGACAGAGGAGATAAGACAACATATTTTGAACCGTGAACCTTCCCAGATAATTAAACAATCTGCCATGAATGGTGGTATGATTAGCCTTAGAGAGGCTGCCTTAAGAAAGGTTGTCGCTGGATTAACTACAGTTGAAGAGGTATTGCGATTAACCTTTGAAGAGAAGATGGGGGATATGTAGGGGGAGGGGGGAAGGTCAGAGGGTCAGAAGGTCAGAAGGTCAGAGGGTCAGAGGGTAGTATGGTAAGAGGTGATTATCTATCTTTTCTTTTCTACCCTATGACCTTACTACCTTATGACCTTATGACCTCCCCCTATTACCCCTCAACCTTTCTGGCTATTTTGACGATAACAAGATATAGGCTTAGCTTAACATTATAGGGAGTGCAAAGACTATGTATAGTATGGAATCTCTGGTACATTTAATGGTAGAAAGAGAGGCATCGGATATTCATTTATTGATTGGTGCACCGCCACAGCTCCGAATTGACGGTGTGATTACCCCAATAGAGGACTGTGAAAGGCTGACCCCGGAATCATGTCAACAGTTGGTTTATAGTATTCTGACTGATGACCACAAGAGAAGGTTTGAAGAAGAAAACGAATTGGATCTTTCTTTTGGAGTAAAGGATGTGGGCAGGATCAGAATGAATGTTTTTCGTCAAAGGGGGACAGTGGGTGCTGCCTTAAGAAGCATCCCAAATGAAATACCAACCTTTGAAAAACTATGTTTACCACCTATTGTTCGGGATATTGCTGAATTACCATCCGGTCTTGTACTTATTACTGGTCCTACAGGGTCAGGGAAATCAACAACCCTGGCAGCTATGATTGATTATATCAATACTAATCGTCGAGAACATATTATTACCGTTGAAGACCCTATTGAATTTCTACATCGTCATAAAAATGCTATTGTTTGTCAAAGAGAGGTGGGAAGTGATACCAAAAGTTTTGGAATAGCACTTAAATATATCTTGCGACAGGATCCAGATGTAATATTGGTAGGGGAAATGCGAGATCTGGAAACCATATCTGCGGCTTTAACCATTGCGGAAACAGGACATTTAGTGTTTGCTACGCTACATACACCTGATGCTATTCAATCCGTTAACCGTATCATCGATGTTTTCCCCGGTCATCAACAGCCACAGATACGGGGACAGCTTTCCTTTGTTTTGCAAGCTATATTTTCACAGATACTTTTGCCTCATGCTATGGGCAAGGGCAGGGTACTCGCACCTGAGATTTTAATTGCCACACCAGCTATGCGTAATCTTATCAGAGATGGGAAGATACATCAGGCATATACGGTTATGCAATCTGGCAGACAACATGGCATGCAAAGCATGAATATGGCTCTGGTAGACCTCTATAATTCAGGACAGGTAACCTATGAAGATTGCCTTAATTATTCCCCGGATGCAGAAAGCTTAAAACAATTGCTTGGTGGAAGCAGAGGTCGAATGGGTGGCATGTAGGGGGAGGAAGGGGTCATAAGGTAGTAAGGTAATAGGGTAATCGGTACTGATTATCTGGTTTTTTACCGATTACCTTATTACCATTCTCATTCCCCATGTGTTACCAAAACTGGGCATGGTTCAAAATTGTTCACCGCAGGGTCACAGATGATACAGAGAAGAACAACCCCCTAACCCCCTTTTTTAAGGGGGAATTAGGGAAACATAGATAACTTGCTTGCTCAATTTGTTACCCTGATTTGAACCATGCCCAAAAATGGAGAATTCTAATTATGCCAACCTATATTTATAAAGCCCGAAATATGGATGGAACTGTAGTTACCGGGAAGATAGATGCTGAGACTCAACGATCGGTAATCATGAAACTGAAACAGCAGCATCTGATGGTAATTACAACTGAAGAAGAAAAATCAAATATTTTTCTCAGAGTTACAGAAATTCTGAAATTCAAGGGTTGGGTTGGACTCAAGGATCTGGTATTATTCAGCCGCCAGTTAGCAACGCTAATAAATGCAGGTATTCCTATCGTTCAATGCTTGAATGTATTGATTGATCAGGTAGATAATAAAAACTTTAAGAAAATAATTATGACTGTTCGTGAGGATATTGAAAAGGGTGCATCCATTACCATGTCCATGGGAAAACATCCCAGTGTATTTAATCAACTCTATACCAGTATGATAAAATCAGGGGAATCAGGCGGTGTGCTGGACGAGGTACTGGAAAGGATCGCGTCCTATTTAGAGTCTGTTCAGTCACTCAGAAGAAAGGTGCAAACAGCTATGGCTTATCCAGGAGTGGTTGGTTGTATTGCAGTAGGAATAATTCTGTTCTTGTTAATCTTTGTTATCCCTGCCTTCAAGGATGTATTTGAAAGTTTTGGGGCAAAACTACCACTTCCTACCATGATTCTGATTAAGGTTTCTGATCTCATTAAAACCTATATTGTATGGTTTATTCTCTTTGTTGTTGGTGCATTTTTTTTGGCAAGGCTTTTTATTACCAAAACAGAAAAAGGAAGATTATTATTTGATTCCCTGCTCCTGAAGATACCTGTCTTTGGCTCGTTATTTCGGAAGATAGCTGTAACCAGATTTGCCAGAACACTGGGGACACTTGTGAGAAGTGGTGTGTCTATTTTAGAGGCATTAGAAATTGTGGCAAAAACTTCTGGGAATAAAATTGTAGAGTTAGCCGTTATGGGTGCCAGATCCTCTATCCGAGAGGGAGAAAGAATTACTGACCCATTAAGAGAGTGTGGAGTATTCCCACCCATGGTCATTCAGATGGTCTCGGTAGGTGAAGAAACTGGTGCTCTTGATACCATGTTGATGAAGATAGCTGATTACTATGACCGCGAGGTTGATTCTGCTGTTTCAACCCTTGCCTCTTTGATAGAACCTCTCATGATTTGTGTCTTGGGGATTATTGTTGGTGGAATTGTGATTTGTATGTATCTGCCAATCTTCATGATTTCAACTATTGTCTCAGGGAACTAAGAGAGAGGGATGAAAATTGAGAAGATATATATCCACAGATTACACAGATTTCACAGATTATTAGAGTTATAAAGAATATTAAGGTTAAGACATATCTGAATATTCCAATCTGTGTAATCTGTGGATAATCTTATCTTGCAACCTTTGCGAGAAATAGAATGGGGATTCCCAGATGAAAACACGAAATGGTTTTACACTCCTTGAATTAATGATTGTATGTGCAATTATTTCCTTATTAGCCGCTATTTCGATTGTCCGATTCGTTCAATTAATCGATATTGCAAGAGAGTCAGTGACCAAGGCAAATCTATGCTCACTTCGTGCAGCAATTGCCAGCTATTATTGTGATACAAAAGGGTTGTATCCTGTGGCTCTGGATAATGTCGCTCGAATAGATAGCAATGAAGTTCTACCAGTGTTTATCCCACGGTATATGCAAAATATACCTTCAGCCAACCTGAGAAGAAATGTTCCTCATAATCATTCTAATGCCGTTGCTACAATTACTACAGGAGATCAAGAGATAGCAACAACAACAGTGGAAGATGTGGGGGGCTGGATATATTCTTCTTCATCCGGGGATATCAGGATCAGTTGTACCTGCAAGGATTCCGCCAGTTTGGATAAAATAGATGGTATTCGCTATTTTAATTATGGACATGAAGAATAATGGCAAAAAAGAAAACAATACACATTAACAAACAACCCAAAAAAACACCTGCCTATGAATTTGTGCCGTCAAAACTTGATTCATGGATGAATATAGTCGGCATATTGGTATTTTTAGCTGCATTCATGGTTTATTTAAGGACGCTTACCCCAAGCATTGAGCTTCATGATAGTGGCGAGTTGGTTTCTGCAGCTTTCGTTCTGGGAATATGCCATCCACCTGGCTATCCTCTTTACTGCCTGATGGGTAAATTTCTGACAACCATTCTTCCCTTAGCCAATATCGCCTTCAGGATGAATATCTTCTCTGCCCTTTCTGCATCTGTGGCTGTGATGATGGTTTATTTTATAACCATGAAGATTTCTTGTCCTTTTTTGAATAAAGAAAAACCTATCATGTCCATTGTCCCCGGAATAGTAGCAGCCGGTATGCTCACATTTGCCACTACCTTCTGGCAACAGGCTGTTATTGCAGAAAAATACACCCTTAACGCCTTGTTTGCTGCCTTGCTTATCTTTGTGCTTATCAAATGGTGGGAGAGAATAGCTCAAAATCTCACCCATCAGCCATATCTGTACCTGTTTTTCTGCCTGCTCGGGCTTGCCTTTACCCATCATCTCCAGACTATTTTTCTGGCAGCAACAGGTGTGTGCTTTATTATCATAATTGGCTGGCACAAGAGGCAAACCTTTCTTAACCCTCAGGTGCTTTTGAGGGCAGGGATATTTTTTGGGATACCACTCCTTTTGTATCTTTACCTTCCCATTCGGGCATCAGCCCATCCAGTGATTAATTGGGGTGCCCCGGATACATGGGAACGGTTCATCAATCATATAACGGTTAAGGAGTATGGCTATTATTTTTCTGACTCAATGAAAGAACTTCTCAACAAATTATTTATCAAACACCCCTCCTTTTTTGTGATGCAATTCACCCCGTATCTGGTAGGCTTTGGATTTATTGGGGCAATCTGGCTGTTTCGCAATTGCTGGAAGTTTCTACTATTGACTGGAGTGATTCTAATAGTAGACTTTGCCCATTCCGTCAGATATGGAATACATAATATTGAAGACTATTACATCCCGGCATACATGGTTTTTTCCATCTGGATTGGGTTAAGCATTATACCTATCAGTCAGCTAATCAGAAAGCGATTTCCAAAGGCTACCATGATTTCCTTAGCCTTTTTGATTCTGCCAATAATTACTTTTTCTCATAATTTTTATTATGCTAATAACCACAAGAGCTTTTATGCCTATGATTATGCCCGCAACATCCTTATGCCGCTTCAAAATAAAGCCATCCTGTTTGTCAAGGGTGATACCTTTTCCTTTCCACTCTGGTATCTGTATAATGTAGAGGGAATGCGGGATGATGTGTATATGGTTGACCATCATTCTCTGTATCTTGATTGGTATGCCTCTCAGTTAAAGGAACGGTATCCGGGGCTCAATTTTACCTTTACTCCACAAAACAAAGCTACCCGCCTTTCTCCGGAGGCTGAAGTCTATATCTATGAAAGGCTGAATAATATTGTGGATAATAATCCTAATCTGGCAAGTTATCTGCCCTTTGACCCAAAGGTAGAGGAACGATATACCCTTGTTCCAACTAATATTTGCCACCGAATACTTCCCAAGAGCGCGCCGATTAATGAACAAATTAAGGCAATTGACCCAAATCTTAACTTTGTTTGTCGCTACATCCTTGACAAGAATATTTACAAGCCGGAAAGGATTGCCTCAAATGTATCCAATTATGGTATTTCTTACAATAATCTGGCTAAGTTTTATCAGGATAACCAGATGTATCCAGAGGCAATCATGGAGTTTAAGAAGGCTCTGGCTGTCTCCCCGGAATATATTACTGCATATTATCAATTGGGATTGGCTTACAAGGATACAGGCAAATACAAGGAGGCAATGGCACAGTTTGAAAGAATAAAAGCCATCTCGCCTGATGATGCCAGAGCAGATTATGGCATGGGAATGGTTTTTCACAAACAAGGCAATCTCCTTAAGGCTATCGAAGACTACAAAAAAGCAATCCAATTAGATGCTAACAGGGATTTTCTCTATGCCACACTCGGCAGTGCCTATCTGGAGGCTCATAATCCATCTGAAGCTGTCAAGGCATTTCAAAAGGTTGTTAAATTAAGCCCGAATAGCCCGGATGCTTATTATAATCTGAGCATAGCCTATAGCCACTTGGGGGATAAAAACAATGCGGATAGTTGTTATCAGAAGGCGTTGAGTTTGAGGAGGTAAGGGGGAGATTGCACAGCTTGATTTTTTTATTGACATAGATACAAAACAATGATAAAATACTTTTCAGGAGGACTTAAATGATAGCCAAAAACCTACAAGAAGTTATAAGAATTTCTAATGCGTTACCATTAACTGAAAAAGATTTTGAGCAATATTATATTAATTGTACTCAAGGTCGTGGGGTTGAAGATACTATTGTTCGTTTGTGTAGCCTCTTTAGAACATCTAATACCCCGCAAAAAATTCTCTTTACCGGTCACCGTGGATGTGGTAAGACAACAGAGCTTACCCGATTAATTAGAGAGCTGAAAGACTCGTTTTTCATTATCTCATTTTCTGCCAAAGAGGAATTAGACCTTAACAATCTGAATTTCATTGACCTTGTTATTACCATGATGACGCAGGTTTATAAAAAGGCAGAAGAGGAAAGGATTGATATTCAGCCTCAATTAATCGAGGATATAAACGAGTGGTTTTCAACAATAGTTAAGGAATATGAGGAAAGCAAGGGAGCTGGATTAGAGATTGAGGCTGGAGGTGGAGTATCCGCACTCAATATCTTCTTTTCCAAACTTAAAGGATTCCTTAAGACAGCTACAACCTCTAAGACACTTCTCAGGCAGACTATTGAACCAAAAATATCAGAATTATTGGAGAGATCAAACAGCCTTTTGAGAGAAATCAAAAACTGCCTTGATAACAGGGAAATATTGATTATTGTTGAAGATTTAGATAAACTTGATAAGTCGATAGCTAAGAGCCTGTTCTTTGACCATTCCAAACAGTTGATCAGTCTAAACTCGCACATTATCTATACCATTCCCATTTCTATACTTTATTCCACTGATTCTCCTGTACTTATTCGAGATTTTGACAATAGTTGTGAAATCCTTCCTATGATAAAGGTGAAAGATAGATATGGCAAGACTGACCAAAAAGGCATTGATCTCTTAAGAGAGGTTGTTAATAAGCGGATGGCGATGGATATGTTTGAAGAAAAGGTTCTTGACGAAATAATCAACAAATCAGGTGGGTGTTTAAGGGATATTTTCTTGTTTATTAAAGATTCTGCTCTTTCTGCCATTAGTACTGACAAAAAAAAGATTGATATGGATTCAGCTAAAAATACTTTCCATCGAATGAAAGGAAACTATGAAAGAGCAATCACTGAGAAGATAGAAGGGAATGTGATAACAACAGCCAGACAGTATTATGAAAAATTAGAAGAAATTGACTCTATTGGCATAACACAACCTAAAAATGATTTAGTTCTAATGGACCTCCTTCATAATCTTTGTGTTCTGGAATATGAAAATGGAGACCGATGGCTGGCTTTGCATCCAATTGTAGAAGATATAATTCGGAAACGGAGAATGGCAAATAATCCATGAACATGAATGAAAATGAGAAGAATTTGAATCGATTAGTTGATTTTATAGAGGCAAAACCAGAGCATGGTATTGTTCTGGCTGAGGTCAATTCTATACCCTTGAGAGACAGATTGATAGAAAGGCTTTGCAGCCTGTGTTCATTAAAAGGTCTTTCTGTCTCCACCCTTTCTTTAGCCAATCTCCCCGTTTATGCCAATATTCCTGTTTTTATCCGTGAGGAATTAACCAATCTTCCTTCACAAGAGGTAGCACCTCTGGCAGATGTAATCTCGGTCATTGATTTTACTAATCTCCTGTCTAAAGCAGAGGATGAGCATAATTTTATGCGTGGCTTCAATTTTTCTCGCGAGGTTTTCATAGATATTAAGTTACCTGTTGTTTTCTGGCTTTCAACCTACATTGTCAATCTAATGGTTCAATATGCCCCTGATATCTGGAGTTGGAGATCTCTGGTAATCAAGTTTGAGGAAGAGAGAGTTCCGCTAACAAAGGAACGGGAAGAAGAATTTGGGTCAACAGAATCTGCCAGGGTAAAGATAAGAAAGATAGGGATACTTGAGACACAGCTTAAGGATGCTGTAGCTAAAGGGGTTGGAGCTGAAGAGATGGCAAGGGAGCTGTTTTTGCCTTTAGCTAAGGCTTATGAGCAGAATTTTGATTATAAAAAGGCGATTGAGATATACCTTGAGGTGTTAACTATTCATCGTAAGATTGAGAATCAAGAAGGGGTGGCAGATGATTTGAATGCACTTGGGATGGTATACGAGCAGCTGGGCGAATATAAAAAGGCGATTGAATATCATAAACAGGCATTAGATATTGATATAGCGGTCTTTGGCAATAAACATCCTAAGGTGGCAAGAGACTTGAACAATTTGGGGTTAGCATGGGATAACTTTGGCGAGCATAACGAGGCTATCGGCTATTATGAGCAGGCATTAGCTATTGATATGGCGGTTTTTGGCAATAAGCATCCTGTGGTGGCAACAATGCTAAACAACATGGGGTTAACATGGAATAACCTTGGCGAATATAAAAAGGCTATTGAATATCATAAGCAGGCATTAGCTATTGATATGGCGATCTTTGGCAATAAACATCCTAATGTAGCAAAAGACTTGAACAATCTGGGGTTAGCATGGGATAACCTTGGCGAGCATAACAAGGCGATTGGATATTATGAGCAGGCATTAGCTATTGATGAGGCAGTTTATAGCAATAAACATCCCAGTGTGGCAAGAGACTTAAACAACTTGGGGGCAGCATGGTATGACCTTGGCGATTTCCAGCAAGCAAGGGAATATTTTCTTACCGCATACTCAATATTTCATGATTTTTTTGGCAACCAACATCCACGGACTAAGATGACTAAAGAATGGCTGGATAGGTGCAAGGAATTTCTTCCGGAGTTAATCCTTTAGGATTTCAGGCATGGTTCAAAAGTAACACAACGGGCAATCACAAGGATTGCCCCTACCAATGTCTTTCGCTGGCGGGAGTTAGCATGATTCCCCTCTTGAAATGGGTGGACGCTAAGAGGGCAGGTGCAAGACCTGCCCCTACAACGGGATGTGTTCTTCCTAATTCCCCCTTAGAAAATGGGGTTAGGAGTCAAGAAAAAATAAGTTGTACACCAAGAGCCACTGAGACGCTTGGCTGGCAAGGCGTGAGAAGCGAGCATACTACTGTATGTAAGCGACGAACAACGAAGCCAGTCAAGATGTATCGGTGGCACGACTGTACAA
>JAZDHC010000238.1:0-2123 GCA_043806395.1 Candidatus Desantisiibacteriota bacterium | reverse complement strand
TTTTTTATCTCATCTGTTACCTCTTGCATAAGCAACAAGGCTTCTGGCTTAATCTGAACATCATCTGCTGATTGATCAAATAATATCCTGCTGGATAGGGTAATAACTAATCCATCCTTTTCTTGATGAACAAGGGCATCTATCGAAAATGGATTACCCATAATGGTATGTGGAGTGCCTACTACATCAATATAGCTAAAGATATAGGTATAAGCAGTATCCACATCAATTACTTTATTCTTATCGCTTCTCCCATCCCATAGGATATTATTTGGTAAGATAGAAGTACCATTAAACCTCTTAAACTCTCGCCCCTTGTCATCGGTAATTACCAGATTCCATGAGGTAATAACCTCCCCTTTTGTTTGAGGATAAAAGGTAGCAACTATATCCCTTACTAATTTTTTCAAATAAGGACAGGCGACTTGTTTGCTATCCATGACCGAACTATAATCCTGACTCCAGATGGAGAAGGTGGGCGGGGAAACAGAAAATAACCTTTCCTCTGTAATAGTATATGATGGCACTGCATCATTCATGTTTTCCTTGATTTCAAGAGATGGCTTTTTAGTCGTAAGTTTGAGTTTGTCCTCGCCTGTGATGGTAACATCCTCTGATTCGCTCTCCTCCTGCGACGAAGCATTACTGACAGTGGCGGTACCTTGATTTGCTTGAGGGGTATTGATTCTTTCATCAAGTATCCCCACCTTGTCTTCTGCATGGCTAAGGCATGACCAAGATATTAGCATAACAATAATTAATAGTCTACGCATTTTTTCCCCCTTCTGGTGATCGGTAACAGATAATCTCACCTGATTACTGATTACCTTATTACCTCTTGAAAACCTCTTCGCTAAAACCCCAACAACTCCACTATCTTCCCCATCTCTGGCTCAACCACCACTGGTTTATTCGCCACCTTGATGGCACAATCAGGGTCTTTTAAGCCATGACCGGTAAGGATACAAACAATAGTTGCCCCTTTGGGGAAATATCCTTGATTGTTCAGCTTAATTACACCTGCAATTGATGCGGCTGAGGCTGGCTCAACAAATACACCCTCAAGTCGTGCCAACATCTTATAAGCCTCAATAATCTCATCATCCGTAACCTTGTCAATCAATCCTTCAGACTCATCCCGAGCTGCCTCTGCCTGTTTCCAACTGGCTGGATTGCCAATCTTTATGGCTGTTGCAATGGTTTTAGGATCTTTTATCACCATGCCGTCAACAATAGGGGCAGAACCTGCTGCCTGAAAGCCAATCATCTTTGGCAAAGAGTCTATCTTACCTGCCTGTTTATACTCTTTGTACCCTTTCCAGTAAGCTGTAATATTGCCTGCATTACCCACTGGTATGGCATGAAAATCCGGTACCATGCCCAATGCATCACATATCTCAAATGCACCTGTTTTCTGCCCCTCAATCCGATATGGATTAATGGAATTGACCATAGTGATTGGGTATTTATCTGATACCTGCCGAACAATATCCAAGGCATCATCAAAGTTTCCTTTAAGGGCAATAACCTGTGCCCCATGTATCAATGCCTGAGCAAGTTTACCCATAGCAATTGCACCTTCAGGGATTATTACCGCACACCGTATCCCTGCCCGAGCCGAATAACATGCAGCTGAGGCAGAGGTATTTCCAGTTGAGGCACAGATAACAGCCTGGCTGCCCTCCTCCACAGCCTTGGAAATAGCCATGGTCATCCCTCTATCCTTGAATGACCCTGTAGGGTTTAATCCCTCATATTTAAGGTAAATCCTTAAGTTATTACCCAGCACGCGACTCAAGTTATAGGCATCTATCAGCGGAGTATTGCCCTCATTCAGGGTGATTACGGGTGTTTTCTCTGATACTGGTAAAAATTCCCTGTATTCATTGATTAGCCCATTCCATGATTTTCGTTGATTCATACACATTTTTTTAATAACCTCCTTTAATTTGGGCTCTTCTGGCTTTTGTGTGAAAAGAGTTGAGTCTTTGTCAACTTTGCAGATAAGGAATAGTGTCTCAACAACCTTAAACTGACGCAATGGTAGTAATTCTCATTTTGATATTTTTCCACCGCAGAGACGCAGAGTCGCAGAGAAGAAACGCTGAATGAAGCATATAAAT
>JAZDHC010000237.1:0-2688 GCA_043806395.1 Candidatus Desantisiibacteriota bacterium | reverse complement strand
ATCATATCAATAAGTTATAATAGAAAATTATACCATAACTCCCCCAAAATGTCAAGCCCTTTTATTGCTTTATCTCAATTATTTTCAATGCATTATGAATAATCTTGGATTATTTTGGAATAAATCAACAGAGTCATCTATAACCTTAGAAAAGTAAAAATATTGTATCCAGTTTTCCGGTAACGAAAGATAGGAAGTTGCTTGAGTTATCTTAATTCCCTTTACTGCCAATTCAGTCCCAAGAATCATTGGACCATTATTTTTTTCAATGAACCGTATATTGGTCAAAAGACTGGTTATTACAATCCTTCCGCCTGTATAATTTTTTAGCTGGCTTATAATGAAATTTCTCAGTACCTCCAAGGATTTGCTATTGCAGGTTTCCCAATTTCTGAATAAACAGTCTGTTAGTCCGCGAATATAAGAATCTCTCCAATTATCTTTCAATAATTGCAATGCCTGACATAGCTCTTCAAATTGTGTAACAATAGATGGCAATCCTTGTTCAGAATAAGAAAGCGAGTAGGTTAATGTTCTTAAATCTCGTTTTTCTCTAAATGCTTTGCTTAAAGATATAGTTTTATATGCCTGCTTAAATTTTCTGAAAATAGCTGGTATGTCATTAGTTCCCTTAAACTTGTATTGACTCTCCCCAATATCTTGAACAATCTGTAACAACTTTTTAGTTCTCTTCTCAAGCAACTGATTCAAGGAAGATGAAAAAACTTTTTCAGCCGATTGCGTAAAAACAATTGGATTGAAATTAAAAGATAATATTTCACTTGCTGAAGTCATCATTTTGATCCACCTAATATTATCATTTTACGAATTTGTTCTTCTGCATTTGTTCTTACTCTAAATTCCACACGCCTTGAGGCTGTTTTGTCTTCAATGTTGGTATTGCCTCTATAGCGTGGTTTGCTGGAAGACAAACCGTTTGCAGTTAAATGTCTTTGAACCCATTCCCTTTTTCCATTTTCTTTTAATCTTGACAATGAATATTCTAATACACTTCTTGTCCTGTCTTGTGAAAGTTCCATATTGGAAAAGTAATCACCATCACTATCAGTATGCCCTTCAATTCTTATCTCTTCTATGTTTTTTATAAATTTTGGTTTAAGGAGAATATCAATATATCTGGGGAAAAAATCATCAATAATAGCTTGAAACTCTATCTTTACCTCAGATTCATTATAGTCAAAAAGCGTATCCGGTTCCTTAAATCTAATAATTAAATCATTTTTATCAATCTCAGCCTTCCATCTAAGTAAATCGTACTTAAATTCTTCCAATAATTCTTTACGTAAATCTTCTTTTACTTCTGTATAGCGTTCAGCTACCCTTGACTTGTTTTCAAATTCATTCTGCAATTTGAGTAAAGTAGAAGCGAGTAGTAAAACAAAAATAAGCAACAAGGCAGCCATTAAGTCCCCGATTGATAATGCGAATGGGTTATCTTGTTGTTCTATTTCAACTTGTTGTCTTCTCATTGGTTACGCCCGCTGTTTAATTTTAATCTGCTCAACTGTTCCGTTAATTCCTCTACGATATCTTCCTGCTTACCCGAAGCTTCTGCAAGTGATTGTGCCGTTTGCGTTAAGCTATTTGTGTATTTGTCTAAGAATAGCTTAAGGCTCTCTCCGATGGTATCCCTGTAGCCTGTTAACCCTGTTTGTATTTGATTAAATATTTCTTGCAAGCCTTTCTCTATTATCTGGAATTTTTGAGCATATTCGCTTGATAGATTTTTAGCCTGTGTTAATGATTTTTGAATCTCTTCTATGGTTTTAGCGTTTTCTGAAAGAAATGTGTTTGAGTATTCTGCAAATGTGAGTTGAGATTTTCTAAAAATTTCAGTTGAACTGTTTACCGTTTCAGAGGTAGTTTTTAGCTGACCTGCTGCAAGATTAAGCTCTCCCTGAACTTTAGAAAACTGTCCAAGTGTTTTTTCAACCTCACCAGATAATACATTTAGTTTGTCAATGCTGGTATTAAAAGAGTTAAGCATCCTTTCTGAAACTTTAAGATTTTCGGTTTGCTTATCAATTAATATTTCCTGCCCAATTTGCAACTCACCCACTTTGTCTTTCAATGTTTCAGACATCTCTTCTACTTGCTTTCTCATTTGTTCGATAGATTCCTGACTCTGAGACATAGTATTTTGAGAAATCTGCTGAACCACATCTTGCAACCCTTTAAAGTTGTCATTCAAATTATTGGTCATTTGTTGAAGCTTATTTGGAAATTCAGTTAATATTCTGCCCGCATTTCCTAATAAAACCGTAATCCGTTCCATCTCAGATTTTGTCGAACCAGAAACAGAACCCTTAAAGTCCTTAAACATTTTTGACAAAGCATCTTTCAAATCAGAAACAACAGCTTTTGTCATTTCTGTTGTCGGGTCTTTGAGCTTATCGCCAAGTTTTGCAACTTCGTCTTTTAAGGCATCAAATGCTGGTATTATTTGGCTCGATAAGATTGTTTCAAATCCTGCTTCGATTTTAGTTGCTAAATCAGTTGAAAATGATTGAAGTGCTGCCGCCATTTTCCCTGATTCTTCATAGATGACTCTGTTGATTTATTCCAAAATAATCCAAGATTATTCATAATGCATTGAAAATAATTGAGATAAAGCAATAAAAGGGCTTGACATTTTGGGGGAGTTATGGTATAATTTTCTATTATAAC
>JAZDHC010000236.1:0-7854 GCA_043806395.1 Candidatus Desantisiibacteriota bacterium | reverse complement strand
TATATTATCAAACCTTATATCAATATATTCCCTTTGCTGATTAGTCTTCTTAAAGTATTCAAGAATAATCTTTAACTCATTTAATTTCTGTACCAACGATTTTTCTTCCAGACGAGACCCACAATAAACCGCTACAGGATTTTCCTTATTAATCATAAGTACAACATTTCTTGGATTAGCAATATTTATCATAAAAATATTGCTACTTAAATTTTTATCTATAACAGCTATGGTATGATACAGCAAAAATACATCTTCAATTCCCTGCTGAGGTATTGTCTTCCCTATCTCTATATTGCTTATACCGCTAAGCAGAGTTAAGTTTTTATTATATTGAATAGGAAAAATTATTTTATATTCGTCAATACCATAATATTGAGATGCTACTTTAAGCATCATCTTTGGGGTTCTTCCCTCTACATCAATTAATATTTTTTTTGGCAACTGCCTCTTCAAGGTTACCCTTAGCACCCTTGGGTATAAAGCAATATTTTTTGTTGCTTCCTTTACATTCACTCTAAAGATATTTGGATGCATGGTAGCATACTTTTTTAAGAAAAACTTTTCTAATCTATTCTGAATCTCTTCCTTGGTAATCTGCCCTCCTCTCACTGTAACTACCGTAGAATCAATAAAAAAATGTGGTGATCCCATGAGATATGAGGGGGTTTGAATAATAAGGGCACAAATCACACCAATTATTACCCAAAAACTTATCCTCCGTATCCGTTGAATAAAATTTTTGGCTATTTTTTTGCGTCCCTTTTTACTTCGCCATTTATCCTTTCCTATACTTAACTTATTTGCCAAGCCTTTATGTCGTGACATGTTTTATCCTATAATAGGCAGAGCATAACATTTCAAAAATAAGCTCATCATAACCCATTCCATCCGCAGTAGCACATGCCGGCAAATCGCTCAAGTTTGTTAGTCCTGGGACGGTATTAACATCATGTACAAAAGGAATACCTTCAGCTGAAACAATCATATCTACGCGAGAAAACCCCTCACATCCAAGAGCAAGATGAGCCCTGATAGCTGTCTGACACACACTTTCGTATATTTCTGTATCCAATTTAGCCGGAATAATAAACTCAGTCATCCCAGAGGTATATTTAGCCTCATAATCATAAAACTCATTTTTTGTTGCCAATTCTAATACTGGCAAGGCACGCAATGAACTGCCATTACCAAGAATGCCTACGGTTACTGATTGACCATGAATATATTTTTCTACAAAAACATCACGATGTTCAGCCATTAATTCCGTAATAATCGATTGTATCCTTGACTCATCCCTTATAATGGTCACACCTATACTCGAACCCTCTGATACGGGTTTGGCTATTAATGGTAATCCCAATTTATTGATCAAATCCTCATAGCCATATCCATCAGCCAGTGGCAAACAGGCATAATCAGGGGTTGGTAGCCCCTGTTCCCTGAATATCCTCTTGGAAGCCACCTTATTCATGGCAAGGGCTGAAGCCAACACCCCTGAACCTGTGTACGGTATCCTCATAACCTCAAGCAGCCCAGCAATACCGCCATCCTCTCCATACCCGCCATGCAAAGCAATAAAGGCAACATCTATCATTTTTATCTGCTTAATAAAATCATTATCAGCTGGATCAATGATAAATGAGTTAAACCCTTGTCGTTCCAATGATTCTAAAACATTTTTTCCTGAACGAAGGGAAACATCCCTTTCCGAAGAAATTCCCCCTGCTAACACCCCAATTTTTTTATGAAGAAAATATTCTTTTAAGTCCATAAATCTTATAAGTCCTATAGGACTTATTCTCCTACCACCCTGACCTCAGCAACCAATTCAACCCCGCAATCTTTTTCAACCTGTTCCTGAATATATTCTATTAGTCCCAGAACATCCTCTGCCTTTGCCCCTTTATCCGCCAAGATAAAGTTGGCATGTTCAGGAGAGATATATACCCCACCCATTCGCATCCCTTTGAGCCCTGCATTTTCTATTAATTTCCATGCAGATGACCCTTCTGGATTCTTAAAAATACTTCCCGCGCCCCTTCCCTTGGGCTGAGCATTTTGTCTCTTTTCGAGAATTGAGTTTATTGTACTAATGATACCTAAAAAATCCCGTTTTGTCAACAACAATTCTACATTAATTACAATATATTTTCTTAAATTGCTATTTCTATAGGAAAATTCAACATTATCCCCGGTCAATCCCTCAAATTTACCCTCTACAGAAAGTACCCCTACCTGATTAACTATATCACCAATACATCCTGCCTCTGTTCCTGCATTTCCTACAATTGCCCCACCAATCGTCCCCGGAATTCCGGCAGCAAATTCTAACCCTGAAAGCCCATTTTTAGCAGCTGAATTTACCACCTTAGAAAGCAATGCCCCTGACCCAGCATGGATAATATTATTATCAATCCTTATGTTTGTAAACTCACCGCCCAATTTGATTACTATCCCCCTGATCCCTTTATCTCTGACCACAAGGTTTGTTCCTTCACCAAGAATAAAGAATGGGATATCGCATTGCTGAATAAGACACAGAAGCCTCATCAATTCGTCCCTGTTCTGAATTGTAACAAAAAAATCAGCCGGTCCCCCTATCCCAAAGGATGTATGTTTACTCATTGGTTCTTGGATCAACACTCGTGGTGTTA
Organism: Candidatus Desantisiibacteriota bacterium; assembly: GCA_043806395.1. Lineage (GTDB taxonomy): Bacteria > UBA9089 > CG2-30-40-21 > CG2-30-40-21 > CG2-30-40-21 > CG2-30-40-21. The sequence continues at coordinate 5,197 of JAZDHC010000236.1, read as the reverse complement.
TTTTCAATAATTGAGGCAACAACTCCGCTACTTGAACCATTCCTACCCTCCTACCTTCCTACCTTTCCACCTTCTCCCTCATTTCCTCCCACAACCTTTTCCCTGCCTTCCAGATATCACCCGCTCCCAGGGTAACTACAACATCTTGCGGGCAGATAAATCTATGTAGAAAATCAATTATCTCCTCAAATGTCTGTAGAAACATTACCCTTGAATGTCCTGCTTCCACCAGACTTTTTACAACCAAGGACGCATCCACCCCTTCTACCTGTTTTTCACCTGCCCCATAGATATTTGTGACTATGACCATATCAGCATCATTAAAGCATTGTCCAAAGTTCTTTGCTAATGCCTTGGTACGGGTATATCGATGTGGCTGAAACACAGCGACAACCCTTCTATTGGTTGATTTAATAGCTGCCAGTGTGGCTGCTATCTCTGTAGGATGGTGGGCATAATCATCAATAATTGTCACACCATCAGTCTCTCCAACTATCTGAAATCTTCGATGCACACCACTATAAGCACCAAGGGCATTTGCGATTTTTTCAAACTCAATCTCCAGATCCAATCCAACAGCCACAGCAGCCAGAGCATTGGACACATAATGCATACCTGGCACCCTTAGTTTTATTCTGCCAAGGGTGTTACCCTCAAAGACCACGGTAAATTCCGAAGAAAACCCATCAAATACAATATCCTCTGCCCGTATCTGTGCCTCTTTGGTCAACCCATAGGTAATAACCCTTCTTTCTATTTTGTCTATCACGGTCCGAAGGTTTTCGTTATCAAGACAAAGGATAACGCTACCGTAAAAGGGCACCTTGTTCATAAATTGTACAAAGGCATCCTTTATCTGGGAAATATCCTGATAATAATCAAGATGTTCCTCGTCAATATTTGTTACCACAGCAATAATCGGGGATAATTTCAGAAAACTGCCATCGCTTTCATCGCTTTCAGCCACTAAGTATTCTGAACTTCCCAGCCGTGCATTACTGCCAATATCATTAAACCTGCCGCCAACAACTACGGTTGGATCCAGCCCAGCGGTAGAAAGAACTAAGGATACCATGGATGTTGTGGTTGTCTTCCCGTGTGCCCCTGCCACAGCAATCCCATATTTCAATCGCATGAGTTCAGCCAGCATCTCTGCCCTCGGAATAACCGGTATTCGTTTCTCTTTAGCAGATAAAACCTCTGGATTTTCTTTTGAAACAGCAGACGAATAAACAACAACATCTGCATCCTCAATATTTTTCTGGCTATGTCCGATATAAATCCTTCCACCTAATCCCTGTAACCTTTTAGTAATCTCTGTCTCAGCCACATCCGAACCAGTAACAGTATACCCTAAATTTAACAATAACTCAGCAATGCCACTCATCCCTGAACCACCAATCCCAATAAAATGAATATTTTGTATTTTCTTGAACATTATTCCTCCTTTCCTACCTTCCTACCTTCCCTACCTTCCTCACCATCCCCACCTATTACCTCCATCACCCTATCCACCGCACCATACGGATCCATATCAAACCCCTCGTATCCCTGCCTCATCCTGTCCAATTTTTTAACATCATAAAGCAACTCAACCATTACCTCAGCCAGTCTTCCTTGAGGTAATTCAGCATCAAGCACCACCCTTGCTGCACCACACTGCTCTAACACCCGTGCATTCTTCTCCTGATGATTATCTGTGGCATAAGGATACGGCACCATAATTGTTGGCACACGACAGGCAATAACCTCAGCCACAGTTGTAGCACCGCTTCGACACACAACTAAGTCAGCAGCTCCATAGGCATAATCCATATCATTTAAGTATTCAAATATCCGATACCCTTTCCCATGGATATTCTGGCATACCATTGAATAATCTGTAGAGCCCGTAATCCAGATAATCTGCAAATCTTCAAGGCTAAGGCTGCCTTTGTTTAACGCCTCCATGACTGCCATATTTATGCTTTTTGCCCCTTTGCTTCCACCAAATACAAGCATGGTAGTCTTATCTGTTGAAAGACCAAACTTCTGACATGCCTGTTGTTTTTCTACCTGTCCAATCCCTTTCCGAACAGGATTGCCAGTAACAACAACCTTCTTCCGTGGCAAATATTTTGAAGATTCAGGCATTGAAACAGCTATTTTATTTACAATCCCTGAAAGCATCCTTACTGCCAGTCCGGGTATAGCATTTTGTTCATGCAATATACACCGTATTCCCAGTGCCCTTCCGGCAATGATTACCGGTACACAAACATACCCGCCTGTTCCAAGAATAACGGCTGGCTTAAATTTCAATAAATACTTGCAGGATGCAAAAAATGCCCCTATTAATTTCCACGCTACCCTGAAAATTCCCAGCAGTGTTCTATTCCAGCCACAAACGACAATTCCCTTAAACTCAAATCCTTCCTGTGGTACAACCTTAGCCTCAATCCCATTGATATTGCCAACAAACAACACGGCTATCTGTCTTTCTCTCAAGCCAGACGCAATTGATATGCCAGGATAAAGATGTCCACCTGTTCCCCCACCAGTAATAACTATTCGCATAAAATCATCACCCTCTTCTTGCAAATGAGCTTTTGGCAATATTCAACAATATCCCTACAGAAACCATATTGAAAACCAAGGCAGATCCGCCAAAGCTGATAAATGGCAATGGCACACCAGTGGTTGGCAGTACCCCTGTCACCACGCCGATATTAAGGAATGCCTGAGCAACAATAATAAATGTCAGGCTAAAGGCAAATAAACTGGCAAAGAAATCATCTGTAGCCAAGCTTATCTTTGTTCCACAATAAGCAAAACCAACGAATAAAACAATAACCGCAACAGCAAGAAGAAATCCACCCTCTTCCCCAATAATGGCAAAGATGAAATCTGTTGAGGATTCAGGCAGATAAAATAGCTTTTGTTTGCTCTGACCAAGTCCTACACCAAATAATCCTCCTGACCCCAGGGCAATCAATGATTGGACAATATGATACCCTTTATTACCAGCATCTGACCATGGATCCATAAAAATAGTCAATCGTCTGACACGATATGGTGCCTTAAAGGCTACAAATACCAACATAGGGATCGAAACCAGAAGCAAGGAAAGGATATGTTTTAAGCTTATTCCTCCAGCAAAGAGAATAACCATGCTTACACTAAAAAGCAGGATAACCATCCCAAAGTGGGGCTGTTTCAATAAGATAATGATAATACACATTAAAAACATCAATGCTGGCAAAAATCCCTTGAGCATACTCTTAAGATGTGCCTTTCTCTTGACAATAAAATCAACCATCCATATAATGAGGCATAGCTTGATTAGTTCTGATGGCTGAAATTTAATTCCACATATCTTTAACCATCTTGCTGCTCCGCCTGTTTTACAACCAATCTCTGGAATGATAGTCAGTACCAATAAAACCAGCCCCACAGCGATAATAATTCCTTTATACTTACGGAGTAGCCTGTAATCCGTCTTCCATGCAATAAGCATCCCTACACTGCTAATACATACCCAGAGAAGTTGTTTCTTAAGCATGAAATAGCTATCTTGTGTATACTTTTGGACAAATATAGCACTGGAACTATAGATCATCAATAACCCAATACCCACCAGGGTAATGGTAATTAAAAGTAGAATAATGTCAAATCGAGCCCGAGAGCAATTCATTGTTTTTCCTTTCATCTGAAAAATATTTTAATCATCATTTGCCACCACTTCTGCTAATTCGTAGAATTCATGGAGTTTTTGACATAACAAATTCTTCGGGATCAGCTTGGTTTCATAATCAGCCACAAGGGTTGGACTAACAGAACGGCTCAATGCGTATTCCACCACCTCATCATCCTTGCCCTTGCAAAGCAGTATCCCAATAGATGGATTTTCATGTGGTTTGCGAACATCCCTGTCCAACGCCTCAAGATAGAAGTTCAATTGTCCCATAAACTCTGGCTGAAATTCGTCAACCTTCAATTCAATCGCCACCAGAGATTGCAGTTCACGATGATAGAACAGCAAATCAATGAAGAAATCCCTATTGCCCACTTGCAGTCGGTATTCCTCTCCAACAAAGGAAAAGTCCCGTCCTATTTCAAGAATAAAATCCCGTAGATGTCGAATAATTGCCTTTTGCAAGTCATTCTCACAGTGCCTCCGAGGAATATCCAGAAATTCAAATATATAACTGTCCCGAAAAACACCTGCTGCATTTTGCGGCAATTTTCTCATCGCAGGTGAGAGTTTTTTGTCTGCTAACATGGTACGCTCGAAAACGCTGGTGTTGATCTGCCGTTCCAGTTCGCGTTTGGAATACTTTTCACGAAGGCAGAGATGGATATAAAATTCCCTTTCTTCAATGGTCTTACATCGAGAAAAAATAATCAAATTATTTGTCCATGATAATTCTCGCACCAGTGGTGCGAGTTTTTCGACATCCTTATATGACTCATAAAATTGTTTCATTCGCCAAATATTACTTGCAGTAAATCCCTTCATGCTTGGTTCGACTAATTTGATATGTTCGGCAAGTTGAACAACAACAGCCTTTCCCCAACACTCACTTGCCAGTGAAGAAAGGCAAATACCTCTGCCATCTTTTCGTCTGCCGGCTTGCGTAACAATTCATTAAATGTCTCCCTTGCCTGGATATCAGCAGGATCTTTGGATATGTTGTAAATAGAGTAGCCAAGGCGTACCCATGGATTCGTGGTATCTATCTTATGCAGGAATTGGGATATCTCCTGTTCAACCTCTGCAATATCGTTAGGGTTTATATACAGAAAGAGTGTCCCCATCATAATCAGAAAGTCACATTGACTGTAAGGAGCTGGGGAAAATGCCAGAGCCAGAGCCCGAGCCCGAGTCCGAGCCAGATCCAGACCCAGAGCCCGAGCCCGAGCCAGAGCCAGAGCCCGAGCCTGATCCAGAGCCAGATCCAGAGCCAGATCCAGATCCAGATCCAGATCCAGAGCCAGAGCCCGAGCCCGAGCCCGAGCCCGAGCCCGAGCCCGAGCCCGAGCCAGATCCAGAGCCAGATCCAGATCCAGATCCAGATCCAGATCCAGATCCAGAGCCAGAGCCAGAGCCCGAGCCCGATCCAGAGCCCGAGCCCGAGCCAGATCCAGAGCCCGATCCAGAGCCAGATCCAGATCCAGATCCAGATCCAGAGCCAGAGCCCGAGCCAGATCCCGATCC
>JAZDHC010000235.1:0-17662 GCA_043806395.1 Candidatus Desantisiibacteriota bacterium | reverse complement strand
TCTTAAGAGGGGAGACACTTCTGAACAGATTAATTATACACGAAAAATAACATTATTTCTACAAAAAAATACCTTTATCTCATGAAAATTGCAAATATTTTAAGGGTATGTAGTGAATTTCAACTGCACAGGTCGAAAAATTGGGAGAATACTAATTTATGGATAAAACGACTATTCTTATCGTAGATGATGAAATAGATGTCAGGATGAGTCTGAGTGATTTGTTAGAGAATGAAGGCTATGAAACCATTATGGCTGAAAGTGGGAAAGAGGCTTTATCCATCATTCAGGAAAGGATTCCTCATCTTATCCTCCTCGATTTAATGCTTCCAGATATAAATGGGTATCAGATTTGTGAAAAGATACGGCAGGATATTGTTTTTTGTTACATTCCAGTGATAATGTTTACTGGAATGGATATAATGGATAGCGAGCTAAAGGCATTGGATTTTGGTGCAGATGACTATGTGATTAAATCGATTCAGCCTGCAAGACTATTGGCAAAGATAAAATCACTTATTTCCCGCACCTATCTGGGACTTGATGCTAATCCATTGACCATGTTGCCCGGAAATAACTCTATTCGGGAAAAGATAGACAAGCATCTGGAAAAAAAGGATATATTTGCCCTTTGCTATATTGACATAGATAATTTTAAGATATATAATGACATCTATGGATTTGAACAAGGGGATAAAATTATCCGTCTTACAGCATCGGTAATTATTGAGGCAATGAGGATGCATAGCGGGAGGAATGATTTTCTTGGACATATTGGCGGTGATGATTTTGTTTTGATTACCTCCATCGAAAGGGTGGAGGTTATTTGCATGGAGATTCTAAAGAGATTTGATGATAGTATCCCTGAGATGTATTCCAAAGAGGATAGGGAAAAGGGTTGTGTCTTTAGTGCTGATCGTCAGGGGATAATGAAAAAATTCCCTTTGATGACCATCTCTATTGGTGTTGTTACTAATGAATTGAAAACAATTCTCCATTCTGCTCAAATAAGCCAGATTGCCAGTGAGATGAAACAATATGCTAAATCTTTTTCAGGGAGCAATTATTTTGTTAACAAGCGAGGGATAAGACCACATAGTAAGGGATAGGGAGGAGGTCACAAGGAGGTCATAAGGTAGTAAGGTCATAGGGTAGTATGGTAATCACCTACCCTACTACCTTATGACCCTATGACCTTACTACCTCCCCCCCTACCTCCTGCACAACACAGAAAATTCACAATACTTACACCCGCCACCCTCCTCATCACTATCAACCACAAAAGGGATACAGGGATCTATAATCTCCCAAATAAGATTCTTCAATGTGGGCAAGAAAATATCACTTAAAAATGTACCCCTGTCAATGTCTTTATTCTTATCATTAAAAAGCATTTTCTCTGCGTTGAATTGAAGGGATATCAGGCTGGAATTTATCTTATCTATCGGGATGTCTTGATTTGCATTCTGGTAAAGCAATACATAACATGGGAGTTGCAAAGAGTTTATCTCTTTCTTCATCTCTCCTCGGCTCACTAATATCTTATTAAAACACTTACATCCATACTTGGTTATGTCCCCGGATTTATAATCAATGATGATATGCTCATTGGTTTCTTGACAATAATCAATCCTGTCTGTCTTGCCTTTTAATCCTATATCCTTTATCCCAAGTTCAAACGCATAATTAGTCTCCACAGAAACAATCCTTCTATTCTTAAAACACCCTTGTTCCCATTCAAGATAGCCATTAATCCGCTTAAATATCATCTCTCTCAACAGATATTGCTCACCACTCACCTCTCCAAATTTTTGTCTGAATATCTCATCCAATACCCCTCTCAGGCTACTTTTAAGATAATTATATCGTATCCTGTCTTTATCAACAAGGGGCTTGTAAAGAAGCTCCAGAACACGATGGAGGATATTTCCTGTCTCAGCTGCATCCAGATCCTCAAATATATCCTCCTTCTCTTTAAGCATTAATATCTTTGAAAAGTAAAACTTAGCCGGGCATTGAAGGTATGTATTCAGGCTGGTAGGAGAAAATTTCATATTATGCAATATCTCAATAATCTTCGGCGTTTTATTTATAGCCATCTTTCTGACAGAAGGGGCAAGGGAGATATTCAGGGTAACAGGTTTTGCCTTCATGGTGCCTATTTTTTCACACATCTTTTCCCTTTCCCAGACTAATTTTTCAACAAATCTGCTTCTTCGCATTTTTTCTGTTTCCTGATAAATGATGTGTACCTCTTTGGAACAAGAAACAAGGCGATGAAAGTGGTATCGAGCTATCTCCTCCTGTTGATAATAAGCAGGCATATTTAAGGAATATCTCACCGGAAGAGGCAAAAGTGGATCAAATGATTGGGCGCCAGGCAAAACCCCTTCGTTTACATCCAGAATAAAAACCTTATCAAAATTTAAGGCTCGTGTTTCCAACAACCCCAATATCTGCAACCCCTTAAGTGGGCTTCCCTCAAAATAGATTTGTTCGCCTTTTATCAGATAAAGAAAAACCTCAAGCAGTTCTTCAACCCTTTCAAAGTAGTGATTATTAATCATAGAATCCTTGATTTCGTCGATAAAGGAAAAAAACTTATGGAAAAATTCACCGGAAAAGGGATAGTGTGAAGCAGGGCTATTATTGAGTAAAAAGGTAAGAACGCCCTCAAAAAAGCCTGCCATCTGCCTTATCGTCGTTATCTCATCCATCCCTCTTATGAAAAGATTATGGATATTTATCAGCATCTCCATAAATTCTGCAGGGGATACCCCTGGACTCAGCATAGAGGCAGCATCAAATATCTTTGAATTCTGTTCAATCTCCTCCAAGCTCAGAAATCTTTTTTCCTGCTTTTTCAGGACGGCCTCTACAGCATGGACAAGTATCCTTGTCTGTGAGGAATTGCGGATGTTTTTGATATATGGTTGCATTAACAGGTTGAGATAATCCTCAAGATAATACGAATTATCAACTGCCAGAGGTGCTACCTCCCTGTTTCGATAAAGTCCCATAAATATGTCCAAAAGGGCATACACCGGTGTTCGTATCACAGGATAACCCATGCTGATGTTGTAATCCGTAGGTAGGGCAGTTATTACCTCAGACAAGAGGGGTATGAGTGCCTCGGAAGAGGGCAGGACAATGGCAGTATTTTCATAATTAGGAGGCAATCTGTCTTCTCCCACCTGCTGACTGCCTTTTGCTGACTGCCTACTTTTTCCTTCCACCCCCATCAATGCATCCCTTAATGCCACCACCTCAGAATGGGTATTAAACGCCTTGTAAAGGAATATCTCCGGGGAGCCATTTGGGCAACCGCAAGGAGGTAGCACCTCTGGCAGGATTGCCCCTACAGAAACTGCCTCATCCTCTTTCTCTTTTTCCTCTTCGTACTTCTGTACCTCCGTACCTTCCCTACCTTCTGTACCCTCCGTACCCTCTCCTTCGTACCTCTGTCTTCCCCCCCATTCATCCATCTCCTCAAATGGTGTCCATTTACTCCCATCATTCTGTCGGATAATACTAACCCCTGGCTGTCCTAAAAGGTGTCGAATCACCACCTTTTCAGCACCAGTCATGGCAAACAATCCGGCAAGATAGATGTGTTTGAACTGGCTCAGGTCAGTATTGCAAACATTATTGGCTGCCATACAATAGATTAAAGCCCTTGTAGTAAGATTATGGCTTTGCAATATGGAGTGATACCCCTGTCGTATTTGAGAAAGATGATTCCTGATATTGTCCAATGCCACTGTTCCCCAATCTTCCCCTATCTCAATATCATGAATCTCTTTATCACCCTTCATCTCAATATCTAACTCTCCTATCACCTGCTCAAGTTTTAATCCCCAAGGGATAAACTGATTCAAGGAAAACCTTTTCCATGGATTATCAGGGAGAAGTGATATTACCTGAAAAAGCAAATAAATACTGTCCATAGGTTTTACAATATCGTAGGGGCGAATCTTGCATTCGCCCTCTGCTAAATACAACATAAAATCATCCATTGAGAATATCTTTGGTGGGAAAAATGGAGTCGCAAGGGATTTTGCCATTGTTTTGTGGAGATACATGCCGGGACGATGATGACTGAATACAACCGCAGTCGACGAAAAATCACATTTTTCTTGCTCCATCAACCGTTCCGCAACAAACTTGATTAAATTCATTGAAAATGGAATCTCTATTATTTTTCCCATGGCACTCCTTTATATGGCTTAATTGCATGGCTCAAACTGTTTTTTCCATTTTCGAATAGTCTCTTCTACAATCTCCAATTCATGATGAAGGGATTCAATCCTTTCCTGAACAGGATCTGGAAGATTGCTATGGTCAAGTGGGGCACGAACAATCTTTTCTCCTTCCTGTCGTACAATTCTTCCGGGTACGCCGACTACAGTACAATCATCGGGTACAGGCTTTACAACTACACTGCCTGCCCCAATTCGAACATTATCTCCTACAATAATTGGACCAAGCACTGCTGCTCCGGCTCCAATAACAACATTATTTCCAATAGTGGGATGCCTTTTGCCTGTTTCCTTGCCTGTGCCAGCCAGAGAGACGCCCTGATACAATGTTACGAAATCTCCAATCTCTGTTGTTTCCCCAATAACTACACCCATTCCATGGTCAATGAAGAATCCTTTCCCAATCCTTGCACCAGGATGAATCTCTATGCCGGTAAAAAACCTGCCTATCTGGGAAATAAGCCTTGGCAATAAGGGAATCCTCAATCTGGTATGCAAAAAATGAGCAATCCTGTGAAGAATAATTGCATGAAGCCCTGAGTAACACAACAAAACCTCAAGGATATTTCTTGCTGCTGGATCTCTTTCAAATACGGATTTTACATCATCGATAATAGTCATTTTGTCACCTCTACTTAGGTAGATAGGCTGTAGGTGTTTAGGCTGTAGGGTAAAGAAGCGGAAACAGGAGAATTATTGATGCAGTTCGTGTCTTTCAAACTAATGCCTTCAGCCTAAACTCCTGAATAGTTACAATAATACCAGAATTATCACTAAAAATCAAGAAAAATTATTAGGATTATTGCTTTCTATGTACACTACTAAATCCCTGATGCTTTCTTGACATCTTCAGGCAAGGGTTCTATTTTTACCTCACCAAAGAAATTTTTGTAGGAGCTTAGCTCATTAAATTTCTGAATATCCATCCTGAACTCCTCATATATTCGTAGCCAAAGTTTATCCGAGAAAACCAGTTTTTTTTCACTTGATTTCTTTATGGGCATTGAGGGAGTAAAGTTACTCTCCTCTGGCAAAAACATTGCCTTAAACATATATTCTTCCTTTGCTTTTTTCCCATTTTCTTCCCCTCTATAAAATTCAGTGGCTTGCCCACAGATAACAACAAAATTATCCTTCCACTTTGATATTTTCAAAGGCAGCCATGTTGTTTTTGTGCCCCATTCTGGATTAAAGAGAAATACATCATTATACCCCTTTGTTTGTGTTCCGTCATTGGCAGGTATCCCTGTAGAGAACATAGGCATAAAATTTTCCTTCTTAGTTTGTCCACCATCCAAAAATCCTACAGGTATATCCCAATATTTCAGGCAAGCAACCATAAGCACTGCTAAATCTTCATCATTTCCATTGGTAAATCTGCCGTTTAATATCTCATCAGGGCAACGAAGATATATGTCCTTTGAAGCACCTGTTTTGTAATCCTTTCGCTCAGTGTATGTTATTCCCCATGCCCTAAAAACATCTATGAGGTACATTGCCTTAAAGATATTTTCTGGCACATTATCGGGAATTTTTGCAAATTCCTTTGTTTTTAGATAACACCTCTTAACCTCATTCATAAAATCAAACATAACACTATTTTTTTCGATTGCCATAAATGTTGCCAGCATCCCCGGCTGATTCCAGTTTACCTGATATGTACCTGTACCATTATTTCCACAGATGTTTACATTCCCGCATTTTGGGGTAATATCCTTGATCTCATCCCGCAGGGTGTAATAAATCTTAATCTCTGGTGAGACAGAGACATTGCCCTTTGCCTTCAGGATATTCTCGCTTACAGGAAGATTTATCATCTTTATTCTGGCAATATAACCTGGCGGGATGGTGCATTTATCCTCTGCTTCCTGCCTCTTGTCTCCTGCAATTACTGCTCTTGGTTGATTAGTACCTGTACCGATTGTGGTTGCAGTTCCTGCTGTTTTTTTTATCGGCATACCGCTCTTCTCGAGGGATAATTCCATCTGCAGAGGGACAGCCTTATTATCTGTGTATTCCTTCATATCTATAGTTAACCAAACGACTATAGGTACATCCTTCATCTTATTTTCTACTGTAATTGTGCCCAGGGGAATTTTTCCATTCTCAAGGGACTTGTATGTACATACGAAAAGGTTGCTGAAGAAGGGATCCAATGACACCCCTTGAAGATTAAACAGTGAGGTAATATATTCATAGCCAAGGGAAATAGAGGAATAATAATTATCCCCTGATGAGGCATAGTCAATTTGCAACAGGTTTGCACCCAGAGAATTTGCTCGTTTAAGGGTTATGCCCTTGCTGGTATTTCCACCCCATCTCAGGGCAATATCTGTTTTAAGTATTTGTTTTTTCAGCCAGAATTCAATACCCCAATAGGTATCAAGATTGTCCTTGTCTACGGCAAATAAAAGGTTTTTACTTGCGGGTGGGTGATAGCACAAGCCCATTTTATATCTTATGGGTTCATCCTCCTGCAAATCTGTGCCAAACAAGCCATATTTAACCAAAGCCAATTGTATGGTGTCAAATGGAGTCCATAATGTCCCAACATCCACCTTAACCCCTATATCCTTATCCGGTCGAAGAGAGGTATCCCTGTAAATAGAACGGCAAGACCCGCCCAATGACCATTTTCCACGACGCTGTGCACCGGCAAATGCCCATTCACCCTTTGAGAGAGAAATTGGTTTAATCTTTAGATTTTGCCAGCCAAAACCAATGGCACAATTTTCATCAAACACCGGAACAATCAGGTTAGTATAAAGGCTCATTTGCCCCATCGAATCCTGATTTCCCCAAACATTATTAAATTCATATCGCTGGAGCATTGGCAACCCAGCTGGATTCCAACTCATGGTATTAGCATCATCTGCCACAGCCACAAACGCTCCTCCCATGCCCATAGGACGGGCACCAATAAATCTTTCGTTGAATCCAAAGATGGTATGAGGAAGAAGTAAAAGAGAAAGGCATAGAAACACAAAAGGTTTTAACATTGAGGAATAGTTGTTTATCATATGTATCCCTATACCGCAGTTCGTTGGATCAATCTGTATTCCTGTGCTATTTTTTCATTAATGGCACAAACTTTCAGTGGCCATATTTTACTTGTGCAATAAAGTTTCGTTTGTAATGCCTCATTTAATGGAACAAGCCATTCTTCTTTATATCCGTTAATTATAAGCATAAGTACAATTTCTACAGAATCATGCGTGATTTCCTTAAAACATTTCGATATTTCATTCTTATTATCCACATGTCGTTCTAAACAAAGGGCTAACCCCAAAGTAAATGCATTTAATAATTTCCCGGATATCTCTGCAATAAAATAATCAAATCGATTTTGAGATTCTTTATTGTCTGGGTTGGGAGAACTTGATTTTGCCTCAACTATTAGCAGCCTGTTTTTATCTGGTTGAATCAACAAAAACTCTGCTATTTGTATTCCATTTTGCAACTTTTTATATGCACTTGACTTTTCTATATAAAAGCAATGTTCATCTAAAAAAGGACCAAAAATCATGCCTGATTCTTCAATTGTTACTGACATTATTCTAATACCCCGTTTATTTCTTCTTTGTAGAGCCGTATTGATTCATCGATAATTGAATTATCAGGCATTCCATTTAATAAATCATCATATCCCACTTCACCATTTTGGTTATTATTCAGTGAAATGAAAGGGATCGAAAAGTTATTTTTGCGTGCAATTAAATACAGCTTTTTGATTACAAAATATGAATGACTTGCCAGAAAGAATTGAATTCCCGAATGGGCTAACACCTTAATAATATCCAAAAGTTTTGAAATCGCAGCTGGATGCAAAGCAGACTCTGGTTCATCAATAAATATTATTGATTCAGTATCAAGATAACGATTTGCTAAAAGAGAATCAAGAATCGCAATCTTTTTAATTCCTTCTGCCGTAACACCAATTGCAAATTTTTGATTTCCTTTTTTAAATTGCCAACGAGTAGTTATTTCGTCGTATTCTACCTTACCGCCTAAAATATCTTCTAATGCTTTTCGTGAATTGGCAAATTTCGGATAACTTTCCCCTCCTTTTCGAGGTAGAGCAAGTGCTCGAACAAGGTCAAGGTAGGTATCATCAAAACCAAATAATTTATCCTTTTCTCGCGATTCTAAAATAAGATGATAGATAGATAGTACTTCCTTAGACGGCAAGAAAATGGAATTGCTCATTCTTGGTGAAGTTCGGTTTGTCAAAGATTGAATGATTTTTGTTGTATCTTTGCCAAATTGATAATGAAATTCTTTATTATCAAAGGTTATCTCACAAGACAGTTTCGTTGTTGATGTCTTAGCAACCAAATCGCTAAATTTTTCATCCCCATCTGCCCTCTCTTGGCAACCCTTACAAGGTGTTGATGTCGATGTCTTTGAAACCAAATCGCCGATTTTTTCTGTTTGAAATGTCCAATATAGCTTCTCTGACAATATCTCATTTTCCGAGCGTTTATCATCTCCTCGCTTATACTCTTCTATTGTACGCATTGTGCTATATAATGCTTTTAATAAAAATGTTTTACCACTACTATTTTCACCAATGATTAAATTGATTTTTCCGAGATTTTCCCATTTGATATTCGTAAGTGTCCCAAAATTCTTGATAACTGCTTTATTTATCATAGTATCCCCCTATATTCCCCCCAACCAAATTCTTATGACAATTAACTCGAAGAAACTGCATCATTTCTGCAAAATCAATATAAATCCAATAAAAAACAGGCACATCATTTATGTTGATTGTTTTTCCGTCCAAGGCTTTATCAAAAGTGATAGCATATTTGACAGTATGAACTATTTTCCCATTCTCTTTTTTAATGTCGTCAAAGATAAATTCGTAGAAATAGTCGAAATTTAATGACTTGAAGTCAAGATCGCTTATTGACTCTTCAATCTCAATTTGCTTAGAATTGCTTGATATTTCTTTATCCTGTAAAAAAGAATCAATCATAGGTTGTAGATATTTTTCATTAAGTTCACGAAAGTGATCGAAAGTAGCCTCTTCACGACCAATAGAAATTAATGGGACATAAGAACCATATTTGTTATTATTTGAATGAACCATTGTTATGCCTCCAAATAGCATTTTTGAACAAGGTTAAAATTTAATAAAAACACATTAATATTTGCTTTTTGCATTTCGGGAGTTAAATCTGTTGGGTTTTTTATGTTACCGACTTTATCATCTTCTGTTGCATTATCATTATCATTATAGAAACATGGTATAACAAATTGACTGGAGACATTCGTAGTCGGATACTTAGTGGAATAAGCAAATTCATAGACTAATTGTTTCCTTATATCACATCTTACCTTATCTACCTTGATCATACTTCCTTGGAAATCTTCGATTGGGTGATATTTGAAGTCAAGTATCCGAATATTAGGAGTACTGCTTATTAGTTTCATTTTGCAAAGCATTAAGATCTTTTAATGCGTGTTTAATAGTAGGAAGTTTGTATCCGGTTGTAACACCCTTATTATCATATAATATTTCTTCACAAGTAAGTTCTAATAGTTTCATTTGCTCTAATTCAGAAATACTGACAGGATAGCTTGACCATTCTTTTTCATCGCGATCCAATAATTGAAAAATAGTTCCAAAAATTGCAGATGAGTTGCCTCTGTTGATTTCATCAATAACAAGTACTACATTTGTAGCGGTTTCTTGTTGACTATCTTGTTTTTTAGACTCAATTATTGATTTATAGGCTTTGGCAAGAGTTCTTAAAAAATGTCCTTCATAAAATCTATATTCAACATTGTTTGCACGAGTCATTGGCAAGAGTTTACCCATAAAATCACCATAAGTATATTCTGGATGAAATACTGTTTTAACAATATGGTCTTTGTTTGTTATACCTAATGTATCAGGCACAATTTCATGGTCAATTTTATAACTCTTACCAGTTCCCGGGCTACCAAAAAGAATTTTTTGCATTATGCTGCCTCCTTATTGTTTTGAAATTGGGAAACCATGGACAACAACCGTTTTTTATACAAAAAAACCGTCGCTATCCTCCCTGATCTCCCCTTACATATCTCGTCATTAATCCTCTCTTATCTTTCACAAACAATTCTACCAAAAAATCTTTCCCTTGTCAATCAAAAACTAACCCGTCACTATTTTGTCTACAGTCTTATCTCTCGCTGATTTTTTATCTTTTATCCCCCGATGGCAACACTCACCCTCAATAAAACATTTACTATTCATTGCTTACATCCTCCATTGCCTTATCTATAATGTCGTTATGCAATGTTTCAAACGCCATTTCAATTGAATTATTCTGAATATCCCGATAATTTTCAGCTACAGTGCATTTTACACCTTCATCGGTTTTATAAAGACAATGGTACAAAACTTTATCGTTCTCTTTTCGCCTGACCTCAAAATACTTCGCCAAATTATAATCATGTGTAGCAAGAAATATCTGCACACCGTTTCGTTGTAATTCTAATAACACATCTACAAGAGTAGGAATAAGTTGGGGGTTAATATTAGCCTCTGGTTCATCCCAGAATAAAATCGTATCTTTTTCAATCAAGCTGTTTCTTATGAGTTTCCACAATAACCCAAATTTACATAAGCCGTCTGCTTCCATTGAGAATTCAATCCTCAAACCGTTTTTCTTTATCATGTAAAAGGTGTCATTTTCATATATTACTTCACCATCAATTACGCTTGAAATCGTTGCAAGTAAAGTCTCTTGAAACTCGATTATCTTGTTGGCTTCTCCCAATTCTGCTTTTGCCACAATATCTATTAGTGTCTTGTCAAAAGGGATAACTCTCTCATGTTCTAATGCCAACAAACTTTTAGAGTGGGAAAGCATTTCTTTGGCAGGAATAAAAACTGAATTTGGCTTGTTTGCATTTTCCTGCCAGAGTTTATCTTGTGTGATTGATGGTGCAAAAGATGTAGATATTGATTTGTTTACACTATTCATGCTTACATCTATACATAAAGATTCTTCATTCCCATCAATAGTACAAGAAAATTCGGCTGTTCCCTTATAATCACGCAGGTTTCTTATAACATTCAACTCATCTATAAACAAATCGATAAGAACACGACGACCAAAACCTTTTTCCTTTCTTTCCCTTCCCAAGTCATGTGTAAAAAAATACATTATTTTCAACAAATGTGTCTTCCCCGTTCCATTTCCCCCAATAAGCACATTAACACCTTCGCAAAACTCAATCTCAATATTCTCAAAGACCGTAAAATTTTTCAGCTCTATTTTCTCTATTGCCATAATAGCTCACGCTCCTTCACAATCATTAATTCTGACATGGTTCAAAACCGTCCACCCCTCTCAAGAGGGGACTTTAGGAAATACAGCCATCTCACAATCGTTTCTTCTTCAACCCCAATATCAACTGTACCTCAGTCTGGCTTAGCTCTACAGCCCTTGAAATGTCCTCTACAGAGAAACCAGCGGAGAGGAGCTCATTAATTGTTTCTATCTTCTCCTCCTTGGTAGCAGTTTTTGGAAGTGGGGTTATGGTAGGTTTTTCCTCTTCTTTTTCTTTCTTGGGTTTTGCCTTTTTCTTTGAAAATTCGGGAATCGGAAACAACACCTCTGGCAGTTGAACGCTTTGCACCTTTGCACCTTTGTGCCTTTGTGCCTCTTTCTTTATATCTCGCAAGGTTTGTAGGGACGGGGGAGGTAGCACTTCTGGCAATTGTCCCTGTCCGTAAGACTCAGGCTGAGCAACAGATACCATGGATGCTATCTCCTCATTCTCTGTGCCTCTGTGCCTTCTTTCCCCTTCCGCCTCATCCTCAGACAATGGAAGGGCAGCCGGTAGGGAAATATCCACTGCTGGTTGGTATTTCTTCTTTGATAGAGAGACTATCTCCACCAGCGAGAGTGCTTCTTCTTTTTCACTTACTGGTTTTTCCTTCATCCTTCTGGCAACTATCCCTATATCAGACAAGGATGAATTTATTCTCACTATCCTTTCATCTGCCAGTTCAATAACCTCTCTTATGTCCTGTATCTTATCCTCAAGGGTATTTATATTGGCATTAGAGATCTTATTAAACTCAGTAATAAGTTTAGAAACATTATCCCGAAATGCCCCCCCCTCATCTGAAGACATTGTAATTTCTGAGGATCGCCGTTGCAAAAATAGCCATGTAAACAGGCATCCAATTATTATGCCGCATATTAAATAGAGGTAAACCACCATTTGCTTTTTTCTCCTTTTATTGTCTCTTGTAGAGATACTGAATGTTTACAGTATAACATATATTTTGATATTATGTCAATTTATTTTTGCAACTCAGGCACTCTTCAAATAGAACTAATCGTACAACTCAATATTTTTCTTGACTTATCCCAACTTTAGGTGTAAACTTTAACTCTTATGAAATACAAAAATCCTTTCCCAACCGCAGATATAATTATTGAATTAAAAGATAGAGGCATTGTCTTGATAAAGAGAAAAAATCCACCCTATGGCTGGGCAATCCCTGGTGGATTTGTAGAATATGGTGAAAGCATGGAACAGACCGCTGTAAGAGAGGCAAAAGAGGAAACAGGTCTTGATATTAGCCTCATCTGTCAGCTTCATACATACTCTGCCCCTGACCGTGATCCAAGGCATCATACTATTACCACGGTGTTTGTGGCTCAGGCAGATGGTGAACCTAAGGCAGATGATGATGCAGCGGAGGTGGGAATATTTAAGGAAGATAATCTTCCTGATGATATTGCCTTTGATCATAGAAGGATTTTGGCTGATTATTTTTTATTGAAGAAGGAGGGCTTTTATGAATGTAATCTTGAAAAAGGATGTTCCTGGTCTTGGAAAGGCTGGGGATGTGAAAACAGTGGCTGAGGGTTATGCTAAAAATTTTCTATTTCCCAAGGATCTGGTTCTGCCAGCTACAACAAGCAATATCAAATCCCTTGATGATAAAAAGAAAAAGGTTGCCTCACTTGCAGCCAGAGAAAAGGAAACAGCTGAGGAGTTTATTAAAAGATTAAAAGGGATTACCCTTCTGCTTAAGAAAAAGGCTGGTGAGGGGGAAAAGCTCTTTGGATCAGTGACTACTGATGATATTGTCTTAGCCTTAAATAAACAGGGGCTAAAGGTGGAAAAAAAGATGATAACCCATGATCCTATAAAGTCTCTTGGAGAACATACTGTAAACATTAAACTCATGCCAGGAAGAGAGACGATGGTAAAAATTATGGTGGAAAGGGAGTAATTATGTCTATAGAAAAAATCCCCCCCCAATCAATAGATGCAGAGATGTCGATGCTTGGTGCCATGCTTATGGATAAGGATGCCATAGGTAGTGCCATAGAATTGATTGAAGATGATTATTTTTATCGAGGCGTTCATCAAAGGATATATCAAGCTATTATCTCTCTTTATGAGAAAAATGAGCCGGTAGATATTGTTACCCTTTCAGAACAATTACAGCATAATAATGAGTTGGCGTCTGTAGGCGGTTCTGTTTATCTGACTACACTCTTAAACAGCGTTCCAACCGCAGCGAACATAGAATATTATGCCAAAATCGTTCAGGATAAGGCATTATTGCGTAAACTGATAACCGTTGCCACAAACATTGTAACTATGGGATATGAAGGCGGGGATGATGTTGCCAATGTACTTGATCAGGCTGAACGGATGATATTTGATGTTGTTCAAAAAAAGATAACTCGTGAGTTTGTGCCGCTTGAGGCTATACTTCATGACAGTTTTGAGTTGATTGAAAAGCTTTACAAGCAAAAAGAACATGTTACTGGTGTGCCAAGTGGTTTCGTTGATCTGGATAAATACACCTCAGGATTTCAGCCATCTGACCTGATAATTATTGCTGGAAGAACGAGCATGGGTAAAACGAGCTTTGCCCTTAATATAGCCATGAATGCTGCCATAAAGTCAAAGATACCAGCAGGGATATTCAGCCTTGAGATGAGCAAGGAGCAATTAGTACAACGGGTATTATGTGCTGAGGCAAGAGTGGATGCTAACAAATTACGAACAGGATACTTAAGTGAATCTGATTGGCCCAAACTAACTACAGCAGCCGGGGTGTTAGCAGAGGCACCTATTTATATTGATGATACACCATCCCTTTCTGTTCTTGAGATACGGGCAAAGGCGAGACGACTTAAGTCAAGGCATAATATTGGGTTAATTATTGTGGATTACTTGCAGTTAGCCAGAGGAACATCATCACGGGGTAGTGATAACAGGCAACAAGAGGTCTCTGAAATCTCCAGATCCTTAAAGGCATTAGCCCGAGAGATAAATGCACCAGTTATCGCCTTATCCCAGCTCTCACGGGCACCAGAGGCAAGAACAGATAAAAAACCAATGCTCTCAGACTTGCGCGAGTCTGGAGCTATTGAACAGGATGCTGATCTGGTGATGTTTGTCTATCGGGAAGAGTATTATAAACCAACCGAAGAAAATCAGGGTATTGCTGAAATTATTATCGGCAAGCAAAGGAATGGACCCACAGGCACAGTAAAATTAGCATTCATCAATCGTTTTACCAGATTTGAAAACTTGGAAAGGGTGGAAGAGTAGCTGATTTGCTTATTCAGCTCTGCTACTTGCTCAAGTGATGGTGTTCAATGTTTCAGGGAGTTTTGTGGGAAATTATGGTACTATTCAGGCGGGGGTGGATGCTTGTCCGGTGGGGGGAAGGTGTCAGTGTCGGCTGGGACTTATAATATTGAGTAAAGAATAATAAAATGAGGTGGTATGCATGGCTACAAAATTAGCAGACAAATTTGCCAATTTAACTTGCGAAATCAAAGAGATAGAAAAAGAGTTGATTCTTGAAATGGTTGAAAAGGTAACGGCTACTGAACAAAAGATAAAAAAGTGGGAAATCCTTGGTAGAAAAATTTTAACCAAATGGGACAAGGTATCGGCTATTGACGAAATCAGCCAGCAAAGGGGAAAATCATGGTAAAAAGGCTTACTATTGATAGTTCTGTTATAGTTTCTTCTCTTTTAAGAAACGAAACAAGGCATAAAGAGGCATTATCTATATGGCAGAGCGTATTGAATGGGGAAAATTTTGCGATTATGCCTTACTCTATCTTTGTTGAAGTGGTTGCAGCAATTAGACGAAGAACAGGTTCTGAAGAGCTGGCACTTGAAGTTAAAAATGAGTTAGCCAACCTTGAAAATATTGCCTTTGTGGTTTTAGACAATAAGGCTACCATGCGAGCAGCAGAATTAGCAGCAAAGACAGGCGTTAGAGGCATGGATGCCATCGTAATTCAGGTTGCAGAGGAATATGGTTCAGAATTGATAAGTTTTGATGAGGAAATGATAAAGAAGGCAGAGAAGGTATTAAGTAAATAAAAGGTAAAGGTGTTGATGAAATATATGCAAACTATTAATTAAATTGACATCCGTAGGGACATCCCCTTGTGGGTGTCCGTCTGGTTTGGCTTCGTGGGTGTCCGTAATTCTTGCGATTATTCGTTGCCTTTTCGGACAGGGACAAGCCCTGTCCCTACAACGACATGGATGCTTGTCCGGTGGGGGGGAAAGGTGTCGGTGTCGGCTGGGGATGCAGATGTAAATGGCGGTTAGCTTTGATGGTATTGATACTGCGATTATTTTTTTATTGACAGGATAGGGATGATGATGGGGTGTAATAAAGGTAAAAGGGGGACGGTTCACCTTTGTTTGAAAGCTTGCGGTTAGTTGAAAGTGCAATATTCCCCCTTAGAAAAGGGGGTTAGGGGGTTGTATTCTGTAGATGATGTCCCCTTGCCCGAAAGGAATCATATGAAAAACGATGAAAGTGAACCGTCCCGTAAAAGGGGATATGTGGAAAAATGAAAATTGATTTAATTACGATAGAAGGTTTTCGACCTGTGCAATCGGAATTCACATTGCAACGATTTATCATAATTCTATAGGCATGGTTCAAAAGAATAATGCTTTTCTCCGCAATGTCCCGCTGGCGGGGGTTAGGGGGTGGATATTACCCTCAACTATCTGTTTTTTGAATCATGCCCAAATTCCGATTGCACAGGTCGAAATTTATTGAACCAATAATCAAGTGAATTAGCTAAAGAAAACCCAGCTATGGACCGAGAAGAATTTGGAATTTGTCAGCGAGTTTGTTATCCAAGATTGAAAAATGTGATAATTTGATGGATGAATCTGGGGTAATTAAGCAGGGGAAGATTGGGGTGGTAAGGTAGGGGTGGAAGAGTAGGTTAGGAAGGTCATAAGGTAATTGGTAGGAAGGGAATAGGGAATCACTTAATACCTTCCTGTTTTCCTACCTGATTACCCTATGACCTTATTACTTGATTACCTCTTAAAAAGGTAGGGGGTGGAAGAATAAGTGGGATACATAGTTGAACACATCGGAAAAAAAATAATTGCCGGACTGGAGGAATTGGGGAAAATAGCTGCCCTTCTTCAACAAATCATTGTTCAGGGGGCAAAGAAACCATTTAATACAAAGCATTTTGTCCAACAGCTTGTGGCAATTGGCGTTGACACTATACCTATAGTAAGTCTGATGTCTGTCTTTGTGGGCATGGTTCTTGGGTATCTGGCATATCTCCAGTTTAAGATGGTGGAGTTAGAGATGTATACCGGCAGTCTTGTAGCAGCATCCCTGACCATGGAGCTTGGACCGGTTATGACGGCTATTATTGTTTCAGGAAGAATCGGTTCTGCTACAGCCGCAGAAATAGGCACCATGAAGGTTACGGAACAAATAGATGCCTTGCGGACACTGGCTACTGATCCGATTAAATACTTAGCAGTTCCCAGATTCTATGCGGCATTGGTCATGCTTCCAATCCTGACGGTGTTTTCTGATATTATTGGCATGTTTGGCGGATATATGATAGGGGTGTGGAAGTTTGGAATACGACACCAGATATATATCCAGAATAGTATAGATTTTCTTCGGCCTGTTGACATCATAAACGGATTGGTAAAAACCATTATCTTTGGCGGATTGATTATTACCATTAGCTGCTATAAGGGATTTACCTGTACTGGCGGGGCAGAGGGTGTTGGTAAAGCCACTACCGCAGCGGTTGTACTTTCAATTATGACCGTGCTTGTTTCGGATTTTTTGCTGACGATGATATTGTATTAAGGAAGGCTGGCTGTTAGGCTGTTAGGCTGTAGGCTGTTAGGCTATAGGGTAAAGAAACAGAGATAACGGAGTTGTTTGACGCAAATCTGTATCTTCTGAACCTACAGCCTACAGCCTAATGTCTCAACAACCTTAAACTGACGCAATGGTAGTAATTCTCATTTTGATATTTTTCCACCGCAGAGACGCAGAGTCGCAGAGAAGAAACGCTGAATGAAGCATATAAATTCTCTGCGACTCTGCGTCTCTGCGGTTC
>JAZDHC010000234.1:0-4214 GCA_043806395.1 Candidatus Desantisiibacteriota bacterium | reverse complement strand
CAATCTCATTTACAGAGGGAGAATCACAAAGGGTGTAAGCACTAAGATGCAATCATTGTCAGGTTCTTACTCATTTACAATTATCTAACCTATTGATACAATTAGATCACAAAGTGTTGCACTTGCTAATGGCTAACAAGGTTGTTAAGACACTGAGCCACAGGGTTTCAGTTAGTGTCAAGTTTGGAGAGAGATGAAATGGGGGTAAAGAGATTGGATTTTTATACAATTGTGTTGAGAAAAAGCAACGATTATTGGGTGTCTCTATGTCTGGAGAATGGATTAGTTGGGCAAGGCGAAACAAAAAAGGAAGCCACGGAAAAATTGAGAGAAGCTGTTGATTCCTTTGAATCCATTCGCATGATGGAAAACAATATTTATACTGCACCAGTAGCTATAAAAGAACTCCACGAGTTTTTAACCATAGAAGACATGCTGCCTGTTATTGAACAACAACTTGAAATGAGAGCCATATATGCCTAAATATATCCCTTCATTGAAACCCAGAGAGCTTATCCGACTATTAGAATCAACAGGTTGCAAATTTCATAGAGAAGGCAAGGGTGACCATAAATTGTTCGTTCGTTTCGTGCAGGGGATCAAACGAGTAGTCCCTATTGATATGGGCGCAAGAGAGCTTTCACCACCATATGTTTTGCGTATATTTCGACAATTTGGATTTACTGATGAAGAGATAGAAACCATACTGAAATAATCTCAGGAGACAATTACCATGCTAACCCAACTTTACATCGAAAACTTTGTCCTTGTTGAACAATTAACAATTGACTTCAAGACTGGCTTAAACATATTCACCGGTGAAACCGGGGCAGGGAAGACCATCATCATTTCTGCCTTAAATGCTGTGCTTGGGGAACGCGTAACAACGGATCTTATTCGTACAGGTGCTGAAAAGGCAATAATTACCGGATTGTTTACGGTTGATACCTCGGCTATACACGAGATATTAAAAGAGGCTGGCATCACTTATGATGGTGATGAGCTTCTTCTGCAACGGGAGATACAGCAAAGCGGCAAGCACATTTGCCGTATCAACGGTCGTCCGGTTACCCTGAGTATGCTTATCCTTATTGGCAAAAGTCTGATTGATATTCATGGACAACATCAACACCAATCCCTTCTCTCCCCACAGGTTCAACTTTATCTGCTTGACAGATATGGAGGACTGCTTGATATAAGATCACAAGTGGGTGAAATTTATCAGCAATTCATGGAACTTACCAGAGAACTGAACAGGCTTTCCATCAATGAAACAGAAAAAGCCAAACAAATATCCTTATTATCCTTTGAGATAGATGAGATTGACAGAACTAATCTGCTGCCAGATGAGGATAATTCCATTACTGAGGAGATACACCTGCTTCATCATGCTCAAAGATTGCATCTATTGGCTGCAGAATCACATGAAACACTTTACTCTTCCGATGGGGCAATATATCCCAAACTGTATCAGGTATTAAAAAACATACAGGAGATTGCCGGAATTGATGCCTCCATGCAAAATGAGGTAACTGAAGCCGAGGGGTGTTATTACCAGATTGAGGCTCTATCATTCAGACTCAAGGAATATGCAGAAAAATGTTGCTTTGACCCAATAAGGCTTGAGGAATGTGAGGCAAGGCTGAATGCGATCAACAATCTCAAACGCAAGTACGGTCAAGGTATCGAGGATATTCTTACATATCGTAACAGGGCAGAGAAACAACTGAAGGCAATAAATCATCAAGAAGAGGAAATGGCAAGGATAGAGGCAGAGAGGCAAATAGTGGCTGGTGTTTTAAGTCAGGCTGCAACCACCCTTTCCCATAAAAGGCAGGAATCATCGGCAAAACTTATGTATGAGATTGAGAATGAACTACAGGAATTATCGATGAAGAATTGTCAATTCCTTGTGGATTTAAAAATGGTTGAGGAAGTAGGCAGTCGGCAGTCAGCAGTCAGCAGGAAAGAGACTGGAGAATATTTACTGCTAACTGTCAACTGTCAACTGTCAACTGTCAACTGCAAAATATTCCCCCATGGCTTTGACGAGGCACAATTTCTTATATGCCCAAATATTGGTGAAGTTCCAAGACCGTTGGCTGACATTGCCTCTGGCGGAGAGCTTTCCCGGATAATGCTGGCAATAAAAGGAATTCTGGCAAGGGTAGATGAGATACCAACACTTGTCTTTGACGAGATAGATACTGGTGTTGGTGGCAAGACAGCCCAAAAGGTGGCAGAAAAACTAAAGCATATAAGCCAAAGCCATCAAGTCATTTGCATTACCCATCTACCAATGATTGCCTCCTTTGCCGACCACCACCTTCATGTAGAAAAAACAATCTCACAAGACAGAACAACCACACTCGTTCGTCCCCTTGACCAAAACGAAAGGATCACCGAGATAGCGTGTATGCTTGGCGGAGTCTCTGAAACATCCCTGATGCATGCACAGGAATTGATAAAATGTAGCGGAGGGCTTTAGCCCTCCAAGAGATGGAAAGCTGAAGCTTTCCACTACATCTTTCCGCTACATCTTTCTTACACCTCTGCTACTCGCATCCCACAAATCCCCTGATACGCCAGATGCTGCATATAGTGATCCAGCAGAATAATAGAAACAAACGCCTCAGCCACAGGCCAGATTCGTGGCACAATAGTTGGATCCCGCCGAGTAACCGCAGACAATATTTTGGTTTCATGGCTAATCTTATCAATGGTAGACTGTTGCTTGGCAATAGTTGGTGTAGGCTTTACAGCCAGCCTGACC
Source organism: Candidatus Desantisiibacteriota bacterium (assembly GCA_043806395.1). Classification (GTDB taxonomy): domain Bacteria; phylum UBA9089; class CG2-30-40-21; order CG2-30-40-21; family CG2-30-40-21; genus CG2-30-40-21. The sequence continues at coordinate 1,441 of JAZDHC010000234.1, read as the reverse complement.
ACAAGTGATTGACCAGTGGTTAATCCACCAGCAATACCACCCGCATGATTTGACTTAAAGCAAACCTTTCCATCCTCACCATACATCTGGTCATTACATTCTGAACCACGCATATCCTTAACCCTATATCCATCCCCAATTTCCACTGCCTTTACTGCGGCAATACTCATCATTTTTCCCAACTCACCATCTAACTTCTTAAAAATTGGCTCCCCCATGCCTGCTGGTAATCCTGTGGCAACGACCTCAACCAACCCGCCACTTGAATCACCATCCTGAGTAATCTCTATAATTCGCCTGTACATCTCATCCGCAGCCTCAAGGTCAGGGCAATTCAGCTTTGAGTGAACACCACATTCCTTTCGAATAACCTCCTCATCCATCTTTTTACCTTGAGCATAGAGTTCAGGGATTTTTGGTTCAAATTCAGCCAGAACACACATTTTTTCTAATAATCTCATCTCCGGCTTGAGCAGTCCCTGTCCAAACATAATATCATATACCGGATCATGCTTCTTCCGCATCTCACGAAAGGCAGTCACCTTTTCTCTTATTTTTTCAATAGGCATATCCGGTGCTTGCACACCAGCTGCCTCCTTGATATAACCTGTAACCTCAATGCCATGCCTCTTTAGAATCGCTTTAGCCACTACACCAGCAGCTACAATAGTACAGGTATACCTTCCGCTGAATATCCCCGCACCAATAGCATCATCACACTCCCCATATTTTTGATATGAGGCATAGGATGCGTGACCCGGTCTGGGTGTCCGATTTGTCTGCTGATACGCATCAATATGCTCAAAGTGCCTGTCCAAGTTTGGGATCAAGATAACCATAGGCGTGCCATTAGTCAACCCCTTATTTGAAAACCCCGGCATGGTATCTGCCGCATTTATCCCACTATAAATAATCGGAATATCCGGCTCCCGCCTCGGAGAGGTCAACTCATCCTGACCCGGCTTTCTAAGCAAAAGGTCTGCATATATCTGCTCCTCTGTAATTCTAATACCCGGTGGAATCCCCTGAATATGTGTGGTGTTTCCATCCTGATAAGAACCACCAGCAACCGTTACCTGAAATAATGTACCAATGCCGCAACCTAACATAATATTATCCTCCTATTTGATTTTTTAAAATCTTTTTCACTTCGCGATCAAAGTCCGATTCAAACATGCGGTCTTGAATAACCCGATATTTTTCATATTCGCTTTCGGCTAATACTACCGCCACTTCATGACTGATTTTACCACTATCCTGCAAAACCTCCTTTTCGTTGAATTGCAAAAAAGCATCCAATTTTTGGCATGGTTCAAATCAGGGTAACAAACTGAGTAGGCAAATGGATGGCTCTTTTTTCTAATTCCCCCTTAGAAAAGGGGGTTAGGGGGTTGTTCTTCTCTGTATCTCTGTAACCCTGTGGTGAACAGTTTTGAACCAT
>JAZDHC010000233.1:0-4145 GCA_043806395.1 Candidatus Desantisiibacteriota bacterium | reverse complement strand
TTGCCCGATTTCAATTCTTACGCCCGCTTATCGAATCTTCATCCGATCTTGGTTCTTTACACGGCTGTCAATTCTTCGCCCGATCTCGGTTCTTCGTCAGCTTTTTGTTGTTGCTAAGTCTTTCTCTTTCGCAGCTAACGACAAAAATAACCTGCTCCCTGTCAGGTTCATTTTTCTTGTTAGGCTTTGCTTTGCGGTCTTTTTTTTCTTTTAGTTTACCGAAATATTGTGAATTTCATAATCAAAGTCTGACCCCAATGTCCCCTTCAATTTTTTTCTAATGACAATAACTCGAAAGGTAAAGCAATAGGTGTTTTTCTTGCCTATATGTATTTATTAAATCTATTTTCTAATATATTATAAGCCTTTGTAACACTTCCCTGGTCATTAAGACTTCTTATGCATATATCAAAACTAACTAAGTCCTCACTTTCAGAATAATTTTGTAGTTTTTTATTTCTATCCCTTTCTTCATTGAAAGAAACCAAGAATTTTCTAATAATATCTTTATTATTAGAATGATTTCTGAATAGCCAATAATAAATAACAATAATTCCAGGTGATTTTAATAAATTATCAGACTGTACAAATGAGTTAGACATGTCATCAAGAATGGAAACAACTTTTTCAACTGCACCATTAAAATTCGTATTTTGAACTAACATGCCTTCATAAACAAAATTATCAAGATGTCTTTTCTTCATGTCTACAAAACTTCCACGAAACTCAACAAGCAATAATTTTGCTGCTACATTATGTTCTTGCTTTCGTGCTTTGCTAAATTTTACATTTTCTTTAAAGAAATTATGTTCTATTATCTTACTAATTAGGGATGGTATTACACCTCCCATTGCACTTCTAATTTCTGCTCCAGTTAATGGTTTGCCTTGATTAAGACGAACAAACAATTGATTAATTAAGTTTTCTTCATCCGTTTGGACACCCATTACAGCAAGATTATAATTTTCAAATTTAGCAGCAATCTTTGGATATTGTGACTTTAAATCTCTATAACTTAAACCACCTAATTTAATGCTTGGATCAGCATTAAACTTAAATTCTGAATCTAATACTAATTTACCATCGAAAAAATCAAATAATGATTCATATCGTTGTTTACCATCAATTATTGCATAGGATTTATTTAATTTATTTAAAGAGGAATTACTATAAGTAAAATCAGCTAAATATATTTTTGGAACATCAAAATCATTTAATATGGAATCGATGAGATATGCTTTCTCTTTCGGTGACCAAAGTGCACCTTTCCTTTGATATAGTGGATTAAAATCAATATTATCTCTTTCGGAATGCCACCAAGATAATGTTTTAGCTTCTAATAGACGTATTTTGAACATAATAACTAAACCTCATATTCAAATATTCTTTTGATTTCTTTTGATAAGCCATCGAGATCTGGAAATACAACTGAATCTGAAAAACCAATTCTAATAATTGATTTTAACATATCATCAATTTTATTACTGGGAACAATTAGTTTAATAATGCAATCAGGAGGAAAATTGCCTAATTTGTAAATTTCTTCCATAGGTTGTGTACTTGTCCCGAATAATGTAAAAACACCACGTTGAGCTACAATTCTACGGTTGTTGTATTTTCCATATATTGCGATTGGTTCACTATTTGAAACCTCAGTTGGTTTATATCCTGCTATTTCAATATCATAAATCGAAATAACGCCACCTTTGTATGATCTATGGGACAAAACATTTTGATTCCAGTTTATAGGATTTAATATCCATATTATTGCATCCTCAGTTGTATTAGAATTAGATTTTATGAGCGTAAGAGCAAAATACATTGCAATAAATGGATTTTCAGTCCAATCTAAAAGTCTTGTCGGTACTCCAAAATGTTGCATCAAAAATAAATTTTCAATATCATTTGATAAAGGAGATTCTAAGAATGGTGTACTTCTTTCCTTGAATTTATTCATTATTTTTGATTCCACATCAAGAAATTGATTAATAGTATTATGTTTCTTATGCCTATATAATGATGGAATTAAATTGTTTTTTGAACTATTACAGCCTCGATACCATAGAACATTATTTATATTATCTTCAATGAAAGCAGTAAATTCAGAAAGGTTAGTGATTGATTTTTCGGTCAATGTATTTGGCATAATATTATCCTCTATATTGCCCCAGAATTGCAACCAACTCATTTATATCCGAAGTATTTCGCTTTTGTTCTGTTTTGGCTGATAGCTGATAGGAAATTTGATTTTTGGGCTAAGTTGTAGAAATCTAAGGTTGCAATGTTTTGTTTTACAATACAAGCAAGAATTATGCCCAAATCATGCCGAACAGTATTGGGCTTGCCTTTAATTCTTTCCTCCATTTTTCAAGGTCTAATCCTGACTGACTTCCTTTTTGGCAACAACGGAATTAAACAACGCAAAGCCCTATTTACAGACTCTGAGTCTGAGAAATACGATTGAATATCCGGCTTCAGAACAACCGCACCATCTTTTGGCATCACATCTTTAACAACAGTTGTACCATCCACATTATTGCATGGCGTTGTAATGCTTACCATGTACTCCACCAGTGAAATCATATTCGGCACGCATATCGTTGTCTTCCATCTGTACTATTTTAGTTACTACCTTCTTCATAATGTTTTCGCTCCAATAGGGTTGCCTTGTGGCTTCATCAAAACTGACTTTGTGTTTTTTGAGATTTGCTTTGGCTTTCTCTTCATTCCACTCAAAGTTCAGTTTCATTATGACTCCATTAACCCATAGTGTATCGTCAGACTGTGTAAAAACTCTGGATTTGGACATCAATGCCACAACATATTGTGGTTTCGTGTAAACCTACCACTTTATGCTGTATGATAATTATCGTGAAATTGGGTTTTTACACAGTCTGACGACTGAGTACTATCTTACGCCTGATTGCTATCTTCTGCCCATCTGTTATTTAACACCTGAGTGTCCTCTTCCGCTCTCTTGTAAATCTAACGACAAAGCTGAGTTATAATCGTATTGAGTCAACTCCAGCGACCGGTTAGGCATTTATACTTCATCTATGATAATGATACCGACAAGAGATAATTACAAGTTCTGCTTCAGAAATGCCATATACAAGCCGATGTTCAGAATCTATCCTTCTTGACCAATAACCAGATAAATTTGCTTTCAAGGGTTCGGGCTTGCCCAACCCTTTGAATGGACTTCTCTTAACATCTTCAACAAGAGTATTAATTCTCTTTAAAAGTTTATGGTCATTTTCTTGAAACCATAGATAATCTTCCCAAGCCGATTCAGTAAAAATTAATTTCATACTTCAATTAACCTTCGTTCTACAGTTTTCCCTGCCTTGACTTCAACAATAGATCTTCGTAAATGCTCAGCGTTAGCAGGATTAGATAACAAATAAAAAGTCTCCTGCCAGGAGTTGAATTCATCAAGAGACATCAATACTACTTTCTCATCCTTATCACTGCAAATAATAGTTGGCTCCACATCTGCTATTATTTGCTCTAAAAGGCTATCTAATCTTTGTTTGGCTTGACTTACGGTTATAGCATTCATAGAAAAACCACCTCTTGTAATTAGATTAAATTCAATTTATGCCCAACGATAATCTCACCTGTCAGCGAGGAGAATAATCCCAAACCGTTAGTGCAAAATAAAATGTTGATAAGTCCAAAACCTTAATCACGACACTCATTCCCTGCTGATAGGTGTAGTGCTATATTAGTCCTGGTTGCTATCTTATGCCTGCCCGTTATCTTACGCCCGAGTAACCTCTTACGCTCTCTTGTAAGTCTAACGATAAGATCACCAACAGCGGGGCGAATAACCAGTAACCGTTGTAAGCAAAATAAAATGTTGAAATTCGCTGCATTCCCCGCTGTTGGGTGCAACGCCATGTTAGCAACTCTTGGTTGCTCGCTTAACTCTTGGATCTTCGTTTGCTCTTGATTCTTCGCATAACCTCAGATCTTCGCCCGCTCTTGGATCTTCGTCCGCCTTCTGTTCTTCGTCTGTTTTCTGTTCTTTGCCCGATTTCAATTCTTACGCCCGCTTATCGAATCTTCATCCGATCTTGGTTCTTTACACGGCTGTCAATTCTTCGCCCGATCTCGGTTTTTCGTCAGCTTTTTGTTGTTGC
>JAZDHC010000232.1:0-14775 GCA_043806395.1 Candidatus Desantisiibacteriota bacterium | reverse complement strand
GGCAGGGGGCTCGTCCCCTGTCCGTAAAACGCATCAAATGGTCACAAACGCAACGGAATAATCAACAGACGGACACCCACAAGGGGATGTCCCTACGAAATACGGACAACATATTGTACGCATCTCCTGTCAAATTCCCATTCCGTAACAGCCTGACGAGGCACGGAGAAAGAAAAAGAATTCACAGATTCAGATAAGATTTTTGTCCACAGATTCTCTTCTGTGTTCTCCGTATTTCCGTGGTAAATCCTACCACTACTTGTGATAATATCCAACCACCTTTCTTACCGCCTTAATCACATCATCTACATCCTGTTCCTTTAGCCCCGGATAAAGCGGCAGAGAAAGTATTCTTTCACCTGCATATTCAGCTACAGGAAATGCCCCTTCGCTAAAGCCAAACTGCTGACGATAATATGGCTGGAGATGAAGAGTCTGAAAGTGAACGCTAACCCCAATGTTCTCCTTTTGCAGACATGAGAGAATCATATCCCTTGAGGCATTCAGCATCTCTGTTTTAACCATGATAGCATAAAGATGCTCAGCGTGCTTGATGTCTGGTATCCGTCCAATACGAGTAATAGAATCCATATCCTTAAATGCCTCATCATACGCAGCTACATGTTTCTGCCGTATTTTCAAGAAATCTTCAATCTTTGCCAATTGGCACAGTCCGAGGGATGCTTGAATATCAGCCATATTGTACTTAAACCCTGGGTGTAAGACCTGATAATGCTGATACCCTTCCGGTGAATACCTTTTCCAGGCATCCTTGCTCATGCCATGAAGTGCAAATATCCTGACCTTTTCCTCCAATTCCTTAGAATTAGTGGTCAGCATCCCGCCCTCTGCTGTAGTAAGATTTTTTGTGGCATAAAAGGAGAAGGCAGTCATATCACCAATAGAGCCTACCTTTTTGCCGTGATACTCTGATTCTGTAGCATGGGCTGCATCCTCGATTACAAACAGGTTATATTTCTTAGCCAGCTCAAGAATTGCATCCATTTCACATGGACAGCCAGCATAATGAACCGGCATAATTGCCTTTGTTTTTGAAGTAATTTTTTCCTCAATCTTATTAACATCAATGTTCAGGGTAATTGGATCCACATCAACAAAGACTGGAGTAGCCTGAACCTGTACAATAACATTGGCTGTAGCACAAAAGGTCATTGGGGTAGTAATAACCTCATCCCCTTCCCCTATTTCTGCCGCAATTAATGAAAGATGAAGGGCAGCTGTACAGGAATTAACAGCAATGGCGTGCTCAGCATTTGCATATCTGGCAAATTCAGCCTCAAACTGCTTTGTCTTTGGACCGGTAGTCAGCCATCCTGACCTTAATGTCTGAATAATAGATGCCTCTTCCTCTTCACCGAGTAGTGCCTGATGAAAGCTAAGGAATGTATCCCTTACTGGTGTACCCCCCTCAATAGCAGGTATTTCAATCTTCATTCTATCACCTCTTCGTATTAAATCTCTTGCAATTCCCAAATTCTGGTGCTTCTTTAATGCAGGTACCCAGAACCTTAAAGGATCGCATAATTAGTTTCATGGTTTCCTTATTCAGCTTGGCAGGAGCTGTTCCGACATCATTCCATCCAGGAATATCCAAATCATCAGGTGACAAAGTGTTATTCTCCCAATTATGAAATAATCTGCCCCATGAGCTATTAAGGATTTCAAATACTTGTTCCTGATGGGCTGGATACCAGTACACATCATGGTACAAAACGCTGGCTATATATGCCCATGGAGCAAGGATTGTCTTCAGTGTCCACTCAACAGGCTTTTTCAGCTTACCCCAATAAATAAAATGCTGCATCCGACTGGCAAAGGTCATCTTCTTAAACGGCCCGACAAAATGCCAGTTTTCCTTTGCAGCATCTATATCACCGACGATTTCTATCTCTCGAACATCCCCGCATCCAAGCCCCAAGTCATGGGCCAATCGGATAAATTTAATATCCCGCAGCGGGTCAAATCCCATAAGCATAGCTGCAACCGCATCAATTGCCACCTGATCGTTTGAGGCAAGGATAACATTTTTTACATGAGGAATCATACAACGGGGACCAGGTCCATCACCGGCAAAGGTGCCATCCATTACCGCAAAAACCCCGCGATGAATCTTTTTCTGGATCATGAGTAAGTCAACCAATGTTTCATGAATAACCGGATGTGTCCAATGCCGCTTTTCATTCAGCAGCCCGCCAAAGGCATTTTTCATGGCTCCGGTTGTTGTTGTAAACACATGTGTTTTTATGGTTGGCAGATGGATGATATTCTCACCAATAAACCGTTTCGGGATCATAAATCCCTTTGGATAAACCTCATTTAAGCACAGAAATTTATCAGCCAATGAACCAACAGCGTCACGAATATGTATCCATTCCTCACCCTCATAAAGATGTACATTCTTAAGACCATGTGCATTTATTACATTAATCTGTTTGTTTTCTCTCTCTCCCAGATGAGCATCAATAACCACTGTCCGATTATGGCAAGCATGAATCAGGTCAGTATCATAACCATCCTTTTTCATGGCACGAATTACACCCTCAAGCTGCCATGGGGTGGTTGAAGAACCGGGATAAAAAAAGTGCCAGGATATGTTTATCTTCAATGCCGTGTCAACGGTCTTTGGAAGAATGTCCTGATAATCGGCAAGGTTCATCAGCCGATGATAGTCGTGCAGAACCGTTGCAGGCGAAGTTCGTAAGATTGCTACCTTTGATTTTGCCATAATTGCGCCTCCTTATTTTTTCATAAGTATACACTAAATTTTTCAAAAAAGCAACATTTTTTTGGAGATGAAATTTTAGTGCCTTTGTGGCTGAATAGTTACAAATATTTAAGAAAAAAACACTTGATTTTTTACCTCAGATATGATAAGATAATAAATAGCTACTTGAAACAGTGGCTGAAGGCTAAATATTCAAAAACAAAAGGAGAGGTCTATGAAAGGGTTACGGTTTTTTGGTCTGGTTATGGGTGCTTGTGTTATTTTCTCAGGTTGTGGACAACAGGGCAATAAGTCGCCAGTCATTGCTACAGTAAATGGTGAAAAAATTACTGCGGCAGATATGGATAAACAAATGGAGGAAATGCCGCCTGCCTATCGTGAAATGTTTGCTGATCCAGCAAATAAGGAAAAATTACTCACAAGATTAATCAAGGAACGGATTCTTCTTCAAGAGGCAAAAAAGGCTAAAATAGGGCAAAGACCTGATATTCAGGAAAAGATAAAAGCCATGAACAATCAATTAATGGTTCAAGAGGTAATCAAGCTGAATATTATTGAGAAAATAACAATAACCGATAAAGAGGTAGCAGATTATTATAAGGCAAATGAAGAAAAGATACAGCAATATGCCCAGGGAAAGAGTTTTAATGAGATAAAAGGACAACTTAAAGAGATCGCCCTTCAGGATAAACAAAATGGTTACTTTGAAAAATGGGTTGCGGGGTTGGAAAAACAGGCAAAGATTACAAAAAATTTAGAGTTGCTCAAGCCACCCAAAACAGAGATTGCTCCACAAGGCAACAAGGATAATCTTAAGAAGGGGATAAGTCATAATGGAACACCCACTGGATAGGCTGGTTGAGATAATTGCCAAACTCCGTTCACCAGAGGGTTGCCCATGGGATAAGGAACAAACATCTCAAACCCTTAAACCTTACTTAGTTGAGGAAACATATGAGGTTCTGGAGGCAATTGATGAGGGTAACCCTGAACATCTAAAGGAAGAAATGGGTGATCTGCTTGCCCAACTTATTTTTCATATTCAGATTGTCTCTGAACAGGGATTGTTTAATGTTGTGGATGTCTTGAATATGGCTTGTGAAAAACTCATTAGAAGACATCCACATGTATTTGGGGATTTGAAGTTTGATAGTGTGGAAGAGGTAATGGTTCATTGGGAGGCAATAAAGAGGCGAGAAAGAGGGCTTACCATTAATGACATTTCTGCTACTACGGACAAGGCGTCAGAGGGATCCTTTCTGACCCCTTGTCCATACAAATCAGTGCTCAACGGCATACCAAAAAATCTACCATCACTTTTATTTGCTCATTGTGTTCAGGATAAGATAGAACGAGTTGGATATAAATGGCCAGGGGATCAAGAAATACTTAAGGAGCTAACTGCTAATACTGATAAGCTGAAAGATGTGTGTCCTATGGGTGAAATAGATGCCTTTGAGGAAATACTTGGTGAAATGCTGTTTGGCTTGGTCTCTCTGGCAAGACAGAAAAATGTTGATGCTGAGGGTGTGCTGAGACGGAAGGTGAAGGAGATGGGGGAGAGATTGAAAACCCCTTAATTCCCTTTGATGAAGGAGAATCACTACTCAACATTGTCATCCCGAAGGAGTACTCGAGAGGGTGACCGAGAATTGCCTTTTTCGCACATTTTGTCGCTGTAAGTTCTTTGTTTTCAGCACATGATTTTTGAAATTTTGAATTCTCGGTCACCCTCTCGACTGAGGGATCTTAAGATTCCTCACAGTAGTCCGGAATGACAGTACTTTACCTGACACTTGAAAGTTGACGAGACGAGTGAAGAGAAAGAAGGAGCTGTTTGATGAAGCTAAAGTCGTTTGAAATCAAATCATATCGGTCGTGCATTAAGACAGGGTTCCCTTTGCACCCTGAGCTGACTGGGTTGATTGGTGTCAATAGTGCAGGGAAGAGCAATATTTTGAATGCTTTGCTTCTACTTCGGAAAATTTGCCAAAATAGATATATGCCAACTCAAGAAACGGACTCCTCCTTTAACCAGTGCAGCATTGCCATAGAAATTCAACACGAAAACAAAACGCTTTACATGAAGGGTGAGATCACTTTTGAAATCGATGAACGAAACTTTGATAAAATTCGATATACGGAATTAAAATGGAATCTTCGTGAATTTACAGACAAAGCAGAATGGTTAAGTATTCCCATTGAGTTTATTGTCGTTTGGAAGACATTTCACACCTATCAGTTGATCTGTGCAAAAAATGCAATAAACTTGTCAGAAAAGGACGCTACTATTTTTCGCAACCTATCTCAAGAGAATCATCAGTTGCTATCCGAAGTAGTTTTATTCTTTAAGGGCATTAATTACTACAGTGCCAGCCAATTTTCAGACCCTTCACAATGCCCTGTTGCAATTGAAATTGAAGAACAACGGTTGTTAAAAAGGGTTCGCTCTTTTGCTGGAGTTGACCATGAACAGTTTATATCTGACTTATATAAATCGTGCAAAACTCAAGACACGCAATTCAAGCGTTACCTAAATACTGTTAATAAAGAGGGACTTGGGTTGATAGATGGTCTTGATTTTACAGAAACTGAATTGCCCTCAACTTCTTATAATGTCCAATCAGGTGGAAAGATAAAGAAAATAGAAAGAAATCGCCGTTTGATTGTGCCTATTTTCTCTATTGATGGAAACAAACTATCGCCGAATCAATTATCTGAAGGTACATTTAAGACATTAGCACTATTATTCTATGTCTTAGCTGACGAGGGCAGCCTATTATTGATTGAAGAACCGGAAGTCTGCATACATCATGGTCTGCTTAGTAGCATAATTTCATTAATCAAGACTCAATCTAAACAAAAACAAATTGTCATAAGTACTCATTCCGATTTTGTGTTAGATCAATTGACTCCAGAAAATCTTGTTTTAGTTAAACGACAAACTAACGATGGCACAACAGCAAAACCATTAAGCAAATCAATGAGTAAGAATAATTATAAAGTTCTTCGTGAATATCTTGAAGAATCTGGGAATCTTGGTGAATACTGGAAAGAAGGTGGCTTTGAGGATGAATAGAAAAGCATCGCCTCCTGTAGGTATTATAGCAGAAGACGATAGTGATATTGATTCCGTACGCGTTTTAATTCATCGCATATCAGGCAATGATAAAATCAAGGTTCACAAATTTATTGGCAAAGGTTGTGGAAAAATAAATCGCAAATGCCATGCATGGGCAGATCAGCTAAACAAGAAGGGTTGCTCTACTCTGATTCTTATCCATGATCTTGATACCAACAAACCAATTGAGTTAGACAAAAAAATAAGGGAGGCTCTTAAGCATTGTCCAATTATTAATCATTTAATCTGTATACCTGTTCAAGAATTGGAAGCTTGGTTTTTAAGTGATCCTGAAGCTATAAAAACCAGTTTGAATCTTCGGAAGGAGCCTGTTGTTAAAGGATTACCGGAAAATATCAGTTCGCCTAAAGAATATCTTGGTCAATTAATTGATACTGCATCCGGTGGAGAGAGGATATACCTTAATACAAAACATAATGTAAAAATAGTAGAGGTGCTTACAATCGAAAAGGTTAAAGATCGCTGTCCATCATTTATTCCTTTCTATGATTTTATACGAAAGTATCTATGAAATGGTATGTATTGTCGCACACAGGTCAAATAATTTCGTAATATTCAACAAAGGAGCGTGAATCATGATCAAAGTAAAACGAGCGTTAATAAGTGTTTCAGACAAGACGGGTTTGATCCCGTTGGCGAGTTTTTTGGCAGAGATGGGATGTGAAATCCTGTCTACTGGCGGGACAGCAGCGATATTGACTGAGGCTGGATTTGATGTCATTCCAGTTTCTGATATTACTCATTTTCCAGAGATGCTGGATGGTCGGGTAAAAACCCTTCATCCAAATATCCATGGCGGTATCCTTGCCCAGCGGACTCCACAACATCTCAGCCAGCTCAAGGAGCATTCCATTACACCCATAGACTTGGTTGTGGTTAATCTATACCCTTTTGAGGCAACAGTTTCAAAGACTAATGTCTCCCTTGAAGAGGCTATCGAAAATATTGACATCGGTGGTCCAACCATGATTCGGGCAGCAGCTAAAAACCATAAATTTGTTGGGATAATTGTTAATCCAGCCAGCTATAAAGAGTTGATTCAAACCATGCAGGAGAATAATAACTGTATTCCAGAGAAAATAAGTTTTAAGTGGGCAGTTGAGGCTTTTACCCATTGTGCTGCCTATGATACGGTTATCTCTCAATACCTTTACCAGCAAATCCCAGATGCCCCGGAATTTCCGGAGATATTAAATATGACCTATCGAAAACAACAAGGGCTAAGATATGGAGAAAATCCTCATCAGAACGCAGCCTTTTATCATCAGGCAAGCAATACTGAGCCATGTGTTGCCACTGCCCAGCAGATTCATGGCAAGGAGCTTTCATTCAACAACATTCTTGATTTGAATTATGCCATAGAGCTGACAAAGGAGTTTAAGGATATACCTGCATGTATAATTATTAAGCATAATACCCCGTGTGGTGTGGCAATATCAAAAAATCAAGCAGATGCCTATCAGCTTGCCTTTGAATCTGACACTGTCTCTGCCTTTGGGGGGATTGTTGGGTTTAATGAATGCGTGACCACGGATACAGCTAAGAAATTGGCAAATATCTTTCTGGAGGCAGTTGCTGCCCCGGATTATGAGACGGAAGCACTTGAGATATTGAAAGCCAAAAAAGATCTGCGTATTCTTAAGATTAATCCGCCAAAGCTAGGGCCGGCATTGACAGAGATTGACATGAAAAAAACCGTAGGCGGACTGCTGGTGCAAAATCGAGATCTCAAACAGGTGTTAGTAGAGGAGCTGAAAGTGGTTACGCAAAGGGTACCAACCGAGGAAGAGATTACTACCCTGCTGTTTGCCTGGAAGGTATGCAAGCATGTCAAGTCAAATGCCATTGTGCTTGCTCAAGCAGGTAAAACGGTTGGTGTTGGACCAGGTCAGACATCAAGGGTAGAATCTGTAAAAATTGCTGTTGGTAGGGCAGGGGATAAAGCTATTGGTTCATGCCTCGCATCAGACGCCTTTTTCCCATTTCCAGATGGGGTAGAGGAAGCAGCAAGGGCAGGGGTTAAGGCGATTATCCAGCCCGGCGGCTCGATGCGGGATGAGGAGACAATCAAGGTAGCTGATAATTATGGTATAGCTATGGTATTTACTGGGGTGAGGCATTTCAGACATTAATGTGTCGTAACTACTCAGGTGTTTAGGCTATAGGCTGTAGGCTGTTAGTTTTTCAGAATGTGTCCATATTTTAAGGATGATCCAATGACCATATACCTGAACGGCAAATATATCCCAAAAGAGTCGGCAAGATGTGGTTTATCCTTTGATGGTGGTGTGTTTGAGACCATGCGGGCATATCAGGGGAGGATATTCAAGCTCCATGAACATATCAAAAGGCTTTTCATGTCTGCAAGGTTTTTGGGGATCAGCATATCCTACACAGGCAAACAACTCGAAGGGATATGCTGCAATGTGCTTGAAAATGCCAAACTCGAACAAGCATCGGTTAGAATAAGCATTGCCAATGGAGATTTGGCGATAATTGTATCCCCTCTTCCTGTATATCCACAAGAATACTACGAAAAAGGTGTAATAATTACTACCACTTCCCTTGTCAAACAACCACCCCTGCCACAGGCAAAATCATCAAACTTTTTGCCGGGTGTTATTGCCAGAACAGAGGCAAACAGGGATAACCCGTTTGAGGTTGTATTTCTGAACCGTCAAGGTTTTGTGACTGAGGGTACGGTCAGCAATATCTTTATGGTCAAGAATGGCTTGCTTATTACCCCACCGCCATATCTTGGATTATTGAATGGGATCTCGCGACAGTGTGTGCTTGAGATAGCCATGAAGACAGGGGTGAGAACAAAGCAGGTGCCGATTACCAGATACGATTTGTTTACAGCGGATGAGATTTTTCTTACCAACTCTACTATTGAGATATTGCCGGTATCTGTGGTGGATGGAAGAATGGTTGGGAATGGAATGGCAGGGGGAATAAGCAAGGGATTGCGGGAAGGGTATCAAAGGATAGTGGAAGGGGAAAAGTAATACATGTCCAGAAAGAAAAAACAACCAATAATAAAACAAAAGGCTACCAATAGTAGGGGCAAGACCTATGTGTCTGCCCTCCAGCTGATTGGGATTGGGGAAATACCCTTGACCAATAATAGATTGGGAATATTTGAATGTATTGGTGGCATTATCGTTTTCCTTGCCGCATTATTCACCTATCTTTACACCCTTACCCCGGATATTGGTTTCCATGATTGTGGGGATATGGTGCCTGCGGTTGTTAATCTTGGGGTATGCCATCCGCCGGGTTATCCGTTCTTTTGCTTGCTTGGCAAATTATTCATCAGCCTTGTCCCGATTGGGAATATTGCCTATAGAATGAATTTTCTCTCCAGCCTTTTTGCCTCAACTACAGCGATGATGGTTTATTTTATGGTGATAATGGTGGGTGGGTTTTGTGTCCCTAAGCAAAGGCTAATGCACATTATTTCTGCGGTGGTCTCGGCAGGAATGCTTATGTTTGCTGCTACATTCTGGGAACAGGCGGTTATTGCAGAAAAATACAGTCTGAATGTTTTATTTGCCAGCATTTTGCTCTTTATTCTTATCCGGTGGCAGGGGAAGAACAACCCCCTAACCCCCTTTATTAAGGGGGAATCCCCCTCCCCCCTAACCCCCTTTATTAAGGGGGAATCCCCCTCCCCCCTGACCCCCTTTTCTAAGGGGGAATTGCCCTTGCTCTATGTATTTGCCATTACCCTTGGATTGGCATTTACCCATCACCTCCAGACTATATATATTGTTCCAGCAAGCATTTATTTTATTCTAACAATTACATGGAATAAGACGCAACGACTTCCATCTTTACAGATGATAGGCAAGATGTTGCTTTGCTTTATTACTCCCCTGCTTTTGTATCTCTATCTGCCCCTTGCCGCCATGACTCATCCGCCGTTAAACTGGGGGGATCCACAAACATTGCCACAATTTATGGAATATATTACTATTCAAGCATACAAGCATTTTATCATTAATTCACCCATGGATTGGCTTCAAAATGCCTGGACACACCTGATAACATTTTTTCCAAACCAGTTTACATGGTGGACAGTGTGGTTGGGGATAATGGGGTTTGTTTTTCTATTCAAATATCGGCGTACCATCTCCCTGCTGCTTTGTCTGGTTATTTTGACTAATATTGCAGCAGCGGTACGATATGGTATTTCAAATATTCAGGACTACTATCTGACATCATTTATGGTCTTTGCTATCCTTATTGGCTGTGGTGTGTTGTGGCTCATGCAAATGATTGCCCGATTTATTCCGACAATTCCTCAAGTAGCATTTGTTGTCTTCCTTTGCCTGATAATTATTCCATTATCTGCACATTATAAACAATGTCAACATCGGAATTATTATTTTCCAACAGATATTGCCAGGAACCTGCTTTCATCCCTTGAGCCTGACTCAGTTATTTTGATAAAAGGTGATGTAAATGGGTTTCCTGTGTGGTATCAAAGATATGTGGAGAATAAACGGGAGGATGTTGCCTTGGTTGATACACCGTTCTTGTTCCAGGATTGGTACATTGAACATGTCAGGTATAATTTTCCCCAACTTGGGGTGGATATTCATCCAATAGCCTCAGCAGGGGAGGAACTCGGGTATGTTCGATTCAGGGATATATTAAAGAAAAATGTTGGTAAACGGGGCGTATATCACTACTCAGACGAGCCTGTCCCGCAGGGATATATGGGTGTTCCCTACAGCTTTTTTGTAAAAATAGTCAATGAAGGCTCTGATACTTTGGCTGAATTAAAAAATGGGGATGTTCCGTTGATTGTGCGGCAAGATTGTTCCTTAGATGCTAAGGCAAAGGATATGCTCCGCAATTATGCGGGGGGATACAACAATCGAGGGAATAACTATCTCGGGGCTGGTGAATACTCACTGGCTATTTATGAGCTTAAGCGGGCATTAAAGATAGATGCCAGTATTCCAGTGATTTATTATAACCTTGGCAGGTGTTATTCTCAGAAGGGACAAACAAAGGAAGCGATTGATAATTTTCAGCAGGCATTGACATTGAATCCAAATCAGCCGGGTATTCATAAGAGTATTGGGGGCTTGTGTGAAAAGGGGAACACTCCCCAGAAGGCACTTCAAGAATACAAGCAAGAGGTTGGCATTTCTCCAGATGATATTGAGACATACCTTGCCATTGCCAGGGTAAGCCTTGAGCTAAAAATGCCAAATGAAACCATCTCGGCCTGTGAACAGTTGGTAAGGCTTAGTCCAAACAATGTAGAATTCAGGAGAAATCTGGGGTTGCTTTATTATCAGAATGGACGGACGCAAGAGGCACAAGCTGCATTTCAGCAGGTATTACAACTATCACCTCTTGATATGGGTGCAAGGCAGATGTTAGCGAGAATGCAATAATGAAAGCAACCCTTATCATTTCTTTTTATAACAAAATAGATTATCTGAAATTGGTTTTGGCAGGCATGGAAAGACAATCCTCAAATGAATTTGAAATAATCATTGCTGATGACGGTTCAAGGGAAGAGGTTGTTCGAGAGCTCAAAGAAATTATGGACAGGTCTTCTCTGGCAATAAAACATGTTTGGCAGGAAGACAAAGGCTTCCGAAAATGCAGGATATTAAATAAATCTATTTGTGAGGCTAAAACCGATTATCTGATATTTATTGACGGTGATTGTGTTCCGCACAAGGAGTTTGTCAGGGAGCATATTGAAAATAGATCCAAAGGTGTTTGCCTTGCTGGTAGGCGAGTAAACCTGTCAAAAAAAATTACTAAAAGATTAACAACTGAAGCTATTAAATCAGACTATCTGGGAAAAAATAAATTCTTGCTTTTTTTTGATTACATCTTCGGCAGGTCAACATGTGTTGAAGAAGGGGTTTTCTTTGCCTCGTCAGGAATTAGAAGAGTTATAAACAGAAAAAAACGGGGGATTGTAGGTTCTAATTTTTCGTTGTCTATGGAAGATATTATGAGGGTTAATGGTTTTGATGAAAGATATGAACAACCTTCCATTGGTGAAGATTCGGATATTCAGTTCAGGCTGGAGTTAAATGGCGTTAAGATATGCTCAGTTAAGAATATGGCTATTCAGTACCATCTCTATCATGAATTATTGCCCCGTCCAGAGGCAAATATTGAATTGTTTGAAAAAATCAAGAAAAATATGATAGCTTTTACGACTTACGGCATCAATCAGATATGAGGTCTTTACCCTCATTACTTTCTTCATTACATGCCTGACCACTTACTTTCTTCAATCTTTCGTGGGCAAAACAAAGGTTATTTGTCACTAAACCCACACCCATAATAAAAAGCCATATCCAGGCAAAGAAATAAGATTCAAAGCATCCATCAATCACAAGTCCTATATATCCGGCCATACATCCTAAGATTATTCCCTTTTGAATGTTATCAGAATCTCTTTTATATGTATTGACTCCAATCCAAAAGAAAGAGCCTAACAGCCAGAGAAAAGCTATTAATCCTCCAATACCTTTTGCTGCCATTTCCTGAATAAAATTATTATGGATATTGTTTCTTATTTCCCATTTAGTTTGGGAACCCATATATTTAGGATATTCAATTTCAATGCAATCAACCCCTACTCCTGTAAATGGATGGTCTTTAAACATCTGCCAACCTATTTGCCATATGTATGGCCTTTCTGAACTATCACAAGATATGCTTTTGGTATGATTGCGGAATCCGGTAAGAGATAGAAAAAGGATGATTGACAAGCAGAGAATAAAGAAAGACAGATATCTAACTTTTTTTACAAAAAAACCGATAATAATAGCTATTCCTACTATAGCAAGATAGGTGCTTCGGCTGTAAGTCAAAATAATACCACTCATTATGATCAGAGCCATGAGTCCATTTATTGCCTTCAACCACAGAGATTTTTTATAAATAAAAAGAACAATCGCAAAAGGAAAGACCACCAATAGAAATATAGCCAGAGCATTTATTTCAAGAGCATGGGTATAAGCTCTTTCAGCACCATTAATATAGTTAGAAATACCTGAAATAGCTGCTAAAGTAGTGGAAATTAGTAAAAATTGAATCAACAATAGAAGCTTTTTTTTGTCTTTAATGTTAGCAACCATCAAGTAAGGCAAGAAGAAATAAGGTATTTTTTGTAACATCGTTATACTGATTGAAGGTTTTACAGAAAAAACAATTGCGATAACACTTATTAGCCAAAAGAAGATGATTGGCAAATCCAAGGGGGTGGAAGGCAATTTAACCTCTTTTTTGATAGCCATCATAATAATCCAGGCTAAAGCCGCAGTGTAAAAACCTATTTCAGTTCCGGAGATAGAAAAGGGAAGTGATAAAACAAAAACAATTAAACCACCATCTATTATGCGGTTGCATAGGGTTATTGCTTTTGATTTCATCTTAGCACCATCCTATCTGGTGCATTATCCTGATGTTGCAATAAAGAATCAACCTCTCTCAAAACATCATCCGAACTGATAGCTTCCACACACCTTAAATCCTTACAGTTTTCTTTCAAACAATTATCACAACAAATACCCTTATAAATAACCCTATGTTCTCCAGAAATCGGACTTGCCAGCTCAGGTATGGTTGAAGTAAAAAGACTAACAGTTGAAGTCCCCATTGCCACGGCAATATGTAATGGACCCGTATCTCCTGAGATAAATATATTGCAAGCCTCTGTTAAGGCAGCTAATTGTTTTAAGGTTAATTCAGAAGCAATGTTTGCAGGATTTTTCATTAGATTTTTGATTTGATGAGCTAATGTTTTTTCTTGCCCTAAATTTTGAACTATAATCACCTTGGCATTATACCTTTCAACCAACGCATCCCCAACTTCAGCAAATCCTTCAACCTTCCACCGTTTAGAGGGACATTCTGCTCCAGGATTAATTCCAATAACAAGGTCATTTGGTTTTATATCAAACATTTTATTGATAAATCTTCTATCTTCATCTGAGACACACATTATCATGTCTTTAGTTAATTTATCTTTAATTTGAAGAGGATAAATCTTATCTAATTCTAATTCAATGCAGTGTTTTATAGCAATAGATGGTGTATATAATATATTGAAAAACATCTTTTTCCAGCTATCATCTGCTCCAAGCCGATACTTTGCTCCACAAAGATAGGCCAAAAATGGGGCTCTACCACCATGATAAAGATCAATAACCAAGTCGAATTTCTTGGCTCTTAAGTTTTTAATAAATTCAATCTGTTCCTTTAATTTCTTGAAATTTTTGTTTCTTTTCAAATCAAAAACAAATATTTCATCAATATCAGGATTCCCTGAGATTATCTCAGAACAGATAAGGGGGTCTGTGATTACTGCTAAATAACTATGAGGATATTTATTGCGTATGGCTCTAAAAACAGGGGTAGTAAACAAAACATCACCAATTTTTCCCCATCTTATAAGTAATATTCTCTTGAATTCAGGAAGTAACATAATTTTTGCTCCTAAGAGAGTCAGCTATTGAAAGCTGAATAAACCAGTGGTGACAAAAGTAACATTTTATGTAGACAGGATGACAGAATCAAACACTCAGGGTAAACGCATCTATCGAGATTATAAAAAGAAGGATAGTCTTCTACCTCTGATTCAAGATAATCGGGACGGTTCACCTTTGTTTGAAAGCTTGCGGTTAGTTGAGAGTGCAATATTCCCCCTTAGAAAAGGGGGTTAGGGGGTTGTATTCTGTAGATGATGTCCCCTTGCCAAAAATGCTATTAAAACAGCATCTATTTTTTCAAAATAATCTTTGAGTGTTTCTATCATCTCCATTTTCAAAAGTATACCGTAATGCACCCTATTTGTCAAGACAATTTTCAACCTGTGCGGTAGCACCTCTGGTATTTT
>JAZDHC010000231.1:0-4373 GCA_043806395.1 Candidatus Desantisiibacteriota bacterium | reverse complement strand
ATGATGGGAATTCGCAAAAGGATTAAAAAGTGATTTTGTAGGGTTTCTTCCAAGTTTTTTGTACAAAGTCAGATTTCAGGTAGTGTAAGAAGGGGATATGAAGATATATGTTTATCTCTATATCCCCTTTATCTTTTTATCTTCAAATTAAGATGTAATCCCTTCAAGGCGGGCTCTCTCCAGAATATCCAATAGAATTACAGCTTGTTTTTCATTTACCTTTGTGTACTATTTCCACTTGTCTGGAATGTGTCCCTAAGTTTCTTATACACTCTTCATCCTTTGTTTTTCACAATTATAAAGGTCATTAATGGTTATCTGGTATTGAGTTAAGTATTCGACAATTTTATCTCTATCAAGCCAATTGACACTATTACAGCTTGCGTATGCTTTTGCATTGTCATTGAGAACATTGTTAGTAAATACAATTAGCTGAAACTTTTTATGTAATGTTGTTTCATAGTATCCTTTAGCACCTACAATCTCTTGAACTGCTTTTAAGTCTATTGGTGTACTGCTTTGCTTTGATTGAATCAGGAAATTTTCTTTATCTCTAAATGCCAAAACATCTGCACCCTTGTCATTTGATTGAGGTGTCAAGTGAGTGGTGTAACCTAATTTATTGTAAATCGCAGCAGTAAAGGCTTCAAAATTAGCAGGCGTCAATTTGGAAATTTGATCAAAGGTATAAGGTGTCGCGTTAACAGAGGCATCTATTTCAAAAACATCAATGAAAATTTTCTCTGGTTTGACTTCTGTCTGTTCAGTAGGGAATAGCGTAGCTGTTGCTAATGATTTTTTTTTGGCAAGCAATTCATCTAAAATAAGATCAAAAGACTTGAATTCATCAGATATTGCCATAGGATAATAAACATAAACATCCTTTGTTTGACCAATTCGATGGGTTCTGGCTGTTGCTTGTTCTTCCTTAGCAGGATTCCAATGCCGGCTGTAATGTATAACATGATTTGCACCTGTTACATTTAAGCCAACACCTGCTGCAAGTTGAGACATTACAATAACATTGAATCCTTTCTTGTTTGGATTTTGAAATTCATCAATAGTTTGTTGTCTGCTTAATTTAGATTTGTTTTCACCTTTTTGGGTGGCAGGGGTGTCTCCATTAATAATTCTGGGTAATACCTTGAAATATTCAAAAATTACTTGTTGAAGCATTTTTTGAGTTTCCTTTCTATCTGCAAATACAATAGCCTTTTCATCCTTTTGCTTAATGTCTGTAAGAATCTCAATCAATATTTGCAATTTTGCAGAACTTGAAATAAGCTCTTCACATGAATAATCGGTAATTTTATTATCTACTAAATATGGGTGGTCGGATATATCACGAATAGCCCATAGCGATTTTAATATTTGGTTTCGTCTTTCAACGCCTTCTAATTCCAAATTTTTAGCTTGTTCTATCTCAACCTTGTATCGTTCAAGTTGTGCAATCGGCATTTGCCTTTTTACTCTTGAATCTTCATTATCAAATTTCTCTGGCAAATCTTTTGCTACATCTTGTTTTAATCTTCGCTTAATAAATATTCCAATCTTTCTGCGAAGTTTTTCACCAAATTCTTTTATGTCTGTTTCTTCTTTCCTCAAAGGGTGTTGAAATTCTTTTGCAAAATCCTTGGCATTACCTAAAAGCCCTGGCTTAACAAAGTCCATAATGCACCACATATCAACCAAGGTATTCTCAACAGGTGTTCCAGTCATTGCAATCTTGAAATCTGCGTTTAGTGCTTTAGAAGCATTTGTAATGAGTGTCCCCGGGTTTTTGATTTTTTGTGCTTCATCTAATACTGCTACAGCATAATCAACCTTACAGAGATTTAATTGGAAGGCTCTAATTGTTTCATAATTGGTTAAAATCAGTTGCTTTGCTTGTAATTTTTGAACTGATTTTTTATCGTATTCTCTATTAAGTCCTGTATTACCATATAATTTTATTAAAGGTAGTGATTGAGGAATAAAGAAACGAAAATACTCGTTTTCCCAATTTTCTAAAATTGAAACAGGGGCTACAACCAAATATGGCTTATTATTATGGGCAAAATGTTGTGAGTGCCATTCAATAAAGTATAAGAGTTGCAGCGTTTTTCCTAATCCCATATCATCAGCCAGTAAGCAGCCACGAAGATTTTCTTGATAAAGATTTTGCAACCAGGCAATTCCTTCTTGTTGATGTTCTTTGAGTGAAATAGCAGGGGTAAGATTATTAATCTTGAAAAATATATGTTCAATCTCTTTGTCTACTTCATCCCCAATTTCACTGTATCCAAGATATTCTGCATTTTCTTCTATGATTAAAGCGATTGTTCCCTTAACTGGTTCTTTTGGGTTTGCTAATTGGCGTTCCGCAATTTCTATAACTTTTTCTGCTTCTTCAATAGGGATTGAGGTGTTCTTCCAATCAAAGCTATTTTCCCCTGATTCCTTTGCCCTTTCTATTTCTTGCTTAAATTCCTCAAGCTCAATCTTTGTTTTAATGAAAATATTCTTTTTGCCGTGAATTCTATCTTCACTACCTATTCCCGGAATCCACTCCGATTTATAAGGGCATACAAACGGATAAAATCTGGGCTTATACAAACCAATCTCAATTACTCTTTCGCTGTAAAAAACAGAAATATCAATTATTTCAGCATCAATATCAAGAAATCGTAATGGATCTTCACTTATCTGTTTTACTTTTTCAGGGTCACTTATTCTCCGAAGTCTGTGTTTGATTCTTTCAATTTGTTCCCTCTGGTTATCATCAAAAACAACTCGTGTTCTTTGCCCCTTAGGGTTAGAGGTTGAGTAAGCATCTTGGACACCAGAATACCTATCAAAAACACCTTGAAATCCTTCAACACTTGGCTTAAATTCATTCTTTTGAGTTATTTCGTTAAATACTTCCTTTCCTGGTTGTGGAATTATCTCTAACACGCCATTGTTAAATTTTATATCAACGATTATTTTCTCAGGATGACAAACGAATTCATTTTGTAAATATTTATCTAAGATAGATGAGTTCAATTCTGAAAAGTCTTTTATCTCAGCAAAACGCAACAGGTTGTTTTTGAATGTTCTCGCTTCTTCTGGAAGTGAGTTAAAAACATCCAATGCCTCGCAGATTTTATACTGATTTAATGATAGCAGATATTGCCTTTGGTCTATATCTATTAATGGACCTATTCGTTTGGCATTCAATCTTGTTCCATTTGGTGCAAAATCATAAAATCCATATCTAAAATTAAAACTGCTTTGATTTAGTTGTCCATTTGATTGAATATAAATTTCATAAGGATAAAATTGTGGCAGTTCTAAAATCTGGAAATCGGTCTCAGTAAGCTGGTAGATATTTTCAGGCTCTACGATACAGCTATTCTCAATGAAGTCGGCAAAGCCATTATCTACTAATTCCTGCAATACAGAGATATGGGCAATAAAGTTTGCTCCTGTTTCCTGCCATTCTGAAACAGGGGTCAGCCTTCCTGAAATTTCATCAGCAAGGTAAAAATTGAAGGTTTTATCGTAATTCCAACTAAACATCAGGCACTCCGTATTCCTAAATTTTCTTGTATCCAATAGGCAAATACCCTTTCCCAATTTATATCACCACTATTATTATGTGGCAATCTACCTTCTGGATTAGTATCGGTAACATTATCACCTTGTCTATGTACCAACATTGGCAATATGCCATCCCTCAACTCCCCAACGCTGTTATATCTACCATCCCAAGAAGGTGCTTTGGGATTATCATTTTTATAGGCATAAAATGCATATCCTTGATCACTAAACTCAATGAGCTTATATTCACCAATCTGCATCATAAATGCAGCAACCTGTATATTGCTTTGAGTTCTTTGAAAACGAGCATCTACGAAATCAGAAATTCTTTTATCCATCCTCAAAGTCTGCCAAATATTAGAAGGACCAAACACCTTAAATGCTGATATGTGTGGTGACATATTAAGCCAGAATTGTTTTCGCCGTTCATCGTTAATACATTTTTCAAAGAAAACAGAAATAAATTCTTTTGTAATCCATTCATTTAGAATTAACCTTGCTTGTGTTAGATTGTAAATCTCTGATTCTGTTGCATTTTCAAATGGAGCCCATTTTGAAACTATCCCCGGATCACCCACCATCTTAAATGCAAATAATTTTACATCTTGCTGATACTGTGTAAAGTTGTTTTGCTTGGCTTGAATAATAAGTTTACTTATCACCCTCTTATTTGTAACGGAAGTTCACCCCTAACACATTGCTAACCTTTTATCAATTAAATAGTTAGCGGTATTTTACCGTTGCATTTGTAGTCACTAATTTTATTAAAATAATAGAAAATTTAGCTTGACAAATCGAAGATAATGATGTAT
>JAZDHC010000230.1:0-3918 GCA_043806395.1 Candidatus Desantisiibacteriota bacterium | reverse complement strand
GCTCTACTGGGAACTGTGTGGATACATGTCTATTTTTCCACCATAGGATAAAAGGCTCTTTGTCATCGTTGCAGAACATTCTAACATATAATGAAGAAGGTTTATCGCTTTAACCACTCCAGAGTATGTGTTTAATCCTCTCCTCTAAAGTAGGGAACGGGCATACCAGTTCCCTACTAAAGGACATACTCCGTATGTGGCCTGAAGAACGCTCGGGAGGTAGCACCTCTGGCAGTTGCTTCTCAGCAGAGCCCTATCCTCCCTTCAGGGGACAAGATAAACTAATACATACTCTGATGTGGAATGAAAGCGATAAACCTATTCCTTATCTGCAAAGTTGACAAAGACGCAACTCTATTCACACAAAAGCCAGAAGAGCCACATTATTAAGGCAATACGAATATCTACAGTAGCAAGCCGCCACACTCCCAAGAAGGCAAAGTTAATCACAATTTACTAACTTTATAACTGCATAGGTTATGTTAATTCAATTGTTCAGCAATATTTGTGGGACACGATAATCGCTGGCGGGGGTTAGGGGGTGGAAAAAGCATCGATGTTGCATTTTTCACCCAGAATTGCTGGGATATGAGACAGTCTTGAACAAATTTAGATGCGTTTGCCCTGGGTTACTCTTCGAAAATACTTGACTTTTTTACATTAATATGCTATACTAAGTGTAAAATTTAAGCCGTATGAGGGAAGGGGGAAAAGATGTCAATTATACTTGATCAATCCAAACAGCAAAGAATATACCCAGATATATCGAAGATGAGATGAAAGGCTCGTATATTGATTATGCAATGAGCGTTATCGTTGGCCCATCCCTGCCAGATGTCAGGGATGGGCTGAAGCCTGTTCACCGCCGCATTTTGTATGCCATGAACGATCTTGGTCATCCCCATGATAAACCACATAAAAAATCAGCCAGACTCGTTGGAGAGGTGCTTGGTAAATATCATCTGGCAGGGATGTCCCTACGGAATACGAACAACATATTGCATACATCTTATGCCATTCCTATTCCGTAACAGCCTGTCGAATTGGCACCCCCAGTCTGACCACCCGTGGGATGAAAGAGGAGGCAATGATACTGATTGGTCACTGGATAGAGCAGGCAATATCAGATCCAACAAATGAGGAAATACTTATGGAAATACAACATCAGGTACTTGCCTTAACTGAGAGATTTCCAATCTATGAGTGGATGTTACGATAAGGGACAAAGGATTATGAGAAATAGAGGATTGTTGGTCAATATAGATACCTATCGTCCAATGATTGAAGCCATGGTTGTTGGCCAGAAATCAGATCGAGAAAGCGAAGCCTTCGCTGGCAAGATGTGGATGTTAGATAACAGGGGTATTTTTACAGAATGTGACTGTGCCAGAAAATGCAAAAATAACATCAAAATTATTCAGCCGGAATTGATAGAACACATTGAAAAACAGTTGGTTACAGAAATAAGGAGATTTGGGAGAGAGTTCAATGTAGTGTCTGAAAATATAAAATTTTTCGAGGTAACCCAAAATAAAGAGAAAATAATAATCAATGATTTTTCTCTTCAAGGCTTATGGAAAGACAGAAGAACAATTAATAATATCAGGCAACATTCTTCTTACAAGGTAGAAAAAAGCATTACACATGCAAAGTATGAGGAGTATATCTATAATGCATCTCGGGCAATAGAAAAGAGAAGGTTTGAGGAAGCAAAGGTTATGCTTAATCAAGCCATCAGATTAGACCCTGAAGCCCATGCAGCCTACTGCTTTTTGTCCAGAATATTTGCCTCTCAAAATAGATTAAAGCAAGCAGAGGATTGTCTGAAGATAGCATTGACTAATGCCAGAAAACAAAATGAGAATGTTAAAGAAGTAGAGCAAGAATTGGAAAAGATAAAGGCTATTCGACATAATCAAAAACCCTCCATATTGCCCCCTGTAATAACCCATGAAGAGAAATACCAACCCAATATAGGGGTAAAAATAGTATTTGATGAAAATAATGAGAAGGTGCTTGACCGTTTTACCAGAAATATATTTGAGACTGAACACCTCTTTAACCTGATCCTGCAGGGGCAACAACTTTCTTTACTTCAGGGCTTTGACACACTTCTTTGTCTGGAATCCATTAATATCGACCACTATTCATATCAAATCGATACAGCCAGAAGGGTACTGGGGCGATTTAGTGGCAGGGCAATCCTGGCTGATGAGGTTGGCCTGGGCAAGACGATTGAAGCCGGATTAATCATGAAGGAGTATATCATTAGAGGGTTGGTTAATCGAGTGCTTATCCTTACCGTTCCCTCCCTTGTCTCTCAGTGGAAGGAAGAGATGTCATGTAAATTTGGATTAGAATTTGTCACCACTGAAGATATGGCTTTTAGGAGAGACAAGGATTTCTGGCAGAATTTCCCCTTGATAATTGCCTCTCTTAATCTGGCAAAGGGTAAACTCCATCAAGAGATTATTCATAGTATAGAATACGATCTTATAATTGTCGATGAGGCACATCACTTAAGGTCAAGTGCCAGTCTTGGTTGGAAGTTTGTGAGTAGCATTAAAAAAAAGTTTATCCTTCTTTTAACAGCCACACCCGTTCAAAATAGCATAGAAGATATATATAATATGATTACTATTCTGAAACCCGGTCAGTTGGATACGATAGCTAACTTCAGGAAGGAATTTGTCACCCGTGGAAATTCTAAACAGCCAAAAAACAGGGAACGACTAAGGGAGTTAATCTCTGAGGTTATGATTAGAAATACCAGAAGCAATGTGGATCTCAAACTCCCCCGGCGATATGCTAAAACCATAAACCTTACCCTTTCTTCCCAGGAAATGCTTGTCTATCAAGGGATTTCAAACATGGTAAGACAACTTTACCAAACCCCTTCTGTCTTAAATAAACTCATTCTTTTAACAATTCAACGAGAGGTGGGCAGCAGTATTTCCTCGGTGTTGCCAACGCTACAAAAGATTATTCAAAACCCTCACCTTCCGAAGGAAATTCATCAGGGATTTTCAGATATCTATGAATTGGCACAGGCTACCAAGGAGAATGTAAAGGTAGAAGCCTTGAGAAAGATAATTGCCTCTACCTCGGATAAGTATCTTGTCTTTACCCACTTTTTAGAGACCCAGAATTTTATGAATAGCTATCTTGATAAGGCAGGGATTCAAGCCTCACTTTTTAATGGAAAGATGTCTGCTGCTGAAAAGGAGGCAAGTATAAAAGAATTTCAAGGCTCAAGCAGGGTTCTTATTTCTACTGAGGCAGGAGGGGAGGGAAGAAATCTGCAATTTTGCCATAAGATGGTGAACTATGACCTGCCATGGAATCCCATGAAGATAGAACAAAGAATCGGACGCATCCATCGTGTTGGACAAAAATGTGAAACATATATTTATAACCTTTCCAGTCAGGATACCATTGAAGCCTATATCCTCAAGCTGCTGGATGAAAAGATAAATATGTTTGAATTGGTGATTGGTGAAATGGATATGCTTTTGGGGGATATGGAGACTGAGATAGAATTTGAGGAAAAAATTATGGAAATATGGACTAACTCTAATACTAAGGAAGAGTTGGAAAAAAATATAGATGAATTTGGCAATGTCTTGCAAGGGGCAAAGGCTCAATATTTAGAGGTTAAAGGGATAGAAGACACTTTGTTTGGAGAGGAGTATGAGGTTGAAGGATAGGCTGTTATGAAAAAGGCTATTAGGCTGTAGACTGTTAGGCTGTAGGTAAAGACTAATACCTATAGCCTATAGCCTACTGTCTCAACAACTCTTAATTGTCGGTAGGCAGTAATTCTCATTATGAACCGCAGAGACGCAGAGTCGCAGAGAATTTATATGCTTCATTCAGCGTTTCTTCTCTGCGACTCTGCGTCTCTGCGGTGGAAAAATA
>JAZDHC010000229.1:0-2193 GCA_043806395.1 Candidatus Desantisiibacteriota bacterium | reverse complement strand
TTGATATTTTTCCACCGCAGAGACGCAGAGTCGCAGAGAAGAAACGCTGAGTGAAGCATATAAAATTCTCTGCGACTCTGCGTCTCTGCGGTTCATAATGAGAATTACTGCCTACCGACAATTAAGAGTTGACGAGACACTACAGCCTAAACAACCTGAACTGTTACATTACCTTTTATATGTAACTAAGTATCGTGTTTTTATCCTTCCCGCCTCTTCCCAGTCAATCTTTACCATTATCTCCAGATAACTTGTGGCAGTACCAATAGCTTCAGTGTCTGTAATTGCCCGGACAGATACGGTTCTTGTCCCATTTCTCATACCAACGGTTACTGTCCCATAGGTTGCCAGAGGAAAATTTGGCGAAGCATCTGGAGGAAAAGTTCCTGTCGGAATATTTTGAGTATCCATTTCCCTGATTATCTCTAAGCCCTCCTGACATAAGCTGACAGCAATGGTATTATTAGCTGTACTGACAACATTTCTTGAACCGGCAAAAAATATCTGTTGTACGGTTATTACTGTAACAGTTAGAATAATTCCTGCTATCAGTATCTCTATCAGGGTTACCCCTTTTTCCAGTCTGTGCCTTTGTGTATCTGTGCCTCTGGATTCCTGCCTTCGCAGGAATGACAAATATTCCTTTCTTCTCATTCAAAACACCTCTTTGTAGGAAAGCTCTGTAACAGTGCCTGTTTCCCCCCCTCCATTGCCAGTAGGATCCCACCAATTGCTAAAGCCAGGCGGATTAACAGGAAAGGTTGGGTTCAGGATATACTTTGTATGTGCCTTGGCAATTACCACATCACCCTTATAACATATTACAGCACCGGCAACAGAAAAATTAGCATTACTTATGATATTATGATGGCAATAAATCAAGCCTTTGATATGGGTATTTGCATCAAATTCAATATCACCATTACCAATCACCCCATCAGTACCGCTTATAACAATGATATTCATCTCAACCGGATTCTGTTCATCTCCAAGAGGATTAGAGAATTTTGCATTATGTCCATTAGTTACAATAATTGTTCCAGTTCCAGTAATCTTTTTCTTAAACTCAATCCCATTAGGGAAGAGATGGACACCACCGGACAGGTCAAAGTTCTCATTAATCACTGTTTCGCTATGAGTCTTTGTAATTGCCCTGTTAATCTCAGCCATAGCCGGATTAGGGATATATGTCCCAGTTGCACCCGGAGCAATACTACCATCATTAATTAACAGATCTGTAGCTGAGGTGGTATCATTCGCAACAATGCCACTATTTGTCCCGTTTATTTTATCGCTATTGGTAATAGTTCCTCTGGCTCTAACATCCTGCAAATCAGTTGCACTGCCTTTATGAAGATTGAGGTTGGCACCTATCTGAATATCCTTACAGGTTAGAACTCTACCTTCGTGATAGAAAGGATCAGGATAGACATCTGTGTTGGCATCAATAGAAATAGTACCATTTGCCCGGATATTTCCATAAATATCACTGCTAGCCCCAAGAGACAGTTCTCCTCCTGTGGTAATAGCATTGTGTGGGCCAATAGGTAGGCTGGTAAGATTTATTCTTATTAATCTTTCTATCTTCTTGGTAGCCCCTCTACTTAAGCCTATACCAAATATCATTAGACTCTTAACCTTTGCCATGGAAGTAATTCGTACAATGAGATAAGTTGGGGTGGTAAAAACCGTATTCAGGGTTACCCAATATCTGCCTATCTCTCTGGATGGATTTTGAGAGGAGCAATAGAATGGTTCTCCATTTCCTGCTGGGTCTCCATAACCCTGTCGCCAGTTTGAGTCTTGAGATAAACGCCAGATAGCCCTTTCTACCCCTGCCTCTGCTAATGGCAGAGCAACAGAGAATCCCTCCTCTAACATAGCATTACTAACCCCACTCTTAGATAGTAGATGGAAAGAGGCAGCTAACATAAAAAGAGCTAATGAAACAAAAATAATTAGAATTAAGGCTAATTGTCCCTTTTCATTTTTTTTAGCCATTTTTCAGACTCCCTTTGTGGTGCAAGCAAAATGTTCGCTGCCCAACAACCTTATGGGCGCCTCTAAAAACTCAATCAAGTCGATGATGGCAAGGCGCAAAGATGCGAAAAAGCGCAGTTTACAAGTGGTAAATGAGCATTTTGAGCAGCTTTGCAACGCTGCCAGCGCGGCTTTAGTGGGTTTTTAGAGGTG
>JAZDHC010000228.1:0-11853 GCA_043806395.1 Candidatus Desantisiibacteriota bacterium | reverse complement strand
TATCTGGGGTTAATGCTTATCCCGTAGATGAAAATAGTGCTGTCATTACCTTCCTTACCTGGCCAGGACCGTATTATTTGTTTAATGCAAGCAACAATCCTGTTTTAAATATAGAGATATTTTATGGTAAATCTTCCAGTAGCTTATCTAAGTCAATAAGAACAGAATATGGCAGTTGGGGAATAGTATTAAGAAAATTAGATCCGAACACTAAGTATTATTATAAACTTGATGTGAATTTTCGTAACTTTTCCAAAGTGACCTCTCCAATATATAGTTTTATTACTAATAGAAAACAAAATGACCCTATTCCACTAAAACTATTGTGTGACTTTGGTCAAAAAAATAAGGAAGTGCCTGATGGGATAATAGACTTTGAGGATTTGGTGTGGTTTACAATATATTGGAATGCCTATCAATCCAATCAAGGTGATCTTCGCGGTGATATTGCTGGGGCAATAAACACAACTTCAGGACAATCACCTGATTTGATTACTCAACCAGATGGGAAAGTAGATTTTGAGGATTTGATGATCTTTACCCAGATGTGGAATTGGTATTGGAGGAAGGGATAAAAATGTATGTTTAAGGAATTAAAAAGATTTTTGGGTCATTCTGTAGTTTATGGGATAGGGAGTATTGTCGGCCGATTAATGGGTTTTTTAATGGTCCCTATCTATACTCGATATTTGAACCCTAAAGAGTATGGACTTATAGAGATTCTTGATTTAAATGTTTGTATCATAAGTACAGTTTTGATAGCCGGCTTTGCTGCTGCAGTAAGTAAGTATTATTTTTATTATAAGGATGAAAATGATAAAAAGGAGGTGGTAAGCTCGGCACTAATTTTTAATATATTAACTGGATTGCTTGGTAGTCTGATTCTCCTTGTTTTTAGCAGGCAATTCTCCACAGCATTTTTTAAAACAGATACATATACATATTATTTTCAACTTAGTTTTATTACTCTGATTTTTGAGGCTTGTTTGAGTACTCCGTTTGCTTATTTAAGGGTTAAAGAGGTCTCGACTTTTTATGTTACGATTTCAATTTTACGGATGTTTTTGGGTTTGGTGCTTAATATATATTTTATAGTTTTCCTTCATATAGGAATCTTAGGGGTATTATATAGTGGAATAATTGTAGGAGTTGTCTCTTCTGGATATTTAATTTATTATACAGTTAGAGATGTGGGTATTTCTTTCTCATATTCTAAGCTTAAAGAAATGTTTCTGTTTGGGGTGCCTTTGATACCTGCTGACTTAGGGATGTATCTCTTGAATTATCTTGATAGATTTTTTCTTAATAGGTTTTGTTCTTTAGGAATGGTTGGAATATATGCCCTTGGATCTAAATTTGGCATGTTATTAAATACCTTAATAGGTCAGCCCTTTACAATGATTTGGGTTGCTTTTAGGTTTGAAATAGCTGGAAGGGAAGATGCTAAGGAAATATATGCCAGAATATTAACTTATTTTGAGTTTGTATTAATATTTTTGACATTATGGCTGATTCTTTTAATTAAGGATATTATAGGTATTGTAGCTGGAAAGGAGTTTATTGAAGCTTATAAAGTAGTTCCTTTAATCGCTATAAGCTGTTTATTTTTTGGAGCAAATTATGTCCTTCGAGTTGGTCTCTATTTGGAGAAAAAAACCAAATGGGTTCCTCTTACAGTATGGGTACCTATTGTTTTTACGGTAATATTAAGCTGGATAATAATTCCCATGTATGGTATGATAGGGGCAGGAATGCTTAAAATATTGTCTTATTTTTCCATGGCAGCTACTGCTTGGTTTATCTCACAGATATTTTATCCTATTTCATATGAATTTAAGAGAATCTTGAAGATGCTGTTGGCAGCAATACTAATATATTTAGTTAGTCTTTTTCTTCCTGTAATGTCTCTCTGGCTTTCCTTAATAGTAAAAAGTTTATTAGCTATGACCTTTCCAGTTTTACTCTATTTCTTTAATTTTTATGATGAAAAGGAAAAAGAGAAGGTAAAAGAATTATGGTTTAACTATAAGGAGAAGGGTGTTGTTCGGTAAATCCATAAAAAATATTTTAGAAGAGATAAAAACATGGCAAGAAGAAAACAGAGAAAACCCATTATATGGAATATATGGGATTTTTTTGATGATTATTTCTTTGGTGATAGGGTGGATGTTATTATTCACAGAGTCTATTCGTGGTAGCTTGATTATGGCTATATTTATTATAGGAATTGTAGGGATTTTTATTAATCCATTTATAGGGATAATAGGAACTGTTTGGGTATATTTTTTTCTTCCTGGTAGTGTGTGGTATATGGCAGGTTTAAAGTGGATGCATCCACTTTTGGTATTTATGCTGCTTACAGCCGTGAGTTGGTTATTAAAGATGCTAACTACTCGAAACATATCTGTTGTCTGTCCTCCTCAGGTATGGATATTAATAATGATGTTAATAACAATGGTTTTCTCTTCTTTTTATGCAGAATTTCCTGCAGTAAGTTGGAAATCAAATAAAGATTTTATTGAATTAATTATTATTTTTTTTGTATTTGTTAATTTGATAAATTCTCCTAAACGACTAAATATTGTGTTTTGGTTAATTGCAATTCCTTGTGGATATTTGGCTCTTCAAGGATGCAGGTCTTATTTTTTAGAAGGAGCTAATAGGCTCGAAAATATAGGGGAAGCACAGATTAAAGGTTCTAATGAACTATCATCTGCGATAGCCATGGTAATTCCCTTTCTTTTTTATAAATTTTTTAGTAAGAAGAAATGGGAAAAAATGTTTGCTTTTTTAATTTTTCCTATAATATTTTGTATTGTTATTGCAAGCTCCCGGGGAGCAAGTCTTCAAGTGGCATTAATGATAATCTTAATTCTTTTCAAGACAAAGCTGTCTCCAAAGGTTTTAATCTCTGTAGGAATAGTTGTTCTAATTGCCTTAATCTTTGCTCCCTCACAATATTGGGGAAGAATGAAGACATTGGAGCACTGTGATCAAGAAGGATCTGCCTCTGTAAGAGTAGAACTCTATAAGACTGGATGGAGAATGTGGAAAGATTATCCTGTTTTGGGGGTAGGACCAGACAATTTTCGTTATATGTGTAAAAAATATTATCAAGGAACAGGGACTAATGTAAGGGTATCTCATAATACATATATCCAGCTCTTGAGTGAAACAGGAATTATTGGTTTTTTATTTTATATGGGATTTATTTTCTTAATACTTAAGGATTTAAGATTTGTGAGAAAACATGCTCCTTTTGAAATTGATGGAATTCAAGTTAAAAATATAGCCTTTGCCCTTGAGATTTCATTGTATGGATTCTTATTGTATTGGATGTTTGGAAACAGAGTATATTATGTACTACCATATTTTTTCTATGCCTTAAGTGTATCCTTAAAAAACATTGTTAAGTCTTCAAAAATAGGTGATTGAAATGAATACTGTTCGAGTTATGCACCTGCTTCATTCTTTAGAAACAGGGGGGCTGGAAAAAGGTACGAGTACCTTAATAAATAATATGAATCCAGAGATATTTGAGCCATCTATTTGTTGTCTTTCAGGATTAGGATATTCTTTGAAATTAATTAAGAAAGAAGGGGTAAAAATATTTGACATGAAGACAGGAGAGTCTCATGAGCCGTTTCTTTTCCTAAGATTGGCAAAACTGTTCAAGGAACAAAGAATAGATATCCTTCATGCTAAGGGCTGGCCTGCCCTTTTTGATGGGGTTCTTGGTGCCAGAATAGCTGGGGTTCCAGTGGTTATTTACAGCGAACATGGAAAGAATATAGACGATTTTTTTGAGATAAAAAAGAGAAGGGTATGGACACGAAGGTTATTAGCACCATTTATTGACAAAATAGTTACTGTTTCTGAGGACTTAAAGAGAGGATTGATAAATATCACAAGGCTTAATGAGAAACAAATAGTTTGTGTTCATAATGGGGTTGAATTTCCCGATGTTTGTGTAGAAAATGAGCAGAAGAAAAGAGAAATTGGTGTTGAACAAGGAGATGTTTTAGTTGGAACTGTTGGAAGATTGGATCCGGTAAAGAATTTTGATGTTTTTATTAAGTCTGCTGAAGGGATTTTGAAGGAATTTCCTCAAGTTAAGTTTTTGTTGATTGGAGATGGACAAATAAGAGGAGAATTAGAATTGCTTGTGTCTGAATTAGGATTAGGCAACCATGTTATTTTTCTTGGTGAACGGAATGATGTTGCTGAATTGTTAAAAATCATGGATATGTTTGTTTTGCCTTCAAAGAGCGAGGGATTGTCGAATACAATTCTAGAAGCTATGTCTGCAGGATTACCTGTTGTTGCTACAAATGTAGGGGGTAATTCGGAATTGGTGATAGATGGAGAAACAGGTATTTTAATTCAACCCGGAGATGCTTCAGTATTGGTGGCAGCAATAAGTACTCTCTTGCGAGATGATGAAAAAAGAAGAAAAATGGGGAAGGCTGGCTTTAGGAGGGCAAAGAAAGAGTTCAGCATAGAAAAGATGGTAAAATCTTACGAAGAATTATATCTTGCATGGTATGGAAAGAAGCGTGGTTTAAGTATGGGAGAACTTTCGATATGAAATTGATAATTAAATGGATTATTGGTATTATAATAGGTTACACCGGGTTGCTCTGGTTGGTCAAATCTTTAAGAAAGGGCCGGATTACTATCCTATGTTATCATCGAGTACTTGATGATACAAGGATGAAGGATTATTATCGCCCTGCGGTTGCGATTTCTGTTTCTACATTTGAAAAGCAGATGAAGGTATTGCAAGAACATAAGGTTATTTCGTTAGAAAAGGCAATGGATTTGCTTCAAAAAGAGAGGCAATTGTCAAATCATAACATGGTGATTACCTTTGATGATGGATATATGGATAATTATGAAAATGCATTCCCTGTTTTAAGAGAATGTAATCTACCAGCTACTATATTCTTAACCGCAGATTATATTGATAGCAACAGGTTATTGTGGACAGATGAGGTTGGAATGCTTCTGGAGGAGAGCTGGGATGCATTTTTACAAACAGAATTGTTTCGAACATTAAAGGAGACCGGGATTTCTGACAATAAGGTAACACTGATAAACGAAATTCTCTCAACATTAAAAAAAATGGATGAGGATACCAGAAATGCAGCAATTGCTCGTCTGAAGGAAGATATTGAGTGTTCTGTAGAAATAGCTGCTTTGATGCTTACCTGGGGACAGGTAAGAGAGATGATACTTAAGGGAATATCCTTTGGTGCTCATACCAAATCGCACAGGTTTCTGACAACATTAGTGTTGTCAGAAAGAGAAGCAGAGATCAAAGAATCAAAGGATATTATTGAAAAACACATAAATAGTAAGGTGTTATCCTTTGCTTATCCTGATGGTCGATTTAGTGATGAGTGTAAAAATATAGTGGAAGAGAGTGGGTTTCAAGGGGCATGTTCTATAATTACAGGTGATAATGTTCCGGGATGCGACCTTTTTGCCTTAAAACGAAGGGATATTGGAGAGGATGTGTGTATTAATCCGTTTGGTAGATTTTCTAACGCACTTTTTCTTATGGAAATAAGTGGAATTTATGATATATTTAGAAGGAGGTAAATAAAATGGGTTCAATATGTGGTGTGCTTAATTTTGATAGAGAAAAAAAGGTGAACGAGAATATTGTCAAAAGGATGTCATCTGTAATGAAACATCGAGGTTCTGATTATGAAGGGATATTCGTAAATAATAATCTTAGTCTTGGGGTGAATTGTCTCTATGTGGCAGACAGCGTCCAGCAGCCTGTTTATAATGAAGATAAATCTATTTGTGTGGTGCTTGATGGAGAAATTTGGAATTATGTTGACATAAAGGATTTTGTTGTTAAAAAAGGGCATAGTGTTTTTACAAATAGCTCTGCTGAAATTATTGTGCATCTTTATGAAGAACTTGGGGATAATTGTGTAGCTAAATTAGAGGGCACCTTTGCCTTTGCCTTATGGGATAATAAGCAAAAAAAGCTTCTATTGGCAAGGGATCATGCAGGACAAAAACCCTTGTATTATCTTTTAGAGGATAAAAGGATTGTATTTGGCTCAGAACTTAAATCAATATTGGAATGTGATGAAATAAAGCCAGAGGTTTCAATGGAGGCATTGGATGTATTCCTGACCTATAGTTATATCCCTGCTGATTATTGTATACTGAAGGGGGTAAAAAAATTAGAGCCCGGGTGTTTTCTTGTTTGTTCTAATGGCAAGACCCTTGTATCAGAATATTGGGATTTCAGGTATGGAGTCCCAGAAAAGTCTGAATCTTATTGTGCCGAACATTTATATGAATTGATAAAGAACTCTGTGCAAACCAGGTTGGCACGGGTTAAAGATATTTCATTTGGAGCTTTTTTAAGTGGGGGAACAGATTCAAGTACGATTGTAGGCATGTTAAGTGCCATGCTTGACCGTCCACTCAAAACCTTTGTTGTAGGGTTTAAGGAGGAAGAATTCAGTGAATTTCCTTATGCTCGAATTGTTGCCGAGCATTTTGGTACAGAACACCATGAGGTAGAGGTAACCACAGAAATGGCATTATCCATGTTGCCGGATTTTGTATGGCATTATGATGAACCATTTGCTGATGCCTCAGCCATTCCTACATATTATGGCTCAAAGGCAACTAAGGAACATGTTAAGGCTGTTTTTACCGGGGATGGTCCAGATCAACTCCTTGGGGGGAGTGGTCATCATCTAAAAGAGCAGATAAGAAGAAAACGATTGCCTATTCCAGACTTTTTAAGAACAACTATACTGGCTGCAATTACTCACAATTTCCCATTAGATGTGGTGGATAAAAGTAATCTGGATAGAATAAAAAGGCTTATAAAGATGGAGTCATATCCTTTAGAAAAAGAGTTTGGAATTCGTGGGGCTTATTTTACAGAGGATGTTAAAAGGGAATTGTATATAAACGATCTTCGCAAAAGTCAGGAAATGTCTTGTGCATTAGGTGTTTCTGAAGGTTTTTTCAAAAAAACTACAGCTATAGATTTTCTGGATAAAATCTTTTATGTAGATGTAAAGACATTTTTGATGGATAATCTGATGACAAAGGTGGACAGGGCAAGTATGGCAGTAGGATTGGAAACAGTTAAGCCATTTCTTGATAAAGAATTGATGGATTTTGTCGGAAGAATACCAGAGAGATTTAAGATCAAGGGAACGACAGGAAGGAATACAAAATATATCCTTAAAAAGGCTATTTCAAAACTTGTTCCCATGGATGTTATAGAAAAGAGGAAACAAGGATTTGAACCACCGCTTGTTGGATGGCTCAGGGGAGAATTAAAGGGGTTTGCTGAAGATATCCTCTTTGATTCAAAGACACGGCAAAGGGGATATTTCAACCCTAATTATGTTGAAAAAATGTGGAAAAATCATCAGGAAAAGGTAGCAGATCATACCACACGAATATGGGAGCTGTTGGTGTTTGAGATGTGGTATCGGTATTTTATTGAGGGGGAGCAGGGGTTTATAAAGAAGTGGAGCAAGTCTGCAGATTAAGATGGTGAGGGAAGGTAGGTATGTTTTATAATATTAAGGCTGATCTTAAAAGGATGACCTCTGCAGAAGGAGAGCAGCGAGGTAAAACAAGGATGTTGATTAGTGCCCTTTTGTCTCAGGGATTTCAGGCTATTTTGGTATATAGGTTTGCAAGATGGTGTATGCTAAAGAATGTCCCCATTCATCCCTTACGATTTTTACTTGAGAGGTTTATTGAAATTACTACAGGAATTTCCATTCCCGCTGGAGTAAAGATTGGTAAGGGGTTACGCATCCATCATTTTGGGGGAATTATTATTCATTCTGCAGCAACGATTGGAGAGAACTGTACGCTTCATCAAGGGGTAACCATTGGAGATAGGGGGAATCCATTGAAAGCTCCCTGGATTGGCAACAATGTTTTTATTGGTGCTGGGGCTAAAATACTTGGGGATATTACCATTGGTAGCAATTGTCAGATAGGGGCTAATGCTGTAGTAATTGAATCCATCCCGGATAATTGTGTAGTGGTTGGTGTCCCGGGAAGGATTGTCAGGAGGAAAAGTAGCTTAATCATTGAATGAAAAATTACAATTCACGGTAAAGCAAGACACCGTCCAGATTTTTAAGAAAACGATAGATTTGAATTGGGAATTAACTGTTTAATTTCTAATTGTTCAGGTCAAAAAAATAAAGGAAAGGAAAGATAAATGGTTAAAAATAATGGCAAGCCTTTGAAAATTATATTTCTTTCGCAACGATTTTTATTTCCTATGGATACTGGAGGGACTATTCGTACGGGTAAAATTTTGGAGCAGTTAAAAAAAAGGTTTTTTTTAACAGTAATAAGTAATGTAGAATTTTCTAAAGATGGTCAGTATGTTAACAAAATGTTTTCTCTATGTGATAAGTTTATTTCAGTTCCATGGATAGAGACTAAACGATTTACAAAAGAATTTTATTGGAAAATATTTAAAAAATCTTTTTCACGATATCCGATAACAGTATTGAATGATTACTCCCCTGAATTAGAACAAGCTGTATTAAATGAATTGGCTATAGGTGAATATGATATAGCTGTTTGTGATTTTATGCAATCAACCCTTAATTTCAGGAAAGTTCAAAATATTCCTGTATTGCTTTGTCAACATAATGTAGAGACAATTATTGCTAAACGTCATTTAGACGAATCAACAGATCTGTTTTCAAAGTTATTTTGGTGGTTGCAGTATAAAAAGATGTTTTATTATGAAAAAAAAATGCTTTCTCGATTTGATGCAGTTATTGCTATGTCAGAAGAAGAAAAAAAACGGATGAAAGAATGGTTTGGTATAAATAATGTTTATCCTGTTTCCCCTGGAGTAGATACAGATTATTATTTCCCCATGAAAAATGTAGAAGAAAAAAAGCAACTGGTCTATGTAGGTACAATGGATTGGCTCCCCAATGAAGATGCTATGTTTTATTTTATTAAAGAAATATTTCCCTTAATAAAAAATAAAGAGCCAAATATACGGTTGATAATAGTGGGGAAAAACCCTTCGCCAAAATTTCAAAAATTTGTACAAAATTTCCATGATATAGAAATTACAGGTTGGGTGAAAGATACGAGACAGTATATTGCTGAAAGTGCAGTTTTTATTGTCCCTATCCGTATTGGTGGAGGAACACGTATAAAGATATATGAAGCAATGGCCATGGGAAAAGCAATTGTTTCTACATCAATTGGAGCCGAAGGGTTACCGTTAATTCATGGAGAACATATTCTTTTTGCTGATGAAACAGAACAATTTGCATCTCAAGTTGTTAAGTTGTTGAGAGATCCTAAAGAGCGAAAACATATTGGGGAGAGAGCTTGTCAATATGTTTATGAACATTTTCGCTGGGAAAAAGTGGTAGAAGATTTTATAAAGGTATGTGAAACCTTTGTAAAACCTACATTCCTCTCCTCAACTGAATAGAAAAAAGTGGCATGGTTCAAAAAAATAACCACGAATAAACACAAATGAGACACAAATTAAGAGAATTACTCTCTACTAAAATAGTTGACATTTAATTTGCCACAAAAGCACGAAGGTTCAAAGTTACATAAAGTGTTGATTTAATTTTTGTCTTTCTTGGTGTCTTGGTGGCATATGTAAAGTTAATTATGGGCTGAAGAGGCTTCTCGTTATTTATATGAAATTATACAGGGAGAGATAAAATGAGAAAAATAAATATTATGGAATTTAGAAGTACCCAAGCTACTGGAAGTGGACCAGATAAAACAATTCTTTTATCTGCTAAGCAGCATGATAAGGAACGATTCAATATAAAAGTAGTATATCTTAAAAGTGCGGATGATGTTGAATTTAAGATTACAGAGATGGCTAAGGATATGAATTTAGATTTTATAGAGGTAAACGAGAGAGGAAAGATAGATTTTAAGGCTCTTGTTTATTTAAACAGGATAATAAAAAAATATAATATAGATATTCTCCATACCCATGAGTATAAAACAAATATTTTAGGATGGTTTCTTGGTAAGATAAATAAAAATTTGATATTGCTTACTACAGCACATGGATGGGTTGATGTGAGGGTAAGCCTAATAAGGCATAAATGTTATAACTGGCTGGATTTTTATGCTATAAAAATGTTTGACAGGGTAATTGCAGTATGCGAATCGAATAAAAATAAACTGATTAAAAGAGGTGTTCTTGAGAATAAAATAACGGTTATTCATAATGCCATAGATATTGATGAGTGGAGAAGATATGAAGGCAGAGAGGATATTAGAAGGGAACTTTCATTGAAGGAAGATACACCCTTAGTAGGAGCTATTGGACGGATATCGCCTGAAAAAGGGTTAGATACGCTGTTAGAGGCTGTAGTATTAGTAATAAAAGAGATTCCAGAGGTGAAATTTTTAATTGTAGGTAAAGAATATAGAAAACAAGAGGAAAATAAACTGAAATCTTATGCAAAACATTTGGGGATTGAAAAAAATGTTATATTTTTAGGACAAAAAAGTGATACTAAAAATATTTATAATAGCCTTGATGTGTTTGCTCTTCCCTCATTAACAGAGGGACTTGCCAATACACTATTAGAGTCTCAAGCTATGGAAATACCTGTTGTAGCTACAGATGTTGGCGGAAATGGAGAGGTAATTACTAATGAAATAAATGGTTTTCTTCTTCAGCCACAAGATGCTTTGGGGTTAAGTGAAAAGATTATATATCTTCTGAAAAATAAGGATGTGGCAAGGGAGATGGGAAAACAGGGGAGGCAAATAATATGCGAAAGGTTTTCCTTTAAGGCAAGATTGGAGAGAATCGAGAAACTATATGTAGAGCTAATAGAGGAAAGAGGAAAAAAGGTTAATAGGGAACATCGACAGGCTGTTACGGAATAGGAATTTGGCATGAAATACATGCAATATGTTGTTCGTATTCTGTAGGGACATCCCCTTGTGGGTGTCCGTCTGTTGATTATTCGTTACATTTGTGATCGTTTGGTGCGTTTTACGGACAGGGACGAGCCCTGTCCCTACGACAACTTTAGTTCCGTAACAACCTGTCGACAGGCTTTTAGCATCGAATAAATTGTTCTGTCTTCCATGGGCTCAGGATTGTGAATCATATCACTCGATGTTCAAGTTTTTTTAACACTACGCTATCAAAGAACCCCCGAATCGGTTTAAGCAAGACAATATGCTGCTCTATGCTTCAATGCAGGAGTTAGTTCCAAATGTCCCAAATCTCGACCAATCATATGTTTTTTGGAAGAGGCTAATACAAACAAATCTTTTACCGTTTCGGTCAACTTTTTCAGAATCTCTTCAGCATTTGGAGAGAAAACTATCTTCTTGATAGATTGAATCAAGCTTTCTGCCTTGATCTTTTCTTGTAGGCTTCCCACTGTGCAAGCAGGCAGTTTGTTTTCTAATCGGGCAAGTTGATCAGGGTGAAGGAGGAGACAGTGATCTACCAATAGACTCAGGATCAAGCCCCTGCAAGATCCTTCTTCGTCAGGTTGTTTGGTCAACCGTCCCCATCCTTCATATGACTTCCAGTCCTGAAAGAAAACCTATACAAGCCACCGCAAGGTATATGCTTGGACAATATCCATCGTTCTCCAACTCATATCACTGGCAACAAGATACCGATATTCTTCTTCCCCTTTATATTTGAGAGCAATAATAAATTCCCATATTTCGCACCCTTTGGGTGAGATTGTTGTTTATAAACCAAAATGTTTAAAAATGGCTCTTTGACTCTTTCGTAAAAAGGCTAATTTTTATATATCTTCATTCTCTATGGTCTATTTTTTTGCTATTTTTTGGATT
>JAZDHC010000227.1:0-19458 GCA_043806395.1 Candidatus Desantisiibacteriota bacterium | reverse complement strand
TTCCGCCAATTTTTCACTTGACAAAATAATTAATCATATGCTATAATTCAGAAACTATATACCAATATTCACTTTTCTCTAATAGTGACAGAATATTACACACCTATCTAAAATGGGCAGAAAAGCAAATTCCTATCACTTGGGCTTTGTGGATATTATCCGGCTGTGATGGCAGCATCAATTTCACCTTGTGAGGCAATAAGACAGGGTTGAAGGAGAGTTTGGAGTTGTTATTAAACTTTTGGCTCTACTGTCCCAGGATAGCTATTTTGTTCTATTGTGGGAAATTGAATCTCATCCACACAATTCCCAGTAAAGCCAAAAATATTAATATATTTTACTTGACTTTTTCCACATTCTATGATAATATAGATATAAGAAATGGTTGACAAAATATCAAGGGGGTGAAAATCTTTAACAGTTATGGTACTTATAATGTCTTTCGTGGAGGATTGGAACGACAATCTTGTTTATCTGTCTCTAAAGAAACATTATTAGACCGAATTTACCTAAGTTCAGGAGGAAAGAAAGAATGGGAAGTAGAATGTATGTAGGAAACCTCACATATTCCGTGACAAATGAGCAATTGAGAGAATTGTTTTCAGCTTATGGAGAGGTCAGTCAAGTAAATATTATCGAAGGCAAGGGTTTTGGGTTTGTTGAAATGTCAAGCCCCGAAGAAGCAAATAAGGCTAAGGAAGCCTTGAATGGTTCCGATTTTTCAGGACGGACATTAAGAGTTGATGAAGCCAGACCACCAAAAAGCAGAGATGAAAGAGGTGGTGGCGGTTATGGTGGCGGCGGTCGAAGCGGCGGCGGAGACAGAGACAGCCAGCCAAGAAGAGAGTTTAGAAGATTTTAATCTCGTAATCCCTTGAGAAAATGTCAACCATTTTCTTGTTTCTTGGGAAGAGTTCTTCAAAACACATCACTTGTTACTTGCCTTTTGTTACAGCCTGTATCGTTTTAATCAACTTAATAGGTGTTCCAGCTACAACC
Source organism: Candidatus Desantisiibacteriota bacterium (assembly GCA_043806395.1). Lineage (GTDB taxonomy): Bacteria > UBA9089 > CG2-30-40-21 > CG2-30-40-21 > CG2-30-40-21 > CG2-30-40-21. Next base: position 18,459 of record JAZDHC010000227.1, on the reverse strand, counting down.
TGATTATCCAGAACATCTTGATTTACAAAGCTACAGGCACCAACAACAGAGTTTTCACCAACAGTTACACCAGGCATAACAACGCTATGACTACCAATCTTACAATTTCTTTTTAATGTTACCATACCCTTTTTATTATCAATGGTAGAAACAGAATAAATGGAGCAATGAGAGCCTATCTGAACAAGATCTTCAATCACAATCCCATATTTTGCATTAAGATATGTAAAGGCACCAATATCTGTTTTATAGCCCAGTTTTAGTTTATCTTTATGCTGCACTATCCAATTATACTTAGTTAATTCCCCTTCCTTAATCTCTGGATATTCCCAGTCTTCAAATCGAGTGTGTGAATCAGACATTTTTAACACCATCCTTTCATTTTTAATATTCCCCTTACCACCAGCTAAAAATTTAGTGTAAGCGTCTTTGTATTATAGAGATGACTGTATTTTCATCAAAACCTTGGATCTTTTGTAACAGTTCAGCCATATAATTTTTTGACAGGATTAACAGGATATCCCTCTAAAAAACTTCTTGACATTTATTTCAAAATATGGTATTCTTGGGACAGTTCATTTTTATCGTTTTTCGTATGATTTCTTTCGGGCAAGGGACATCATCTACAGAATACAACCCCCTGACCCCCTTTTCTAAGGGGGAATATTGCACTCTCAACTTACCGCAAGCTTTCACACAAAGGTGAACCGTCCCGTATTCGGGACGGTTCACCTTTATCGTTTTTCCTATGATTTCTTTCGGGCAAGGGACATCATCTACAGAATACAACCCCCTAACCCCCTTTTCTAAGGGGGAATTTTGCACTCTCAGCTAACCGCAAGCTTTCAAACAAAGATGAACCATCCCACAATTTCATATTCTATCATCTCCTACCATTTTGTTTTGACATGTAATATTTGCCTCTCCTATCGGCGTACCCAGAAGCCTCCATGCTATCAATTTCACCCCAATTTCCCCAAAATTCCAAATATCTTCCTCATAACATCCTTAGGATATTCTTTACTAAAAACCCGCATCGTAGCCACTTTATCTGTTTTAATATCTAATTGATGTGTCCTATAAAAAGACATAATTTCTTCCTCAAATTTAATTCGTTTATCTATCTCTTTGATGCAAATATCTATTAACCTTGCTGAATCTTCAATAGTCCTTTCTGAGAATTCCTCCAGCAATAACTTTTTCACTGCTTCAAAATCAACAATATCCGTATTCTCATAACAATTCATAACGGTTGCCAGAATAATATTCTTGTCTAACCCCTTTGCCCAATGTATCTGTTCAACGGACTCTGGTTTCATCTTAAACTGTATAACCTTGCCATCTATAGTGTGTAGATACCAAACAGACCCTTCACTTCCTTTCAAACTTCCATCTTCTAATTTTGTTATTCTGGCTTCTTTTTCCTCCTGTAGCTTTCTATAATAAGAGGCCAAATCTGTCTTTTTATTTATGCTGACTTCCTTTTTTGCTTGAGGGATACCGGAAAAACATAAATTAGCTGTATCTAAATCAATAATCTCGCCTGTCTGATTATTGATGATAAAAAGCAATGCTGTATCTAAAAGAACATCATATTCTATCAAATGTTTATTGCTATTTCCATATAATTCAAAACTGAAATTGTAAGAAGTGTGGTCTTTTATCCGTTCTGAAATAGGATATTTCGCTAACATCTTTCTCCACATATCTAAAAAATTCCCAAACCTTGAATTTCTTACAACCGGAGTAAGCCTCAATTTATAACTCACATATTCTTTGCCTCTAAAAATATACTTAAATCCCAATACATTAGTTCCATCAATCTTGTCATAAATCGTTATTTTCTCGGTTGGGGGAAAATGCCAGATACCATTCTTATCAAAAGGATACTTCTGTTTCGGAGTGCCATAAATAACTATTCCTCCATCAATGGTTTGCATACCATTTATATGGGTGATTAACATACTTCCGTAGCATTGTCCATCTTTATGGCAAATATGCCCCTTGAGAATATGGTCATTGTTAAATACATCCACAACCTCAAACGGTTCAATATATTTATCTGTGCAATCAAAAAGCTCGCAAGGTATTTTTTTCACCATTTTAATTCTCCGTCGTTTACCATTTTTTCCTTAATAAGTAGTTCTTTTCTGCAACAAATTATTGTCAATCCTTATATTACTCAATACATCCACAATCCTTTTGCTTGCCATTCCATCACCATATGGATTTTTGCATCTTCTCATGCGGGTATGAAGCTCCTTATTATAAAGAGCAATCATAATTGCCTCAACAATTTTCTCTTTATCGTAATCCACATCAATAACATTTGCTGCTCGTTCTCTGCCATGTTGCCTTGTGCCTATATTTACCACTGGCCGGTGAAAAGAAGGTGCCTCGATTATACCACTGCTTGAGTTTCCAATCAATACTCTTGCGTATTTCATCAGATTCAGATATTTCTTATGTGGTAGGCTTTTAATTACTTGAATCATCGGAGGGTTATGGAATTCATTAATCACTTTTATAATTGTTTGTGAGCCAGGATCTGCATTTGGATAAAGCACAATTGTTTGCATTCCCATGGATATAACTGCTTCCATGGTAGTTCGTATCTGTCTTTCTACAGCATCAATCTCTGTAACCACAGGGTGCTGAACAAGTAGGAGAAAATCATCTTCAATATCAAACTGTTTTTCTATGCTCTCCCTTGATATTAATTGTTCATTCAATATAGAATCCAGACCGGGTGCACCCACCAGAAAGACCCGTTCCTTCTCCTCCCCCATCCTGATAATCCTCCTGGCACTCTCCTTGGTTGCAGGGAAATGAATATGGCTAAGCTTGGTTATGGCATGTCTAATCCCCTCATCAATACTACCTGAAACCTCGCCACCATGCAGATGGGCAATCGGGATATTCATGTAAACACCAGCAATCCCACCAGCTAACATCTCACCGCGATCACCAAGAACCATGATAATGTCCGGTTGTATCCGCTGGATTGCATCTGTCATACCCATGATACATTTACCTATGGATATAGCCGTATCCTTGCCTGAATCACTTTCCGAAATAATATCAATTTTTTCTGTAATCTGAAACCCATCCCTCTCAATCTCATCAATAGTGTTACCAAAGGCAGGTGAAAGATGACTGCCTGTAACTATCAGAGAAAGGCTCAAAAGTGGATGCGATTCTATTGCCTTAAAAACAGGTCGTAAAATACCATATTCTGCCCTTGTTCCTGTAATTGCTGCAATCTTTTTCATTCGCATCACGACTCCTAAGATTAACCAAGCATGTCCATGATTTTGTCACACCTATCTTCTTGAACATCAACAAGTAATATAACACATGTCATTTATTTTGTCAAGCTATTTGTCCATGATTTTGACAGAAAGGGACAGAAAGGGAAGGAAGGAAAGGAAGAAACAAAGATGTCATCTATTCTGTGCCTCTGTGCCTTTGTGGTTAATTTCTCCCACATCATCGCAAGCTCAAAACCGACATCATTCTGCCTGCATTTTCTCCCTCCATTCTATATGAATAAAGTAGCGAGTTATTTTCTGCTGTGCAATATTCACAGACAGATATGTTTTTTTCCAATACACCTGCCTCTAACATCTGTTGCTTATTCAAAGAAGACAGGTTAAGTAGATTCTTGCCATTAATAGAGATACTCCCTTTGCCAGAGTGTCTCCTTCCCTTTTGTTGCAAAAAGTGTGTAAATCCCTTGAATTCTGCGAGCATGTATTCAACTACCGGCAACCCAACCTCATAGCATTTACCACAGATACCAGGACCAATACCCGCAAGACATGAGGATGGATTTGTCTGATATGCCTTCCCCATCTCTTCCATGGTTCGTTGTACTATTCTGGACATAGTTCCTCGCCATCCTGCATGTACCAGACCAATAGCACCATTTTCAGGATCAAGGATAAATATAGGTAGACAATCTGCGGTAAAGATAGACAGGGTTATTCCCTTTCTGTTGGTAATGAGTGCATCTGCCTCAGGCGGGTAAACACATCTTTTTTCTGGCTTATAAATATTATTGCCATGTATCTGGCGACAGACAAAGATAGTGCTTGGGTCTGATTGAAAAAGGGTGGATGCCATGTGTTGATAGTTGTCTTTGCCTCCAGCAGGAGACATATCGCCACACGACCTTGTGGTAATACCATGAACAACCATGCCTGTGCTATCAAACTCAGGCATGTATAGATATTCATATTCTTGTTGTTGTTTTAATTTCCATGACATGTTACTATTATTCACCACAGAGAACGCTGAAAAGATAGCAGATTGCTGAGAAAAACAACCCCCCTGCCACCTTTTCTAAGGGGGAATACACACTCTTCTCCGCAGTAGCATCCACCCTTCTCAAGGAGTGGATATCTCTGCTTTTCTCTGTGCCTCCGTGACTCCGTGGCAAATCCTCCCTTTTTCATAATGAATTCAACAAAATAATCCCACAAACTATGCCAAAAGCCAAAAAATGTTTAAGGATATGAGATTCCTTTTCTGGCTTTTCTGAAAGACCAGAAACCACATTGCCTTGTAATGAATCTGTTCCTGTATTCAGTTTTCTTTCTAACTCAGCAACAGAGAGTCGCAATAGCTCTTCTTCTTGTTTCATACCATGAAGCTGCTCAGATAATTCCATTATCTTCTGGTTATGTTCGGAGAACAAAAGGTTATTAGCAGCCTTCAACTCATCTCTCTCTGCTTGCAATGACTCCCTCTCTTTTTGCTGAGCATACTTTTGCTGATTTTCTTCCTTGAGCTTTTTCTCCAATTCTTGTTGTTGCAACAACAGTTGCTTAAGTCGTTCTTCTTCCTCATTTTTTTGACTTTTTACCCCATCCCTTTGTTCTTTCAAAAATTTTACGACCTTTTCTACCTCTACGAATGATACAATCAATTTTTCTCCAGGATATATCCAGTGAGGATCCGTAAAATCATTGTACGACCTGAAGTTTATCCACATATGTGGATTATTGTAATGCTTTTTAGCCAGCTTCCATAAAGTATCATCCTTTTTAATGGTAATAATCTTATAATCCCTGTTCTCAACCAATTCCTTTAGGATAATCTTTGCCTCGCAAATACCATGCATTATAATAAAAAGGATGATGCAGAATGTGAATCTATACATTTTGTCTCCTATAAATAGTTGCAATACGACTTTAGTAAATTATCGGCATTTTTTACTTTGGGCTAAAGTTTTAAGATTGGAAATTAAAGGCTTGACAAAACTTGAAAATTTGTTATAATGGAACTTATGAAGACAGCTACAGTGAGGTAAATCAGATGAATGAAACAGATACCCTTATTCGATTAGTCTTGGCTACCGTGCTTGGTGGGTTAGTTGGCATTGAACGGCAAATCCATCATAAACCAGCTGGATTACGCACGCATATCCTTGTGTGTATCGGTGCATGTCTGTGTATGATTATTGGGATCTCTCTTACCAGGGAGTTTGGCAATACAATTGATCCGTCCAGGATTGCTGCTCAGGTTGTTTCAGGGATAGGGTTCTTAGGTGCCGGGACAATTATTGTTTCAAGGGCAAGCGTCAAGGGTCTGACAACCGCAGCAAGTATCTGGTCAACATCTGTGCTTGGGCTTGCTACTGGCAATGGGATGTTTTTTGCAGCATCAGTGGCAGCTATTCTTATGGTTATGGTATTGTTTATCCTTGAATTCGTTGAAGAGAGATTTGCCTTAAAGGAAACTGATGAAAATGAGTAAATCCCCATTTTTGAATATCAAAACCACAGCAGAATCGTTGGATATTTTGTATAAATGCTTTGCGAAAGAAGGCACAGAGGCACAAGATAAAAATTCATCACCTGTATTGCCCAAACCAGAAACTATCCCTCTCCTTGAGGTTAATAACAGGGTTTTGGCTCAGGACATTTATTCTCAGGAGGATGTTCCAAATTTTAATCGTTCAACTATGGATGGTTATGGTCTTGATGCCAGGGATTCGTTTGGTGTTTCATGTAATATGCCCGCATACCTGAATATAGCAGGTGATGTATTTATGGGAGAGGCTACGACAATGAAACTCTCTTCCGGTGAAGTGGCAAGGATTCCTACTGGCGGTATGCTGCCGGAAAATGCCAATGCTGTGGTGATGATTGAATATAGCCATGAGATTGATGGTAGAACGATAGAGATTCAAAAGCCAGTGGCTATAGGAGAAAACACGGTTTGTGTGGGTCAGGATATTAAAAAAGGAAACCTGCTTTTTCGGGCAGGCAGACTTCTGCGGGCATATGAAATTGGGGCATTAGCGGCTATTGGTCAAACAGAGGTGGAAGTTTACCAAAGATTAAGGGTCGGGATAATATCCACTGGGGATGAGATTGTGCCAGCACATATTCTGCCAAAACCCGGTCAGGTAAGGGACATAAGCTCCGCTCTCCTTGGCTCTAAGATATTGGAACTTGGGGCAATACCAGAATTTTACGGAATTGTTCAAGATAGGGTTGAACTAATCCATGATGCCATCAAAACGAGTGTTGATAGAAATGATATGGTGCTTATCTGTGGCGGCAGCTCTGTTGGGACAAGGGATCTTGTAGTTGATGTCATTTCATCCATGGGTGAAATATTGATTCATGGTGTGGCTATGAGACCAGGCAAGCCAACTATTATTGCACAGATTGGGGGCAAGCCTGTCATTGGCCTGCCCGGACACCCTGCCTCAAGTACAATAGTCTTCCTTGTTCTGGTTCAACCATTACTTGCCTGTCTTCAAAACACACCCCTGCGACAATGGCACATAACAGCTACAACCACTCGTAATATCCCTTCCCAGCCAGGAAGAGAGGACTATATACGGGTGAAGATACAGGAAAAAGATGGTAGGTATCTGGCTGAACCTGTCTTTGGATCCTCCGGGCTTATCACTCCTGTGTTTGAGGCAAATGGATTGATTAAAATACCCATTGATTGTGAGGGAATAGATGAAGGGCAAGAGATGAGGGTTATGCTGATATAGTAGCTACTTAATTTCTTGCATTTTTTTTCCTTTTATGCTATACTTCCAAGAGAAGAGGGCAGAAGACGAGATCTGCCCCTACAAGTGAGGTGAGGAGATGAAGTTTGAAGAATCATTACAGGAACTTGAAGAAATTGTTCGAAAAATGGAGGGTGGTAACCTTCCCCTTGATGATGCATTGGGCTTGTTTGAAAAGGGGATGAAGCTCTCCAATCTTTGTTCAAAAAAGCTTGAAGCCGCTCGGTCAAAGATAGAGATGCTAACTAAAGGCAAGGATGGTGAGCTGGTAACACAGCCATTTGAGTAAATAAGCATTGAGGAGTTGAGAGTTGGGAGTTGGGAGTTGGGAGTTGGGAGTTGAGAGTTGAGAGTTGAGAGTTGAGAGTTGAGAGTTGGGAGTTGAGGAGTTGAGAGTTGGGAGTTGAGAGTTGAGAGTTGAGAGTTGAGAGTTGAGAGTTGAGAGTTGGGAGTTGGGAGTTGGGAGTTGGGAGTTGAGAGTTGGGAGTTGAGAGTTGGGAGTTGGGAGTTGGGAGTTGAAAGAGAAAATGTAACTCTCAACCTTCAACTCTCAACTCTCAACTCTCAACTCTCAACTCCTCAACTCCTCAACTCCCAACTCCCAACAAAGGAGACAAAAACATGGACATATCAAAATACCTTAAAACAAATGCCAAGCTAATAGATGATAACTTAGACAAATATCTTCCACCAGAGGATGAGTACCCGGATATTATCCATAAGGCAATGAGATACAGCGTCATTAATGGTGGAAAACGCATTAGACCCATCCTTTGTCTGGCTGCATGTGAAACTGTGGGAGGTAAGAAAGAGGATGCACTGATGGTTGCTTGTGCCATTGAGTTGATCCACGCCTATTCCCTGATTCACGATGACCTTCCTGCCATGGATAATGATGACTTCCGCCGTGGAAAACCTTCCTGCCATAAAAGATATGGTGAAGCCATAGCCATTCTGACTGGTGATGCATTGCTCACACATGCCTTTTATTTGATCTCCAAGGGAAAAAATCCAGAGAAGAACAACAAGGTGTTAGAAGAAATAGCTTATGCCATCAGTACATTTGGCATGATTGGTGGACAGGTGGTAGACATGTTGAGTGAAAACAAGCCACTTGAGGCGCCTGTTCTTCAATATATTCATACTCACAAAACAGGTGCCCTGATATGTGCCTCTGTAAAGGCAGGCTGTATCCTTGGTGGAGGCGGAGAAAAAGAGTTAGATATCCTGACTAAATATGGCGAGCTGATAGGGCTTGCATTCCAGATAGTAGATGATATCATAGAAATAGAAGGAGAAAAGGGGAAAATGAGAAATAGTGACCTTGAAAAATCAAAGCTCACCTATCCTGCTGTCTATGGTATTGCAGAATCAAAACAACGGGCATCACAATTAATCACAAAGGCAATAAATTTGCTGGATGAATTTGGTGGGAAAAACACCTCATTGTATCAACTTGCTGAGTTTATTGGAAATAGAGGCTATTAAAAAATGATTATAGAAAAAATAAGCTCACCAGATGATCTAAAAAAACTAACCATAGCTGAATTAAAACAACTGCTGCCTGAGATACGGGAATTAATTATTAATACGGTATCAACTAATGGAGGGCATCTTGCCTCCAGCCTTGGAGTGGTCGAATTAACTGTTGCAATACACTATATTTTTAATACCCCACAAGACAAGATAATCTGGGATGTAGGACATCAAGCATATGCCCATAAGATACTTACCGGAAGAAGGGATGTATTTAGCTCCCTTAGAACATTTCAAGGCATAGCCGGATTTCCCAAAATAGAAGAAAGTCCTTATGATGCCTTTACCACAGGACATGCCTCTACCTCTATCTCTGCTGCATTGGGCATGGCTATTGCCCGAGATATGGCAAAAGAATCACAAAAAATAGTGGCAATCATTGGAGATGGGTCAATATCTGGTGGATTAGCCTTTGAGGCATTAAACCACGCAGGATATTTGGGCAAGGATATACTGATCATCCTTAATAGCAATGAAATGTCTATTTCACCCACAGTCGGTGCACTTGCCAAATACCTGAACAAGATTCTCACTGCACCAATATATAACCGATTTAGAAAGGATGTCCAGGAGCTTTTGACCAAGGTTCCAAGGATTGGAAACACTGTGGCTGATCTGGCTCAAAGGGTTGAAGAAGGGATAAAGAATGTTCTGGTACATGGGGTATTGTTTGAAGACCTTGGGCTGCGATATATCGGTCCAGTAAATGGACAAAATCTTCCCTTGCTTATAGAAACATTAAAAAGTGTGCGAGAGCTAAAGGGACCTATCCTGTTTCATGTCATCACAAAAAAGGGGTATGGCTATGAACCAGCTGAAAAACATCCAAATATGTTTCATGGGCTGGGTCCATTTGATGTTACTACCGGACAACCCCAAAAGAGTCAAGGGGTTACCTTCTCCGAGGTGTTTGGTAAAACACTGATTGAATTAGCTACGGCCAATCCAAAGATAGTGGCTATCACTGCCGCTATGGAAGATGGGACAGGATTAGGAGAATTCAAGGAAAAGTTTCCTAAACGGCTGTTTGATGTGGGAATTGCTGAGGAGCATGCAGTTACCATGGCTGGCGGGATGGCAGCAAGTGGACTGTCACCTGTAGTGGCTATTTATTCTACATTTCTACAAAGAGCTTATGACCAAATCTTGCATGATGTTTGCTTGCCAAATCTGCCTGTTGTATTTTGTTTGGACCGTGCTGGATTGGTGGGTGAGGATGGTGCCACACATCATGGCGTGTTTGACATTGCCTATCTCAGACACATGCCCAATATTACCATATGTGCCCCAAAGGATGCAGTAGAACTCAAAGAAATGCTTGCCTTAGGAATAAATTCCAATTCCCCCTTTGCTATTCGATACCCAAGGGGCAAGGTCAAGGAATACAATGGCACAAGGGTGGAAATGGCTAAGGCTGAGATAATAAAAGATGGTACGGATGCCTATATCATAGCTTGTGGCAGTATGACCTGGGTTGCTATTGAGGCAGCCAAAAGGCTTGATGGGGAGTTTAGCCTTGGTGTAATTAATGCCCGATTTATCAAGCCCTTAGATACAGAAACCATTCTGAGGGCAGCAGAAAAAACTGGCAGGATAATTACTCTGGAAGAGCATGTGCTTGCCGGTGGATTTGGCAGTGCGGTTTGTGAATTGCTTAGCCAGCATCAGATGAAAGCAAAAACAACATGCCTTGGATTGCCTGACTCGTTTGTTGAACATGGGGAAACAAGTCTTTTGTTGAAAAAATATGGATTGGATGTGGATGGTGTTGTGGAGAGGATTAGGGGGATTATTGGGTCGAATATTAATGGCAAAACCCATAGGTAGACCAAGGAAATTTCAATAAATAGGCGATGTTCTCGGTTTACCCTTTTAGATTAACCTTATGGAAACAAGGAGAAGAATATGGTTTCTTTAGCTGAAAAAATTTATGGTGAAGTGCTGGATTTACCAGCAGAAGAACGGTTTATATTGATAGACAAACTGATTCAAAGCAGTACTCCCTCAAATAAATCAATTGAGGATGTATGGATTGTAGAATCTGAAAAAAGACTTCAGGAATATAGGGAAGGAAAAGTTCAAGCAATTTCAGGTGAAGAAGTTTTCAGAAAAATTCATGCGAGGCTAAGTAAATGAACTATAAATTTCTCTCCGATGCAGAAGCGGATTTTAATGAAGCCGTTGAATACTATGAAGAGTGTCAATTAGGACTTGGGACGGATTTTGCATTAGAAGTATATCATGCAATAAACCGAATATCTGAACATCCTGCTGGATGGACAAAAGTTTCTTCAAACTGTCGTCGTTGCTTGACTAATCGGTTTCCTTTTGGAGTTATTTATACAATTGAGCATGATTTTATTTTAATTAGGACTTACGCAAAACACCATTTTGATCGTCATATTTGGTAGCCATCACCTTTCAATAACACTATATGTGTAGGTACTCTCTCATTTGCCGTCCACAAGTAGCGGAAGGCTTCAGCCTTCCATCCATTGGAGGGCTGAAGCCCTCCTCTACATTATTATCGTAGGACTCGCAAAACACCATTTTCTCATTTTGCGTAAGTCCTATTAATATTGGCGATCATGAATTTGCATAGGCATCCAGCCTATTGGAAAAATAGGGGGGAGACTGGAGTCAAACCTTGAAAGCAAAATTAATGGTAAATCGGGAAAGATGATGAGATTATGATGACGCAAATCAGAGTATATACCTCAACAGGTCGTCCACAGCAGGTGATGAAGATTTTTGGTGTATAATTATACGAGGAGGTGATAGAATATGGAAATTCAAGAAAAAGCAGTTTATACTACAAATGAAGCAGCTCAAATCCTAAAACTTAACACTATTACTGTGGAGAGAAAAATACGGAGGGGTGAGATACCAGCCATAAAGATTGGAAGAGGATATCGACTCTTGGGAAGAGATATGCTTTCTCTATTTGACATAGAAGGAATAAAAAATAATATGTGGAAAACAGAATATATCTCCCTTTTGAATGAAATGAGGGCAGATGGAGAAAAAAAGGGGATTACTGAAGAGGATATTTCTAAGACGATTGAAGAGGTAAGGAGAAAGGAACTTGTTAAAGCCTAAAGTAGTAGTTGATACCAATGTATTTGTTTCAGCCCACCTTATCCCTAATGGTAATCCTGTAAGAGTAATAGACTTCTGGATAGAAGGCGACTATCTTCTCCTTGTTTCAAAACCAATCATAGAAGAGATTATCAGGGTTTTGCATGAAAAGGAAATAGATACGAAAAGGATAGAGAAGTTACTTTTTCTACTATCCCAAAAGGCTATCATGGTTACTCCCAAAGAAGAGATTTTTGCGATCAAAAATGACCCTTCAGATAATAAATTTTTAGAATGTGCTGTTTTTGGAAGGGCTGACTATATTGTCTCTGGAGATAAACACTTGCTTGAATTAGTGGAATATGATGGAATCAAGATATTGACTCCAAAAGAGTTTCTGTATGCCCTTTCTGTGGAGAATCAAACATTATGAGCAAAGAAATCTTAGAAAACATAATTGGTAACTACTCAGGGAGAGGAATTCACCACAGAGACACGGAGAACCACAAGAGAATTTCAGGGTATTTTTAAGGTGTTCCCCTACGATTTAAGGCAACTTCTTCTGCAAGAAAAGTGAGAAATGAAAAAATAAGGGCATTCTTCATCAATTCTCCGTGTTCTCCGTGCTCTCTGTGTCTCCGTGGTGAGTAGTTACTACTTTTTTACATTTTTTATAGAAACCCCATAAAATCTATTTGTCAACCGCATCCTTGCCCTCACCAAAGACGAGGATTATCCGAGTAATTCGCAGAAACAGTCGCAGGTTACGGCATTGAAGGCAAAGATTAGAAGGAGGCGATTAATCATGATTCGAAAAGCAGTAAGAGCAGGCTCGTTTTATCCAGCCCAACCAGAGCATCTCAGGGGAGAGGTTCACGGCTATCTTAGAGAAGAAATAACTAAGCAAGATGCCCTTGGCTTGATAGCCCCTCATGCCGGGTACATGTATTCCGGAGGGGTAGCAGGTGCGGTTTATTCATCTATCTCGCCTTCAGAAACTTTTATTATTCTTTGCCCAAATCATACTGGAGAGGGTAAGCCATTTTCCATCATGAATAGCAGGATATGGCAAACTCCTTTGGGTGATGTTCCGATAGACTTTGAATTAGCGGGTAAACTGACAACTGCGTGCAAATATCTTCAAGTAGATCATGTTGCTCATTTATATGAACATAGCATTGAGGTACAGCTTCCATTTTTGCAGGTTTTATTTGAGAATTTTCAGATAGTTCCCATATGTATGGGACATGGACATCCATCTGTGTACAAGGAAATAGGTGTGGAAATTGCCAACTGTATCAAGCTATCCCAAAAAAAGATAACAATTATTGCCAGTTCAGACATGAGTCATGAGGGGCAACTTGATGAAAATAGTCTGGAAAAATACCTGAAATACCACGACCAATTAGCCATAGATGCTATTCTTGAATTGAATGAGGATGAATTAATCCGGCGGATAGAGGGGTTAAAAATTACCATGTGCGGTTACGCCCCAACGGTTGCCATGTTAACCGCAGTCAAACAGCTTGGTGCTAAAAAGGCTGAATTAATCAAGTACGCCACTTCATGGGATGTAACCCATGATTATAGTTATGTGGTGGGATATGCCGGGATTGTGGTGACATGACATGATTAAACGCAATATTAAGCTTTGCCTGCGATATGATGGCACAAACTATCATGGTTGGCAAAAACAATCTAATACTAAGGTTACAGTAGCTGGGTCATTAGAAAAGGCTATCCAGACAGTCACTGGCGAGTCTGTGAGAATTATTGCTGCCAGTCGGATAGATGCTGGGGCACATGCCTATGGTCAGGTGGTGAACTTTCAGACAAATGCAAAATGGGATAGCTCTGTTTTTTCAAAGGCAATAAGCTGTAATCTGCCACCTGATATTGTTGTTTATGATGCTCGCGATATGCCATCCAATTTTGATGCCCGATTCTCAGCCAGATGGCGAAGGTATCAGTATTTGATATTAAATTCGCCGCACCCTTCACCCTTTTACCGCAATTATGCCTATTTCCAGCCACACCAGCTTGACATAGACAGGATGCTGGAGGGGGCAAAATGGATTGTGGGTAAACACGACTTTTCATCATTTTGCACAAGGTCAAAAACCATAGAAAACCATATCCGTACAGTACACTTATTATTAATAGAAAAAAAAGGTGACTTTATCAGCATGGATATAATCGCTAATGCCTTTCTTTACGGAATGATACGAAGTATCGCAGGGATATTAATTGATGTTGGCAAGGGTAAAAAATCACCCGAAGATGTAAAAAAGGTGCTTGAGGCTAAGGATAGAAAAATGGGTCCAGCGGTTCGTCCAGCTTGTGGACTTTATCTGGTGGAGGTGGGATATTGAGGATAGCCTGTATTCAAATGGATATAATATCAGGGGCAGTACAATCCAACCTTAACCGGAGCATGGAGTTTATGGATAGCGTCATGGACAAAAAGCCAGATATTATCTGCCTGCCTGAGCTTTTTACCACCGGTTATTGCTTAGCTGAGGCAAAAAGACTTGCAGAACCAATCCCGGGCAAGACAACAAACGAGTTGTCTCAAAAAAGCCGTGAAATGGGGTGCTTTTTGATTGGCGGAAGTATCTTGGAACAAGAAGGGGATTTTTTATATAATACAGCAGTAATTTTCAACCGCTTGGGGAATATTGTTGCTAAATATCGCAAGATACACCTGTTTACACCATTTGAAGAGGACAAGTATTTGACACCTGGTAATAGTACGGTGGTAATAGACACTGGAATGTGCAAGATTGGGGTGATAATTTGCTATGACCTGAGATTTCCAGAGTTATTTGAGGAATTGAAAGAAAATGGGGTGAAGATAGTCTTTGTAGTAGCAGAATTTCCTCATCCTCGTCTGTCCCACTGGAAAACCCTGTTGATGGCCATGGCAATGGATAATCATATCTATACTATTGGGGTTAATCGAGTAGGTAAGGATGAAAAATCAAGCTTTTTTGGACATACACTCATTGCATCACCCTCTGGTGAAATAATGGGTGAGATGGAAGAGGATGAGGGGGTACTTGTGGTTGATGTGGATTTGGATTGGTGACCAGTAGGGTCATAAGGTCATAGGGTAGGAAGGTAATCATTCATTACTCTCCTACCCTCCTACCTTATGACTTTATGACCTTCTCCCCCTACATGATGTTTTTCATAAAAAACCCTTGCATTTTAATCGAATGTATGTTATAGTGTATCTTGTAAGATAGAGAGTGGGTAAAATGCCCACTCTTTTTGCTAATGAAGCTTGGAGGAGACATAAGGATTATGAATTCAGAATTTTTCGAGGCATTAAGTCAGCTTGAAAAAACTAAAGGTATTAAAAGAGAGATACTGCTTGAAGCAATAAAAGATGCCCTTCTTTCTGCTTATAGAAAAAATTTTGGTGGACAGCAACAAAATGTTTCTGTAGGTTTTGATGGTAAGGATGGGTTTAAGGTTATTGCTAAAAAACAGGTAGTGGAAACAAGCACTAATTCCAAGCAAGAGATATTGTTATCTGAGGCAATAAAGCACAAAGAAAATTGCCAGATTGGTGACATAATAGATATGGAAATTACGCCCTTTGATTTTGGCAGAATTGCTGCTCAAACAGCCAAACAGGTGATTACCCAGAGGATTAAAGAGGCAGAAAGAGAAATAGTATTTAAGAATTTCAAGGAAAGGATTGGAGAGATTATCACCGGGATTGTCCAGCGGGTAGATCAACAGAATATCTTTGTTGATCTTAGTCGGGCAGAGGCTACACTTCCAATGAAAGAACAGATAACAAGGGAAAAATATCGAGTCGGTGATAGGATAAAAACATATATCTTAGATGTAAAAAGCTCTTCAAGGGGTACCCAGATTATCCTTTCCAGAACACATCCTGAATTTGTGAAAAAATTATTTGGATTAGAGGTACCTGAAATATATGAAGGGATTGTGGAGATAAAAGGGGTTGTCAGAGAGCCTGGTGCAAGATCAAAGATAGCAGTCTGTTCAAAGGATGCTAATGTTGATGCAGTCGGTGCCTGTGTTGGTATGAAGGGTATGCGTGTTCAGGCTGTGATTACTGAATTAAGTGGAGAACGAATTGATATTGCTTTATATGATGATGATCCACAAGTTTTTATAAAAAACGCCCTTTCTCCATCAAAAACAATCTCTGTTACAGCAAATGCAAAATTCAAGTCTGCTATAGTGGTTGTTCCTGATGGACAGCTATCTCTTGCTATTGGAAAAGAGGGGCAAAATGTCCGTCTGGCAGCTAAACTTACAGGATGGAAGATTGATATCAGGAGTGAATCTGAAATAACTAAGGAAAGGGATGCAGTAGCCAGAAAACAGGCTGAGGATGAACTCTTTAAGAAACCAGAAGAGATGCAGGAAGTTGTGATTGAAAAGACTGATGATCAATCACCTGTACTTGCGGATCAAGCTGCTGAGACGGAAGAAATAGTTCAAGAATCTACCATAATCGGGTTAGACAAAAAAATTATGGAAAAATTGCACGAAGCCGGGTTACATACTGTTGCACAAATTAAGGGTATGTCTGTAAATAAGTTAATTAAAATTCCAGGTATTGGGAAGGTATCAGCAGAAAAGATATATAATGTCGTTAAGAAGTTGGAAGTGTAAAAGGGGTTGATAGTATGAGTATGAGAGTACATGAGTTAGCTAAAAGATTAAATATGGAGATTAAGGATCTGATTGTAGACCTTAAAGAGCTTGGTCTGGATGTCAAGAGTGGGCTCAATGTAATAGATAAGGAAACAGCTGCTCATGTTATAGAACTATTCTCACCAGAAGAGAAGAAAGAAGAAGAAATCATCTTGCTGCCAGAGGAGATATCAAAACCTCATGAAGGAATTATATCTGTTTTATCATCAAGTACCATACATGATCTCGCTGAATCTCTTGGCATTAAGACTAATGCGTTGATTGCAACCTTAATGAAAAAGGGGTTAATGGTCACAATAAATCAACCTATCACTGCGGAGATTATCAGGCTGATTGAAAATATTTATACCGTTCAAATAGAGATAAAAACCCCTGTTTTTGAGATTGAAGAGAAAGATGAGGATCAAGGGGAACAAATATTATGCCCCAGACCACCAGTAGTGACAATTATGGGTCATGTTGATCATGGTAAAACAAAACTACTTGATGCTATTCGAGAAACCAATGTTGTAGATGGGGAATCCGGCGGCATTACTCAACACATTGGGGCATACAAGGTAAGACTTCCTGCAGGTGAGGTAACATTTCTTGATACCCCGGGTCATGAAGCCTTTACTGCCATGAGATCCCGTGGGGCACAAGTAACAGATGTTGTTGTTCTGGTTGTTGCAGCTGATGATGGGGTTATGCCTCAAACCGAGGAAGCCATAGATCATGCTATGGCTGCCGGGGTGACTATTATGGTGGCTGTAAACAAGATAGACCTGCCAGAGGCAAACGCAGATAAGATTAAAGCCCAATTAGCTGACCATGGGCTTCAACCTGAAGAATGGGGTGGAAAAACCATCTTTGTTGAGGTTTCAGCTAAAAAGAAAATAGGGTTGGATCGTCTCTTAGAGATGCTTTTATTAGAGGCAGAGTTGCTTGAATTAAAGGCTGTTTATAATTGTACTGCATCAGGAACAATTATAGAGGCTCGATTAGATAAGGGTTGGGGCCCGGTAGCTACAGTATTGATACAAAAAGGAACACTTCAGATAGGGGATGCCTTTGTAGCTGGATTGTCATATGGTAAGGTCAGGGCAATGTTTGACGATAAGGGGGTAAAGATAAAAACAGCTACACCCTCAACACCTGTAGAGGTATTAGGCTTTTCCGGGGTTCCTGTAGCAGGGGATATATTTAAGGTTGTCTCTACTGAAAAAGAGGCTAAACAGATAGCTACTCAAAGAAAAGATGTCATAGCGTTTGAAAAACCACTTGCTGCCAGAATAACCCTGGATGAACTATATTCTCAGATTCAACAGGGAGTACTTAAGGAATTAAATGTTATACTCAAGGTAGATGTTGCTGGTTCTCTGGAGGTTATAGTTGATTCCCTTGAAAAGATAGGAACAGAGAAGGTAAAGATACGGGCTATACATAAAGGGATTGGAGATATTAATGAGTCTGATGTTATGCTTGCAGATGCATCTAATGCTGTAATTATTGGATTTCATGTGGGAATAGATGCTGGGGGCAAAAGACTGTCCGAAGAAAAAGAGATAGATGTAAGGATTTATACTGTTATCTACAAGATAATCGAAGAGTTGACTGAAGCCTTAGTCGGACTGTTGGAGCCAAAATATAAAGAGATATTATTAGGTATAGCTGAGATCAGGGATGTATTCCGGGCATCTAAGATTGGAACTGCTGCTGGCTCTTTTGTTAAAGAGGGTAAGATTGTGCGGAATGCAACTGTTCGATTAAAACGCGATGGTAAGGTCATATCTGAAGCAAAAATAGCCTCTCTTCGCAGATTCAAGGATGATGTTACTGAGGTTGTTGCTGGATTTGAATGCGGTATAGGATTAGAGGGTGTGACTGATATTAAGTCAGGAGACATTATTGAGTCTTATACTATGGAAAAGATAAAGCAAACGCTATCATAGGTATCACAGGTAGGGGCGAACCTATGTGTTCGTCCGTTATACTCAGCGAGGGCATAAATTGTGAATTTTCGGTGAAGATTAATCAAGGAGAGCAAGGGCGCGTGAGGTGAACCGTAGGGGTAGACCTGTGTGTCTACCCAAATAATTGGGCGAACACATAGGTTCGCCCCTACGAAC
>JAZDHC010000226.1:0-4447 GCA_043806395.1 Candidatus Desantisiibacteriota bacterium | reverse complement strand
GTGATTAAGTAGGATAATCTTGAGTTGCCTTTTATGCCTAAAAAAACCTCTGTATCTGGGGTGGAGATACCGCCTCACGAATACGGAAAAGTCGCTAAATTATTGAATGAAAAATTACGATTCCCAATGAACCAACACAATCTCCGGTGTTCCATGCTCTGGCTCTATCCCATCTGTAACATCCCATCCTGCCTGTCCAGCCCAGCAGGGTAATTTTGCCCTGTCTACCGCAGCAAACCTTAATCCCATCTGATGAGGCAGCCGCAATATCCAACCGATTATCAAGATCAACATCTGCTGCAGATAGCCTATAATAATACCCATCCTTTGGCAACCCAATTGAAGCCATTTGCCAGCTTCCACATCCATCACCAAGCCAGACCCTGAGCCCTTCATTGCTGTTGTTTGCAGCAGCGATATCTAATTTATTGTCCCCATTAAAATCCGCACAGATAACACTATAATAATTCCCACTATCCGGCAAGCCCACAGAGGATAGTTGCCACTTTCCTGAACCATCTCCACACCATACCCTTAATCCATGGTTACTATTGCTTGCAGCAGCAATATCCGGCTTACCATCGAGGTTAAAATCACCAACGGTTATTCCATAATAACTGTCTGTTGTTGGCAGCCCGGAGCCAGCATATGTCCAGTGCCCCTGACCATCTCCAAACCAGACCTTAAGCCCGCTATTGTGACTGCTGCCGGCAATCAAATCCATATGCCCATCAAGGTTAAGGTCTGCGGCATCAATAGAACTATAATATTCATATTCCGGCAAGCCCTGAGCCACAGATTTCCATTCTTGCTGTTTATTGCACATCCATATCTTAATCCCTTTTGAAGAGGCAGCAACAATCTCTTTTATGCCATCTGAATTCAGGTCAACAACCTTAACATCAAAATACCTGTCTTTACTTGACAGATCACTCCAGCTAAGCTCCCATTTACCTTCACTTATTTCTGTCCACAGCTCAATACCGCCCCTGTCCTTTATCCCTACAATATCAGGCTTATTGTCTGAGTTAATATCGCAAACAACTATTTGTCTGTAAAATTCCTTCTCCGGCAAATTTGTCTCCAGCCTGTTCCACCCCATGCTGGTATTAAGCCACACTTCAATGCCCTGATCATATTTACTGGTAACCATATCCTGCCGACCATCTCCATTCATATCAAACACAGCCATGCCATAGTATGTACCAGAGGTGTTCGGTAATACGGTTTGGGTCCATTCCTGCGTGGCTATTTTAGCAGGTGGTACAGGTTTTGCCAGAGCTTGCATACTAAAAAGCATAACTATTGCTATTATTATACTAACTTGTTTTTTTATCAATGAACCATCCTTCCCTGATAGTAGGCAACATTATCAGCAGTTTACGAACCCGCCCTTGCATTCTTGAGAATAATTGAATTTTTAGATGTGACCTATAGATATTGTATAAGAGTTTTTCCAAAGGAAGGTGTGTATTTTTAATTTAAGCATACCATATTAGAGATAAAATGTCAAGGAAAAATGAATGCAACTACTCAAGTAAATATCTCTTCTTGATTCCTTGAAAATTACATATGGTCAACAAAATATCCCAATTCCCCGAGCCTTTTCTTGATCTTATTAATATGCACTGCCTTAATAAGGATACGATAATCCTCTGCCTTGAGGATATACTTCTTTAGCATCTCATCTGTGGCGATAAGTGAGATTAGTTCCTTATCTGGCGTTAACTTGTATACTGTCACCTCGTTTTCAATGGTTAAGGGATTGATCTTTTTCAGGATACCATCTAAAAAATTCTGCCAGATCTGCGGTGGTTTTGAGGAGATATAATCCTTAAAAAGCGTTATTTTCTGCTGAATATCCTTTTCACAAAAGCATTCCTTGAGAAAGGAGTTGTAATCTACGCGATAGTGGGCATTACTCATCTTTTCGCCAATCTTCTCCAGGGCAAGCCTCTTAAGCATATCCTCCCCTTCCATATGGATAAGCAACCTGCTCTCATCCAGAATAAGATTTGCCTTTTGTTCCTCGATCCCTTCTGTTGTGTATTCCTTGGTCAAGCCCAGGACGAAAGCACCCAATTTAGTTAATTTTATATACTGCAAGCCATCAAAAACAGAAAGATATTTATGCTCCTTTTCCTGCAGGAATGGATTTTCCGGAAGATTATAGGCAATATCAACCAGACCAAAGGTAGAAAACAAAAACATAGCAGACTTAATCAAGGGGATAATTAAAGCATCCTTATAAATCCCCTCTGATATCATAATCCTCTCATAACCATAGTTGTGTATTTTATTGTAATACAAGTATCTGTTTGCCACAGCCCTGTCAACTAAATTCAGATCTATGTCTCTATAACCGCAATATGTAATCACATTTTCCACTGCATACCAGTGATAATCTGACATTGCCTTTAAGAGGTTAAAGAGGGATAGTCTTACTTTCTCCTCTTGTTGTTCATAGTTGTAATAATAATAGTTAGCATCACCCTTCAGGTGAAACAATAAGTTTCGTAGCTGATATTTCTTTAATTCCTTATAGTTAAAAAAACTATCAAACAATTGTTTTAAGCCCTTAATTGGATCACTAATTCTTTCTATTGATGCTGCTGATAGAAAATCAATAATCAATTGAGTTTTTATATATTCCAGATCCTTATCATCATCATAAAATTCCTTAATGGAACAACACCTTGCCATCTCCTTAACTGAGCTTTTCATGACCTTGGTCTGGTTTTTGGCAAACCGCAGATTTCCCTGTTTAATATAAGCAACAAACAGATTTATCTGTCTTAGAATCATAACATTATTCTCATGGATAAAATCTGTCTTTTTAATTGTATCCAAAGGACGCATTTCATATTCTTCTGGTAGCGGCAGGTGTTTTTTTATTATCTTTCTGAGTCCATCTGAAAGGGACACGAAACCATTTTCTTGATTAGGCTGAAGACAACGATAATAATATTCCTGTTGAATCCGAAATATCAGATAATCATCACAGAATTTTGTCCTATTATACTCATTATTCTCCACTATCTTTATCTTAAACATTTTTTCAAGCTTCGCAATACTGTGTCTTTCACCATCCCAGACAACAAGCTGTAACACCTTTTTTACATCATCTGAAAGAGAAGAGAGAAAACCCTGGAACAAATCCTTATCCGCAAAGACCGTAGCAAAAGCACAAACAAGTTCAACCTTCTTCTGAGGTATTTTATCATTCTTAAAGAGATACTGCAAATATTGTTTACATATCTTTTTAAGGGTATCAAGATTATAATCTTTGTCGATCATTTCCTCTATTTTGACAAGTTCAGCCTCAGCTATTCCTTTTGATATAATTGCCCTTCTGAGATTGCTAATGTTCAAACTTGATATAACCTTTGCGGCTAAAGCAGATACCTCTTTTTTATTATCATTTGCAAGAGATTCAAGTATTTCTTCTCCCCAGCTGAAGCTATGATCAGCAATGGAATTAACCACATATTTACGCACCATAGGGTTGGAATGATCCGCAGCCTTTTGTATCAGATTTTGTACCCTTTCATCCTCAGCATCAATTGCAACGCAAGAGGAGATAATATTGACATAAAATTCCCATGGCTCTGGTTTGCACGACTGAAGTAATAAGGGCAATATTCTTTTGCCAAGACCAATACAGGCATCCATAGCTGCTTGACCGACAATAAGGCTGAGGGGATGGCGATGAATGTCTCTTAAATTATACATAAGAGAGGATAGTAAGGCATCGACATCTGCAGGGCTTTTCTCTTCCACTATCTGCAATACCTCTTTAAATCTCCAGAGAAGCATCAATCGCCAACGGATATTGTCTGGAGAATTCAAAACATGGATAATTTGTGGGAATGTCCATTCTGTCAGGGTACCACTTGTGGCTATTTTTTTTAACTCAGAAGCTACACAATCAGCACATAACCTGCCCTTTTCCGTCAAACAGGTTGTTGCCTCGCGTTTATGACACAAGTAACAGTGCGAATCATACCGTGATCCAACTGACCATTCCGTAGCAATCTCTATTTTTTTGAATGCATCTTTTAATATCATTGCTTTTTAGCTCCTTCTACTATTTCTATTTCTTCCTTGGGTAAACCGTAAAGCTTATAAACTATGTAACAACATAAATTATTATAAGCACCCGACCATAAAACAAACTATTGTCTTGGAGAGGAAATTAATATTATCATATATCAATGCTTTTTGCAACTATTTTTTTATCCTTTACCACATTCCTCTAAAAACTTCGACCTGTGCAGTTGAAATTCACTACATACCCTTAAAATATTTCGACCTGTGCAGTTGAAATTCCCCACACAGAATCTAAATTTTATCTATGCTGCTAATTTAAACTCTATAGTACCTTTCTCCAACCATCTTTTATGTTCATTGTTTCTTACCAATGCAGTTATTGAAGCAAGAGCTACTG
>JAZDHC010000225.1:0-4669 GCA_043806395.1 Candidatus Desantisiibacteriota bacterium | reverse complement strand
GTGATTAAGTAGGATAATCTTGAGTTGCCTTTTATGCCTAAAAAAACCTCTGTATCTGGGGTGGAGATACCGCCTCACGAATACGGAAAAGTCGCTAAATTATTGAATGAAAAATTACGATTCCCAATGAACCAACACAATTTTAGGTTAATACTCAAAATCACAAGCAAGAATCGTGCCGAACAGTATTGGGACAGCACCCGTTTTTAGCAAAACACAGGAACACCTTCCCTCTCCCCTAATGAATTTCTCCAAGCATTTTAATTTTTTACTTGACTTGAGTGGGTTTTATAAGGTATAATATTTATCAGATAGGAGAGAGTAAGGTGCAAACCTTGAATATTGAATTCACAATAGTTCGGTGAACCAGAAGAAAAGAAAAAAGACTGCGGAGTAAAGATTTTGCCTAACCAAAAAAAATGAACCTGACAAGGAGCAGGTTATTTTTGCCGTTGGGTGGCATGTCGCGAGGTGGACGGCCGAAACGACTGGTTCGCCGAAACGCTGGCCAGAGAGGAGACTATATGCCAAATCGTGCGTATGGATTGATTCGATCCATTGTGTTGAACGCCTCGGCAGTTCCATGGTCTACGAAGGCGAAGGTTATCGGTATGGAGCGTGGGTGATGAGGATCGGCGAGAGTAGCGTCACCATTGAAGCTGACGGCAATCAGTCGTTTCCAAAGCTCGATCGGCTGTATGTTCCGCGAGTTCCGGACCCGAGGCACTGGGACGACTACTTGGAAAAGCTCGTACCGGACGCTGAGACGCAGTTGTTGTCTATGCTGGGCATCTCAGGCAATAGACCAGAATGCCTCCTCGATGATGAGGCGAAAGGACTCGCACAGCTCATCGAGCGGACGAAATGGAAATTCGCATGGACCTACGCCTACACATATCCCCACGAATACATCACCAAGTCATTATGTAGCCCAGAAGATCATGCAAGGCTCATTGACTACATCGAGCGTTTCGGTGACTCTCGCCCCAAGTCGGAGACGACGCTATAGTGTGCGAACACACGCCACTGATAGAGAGCTCAAATCGCAAGTACCGTCCAACAAACGGGTTGAATTAAGTTGCACTTGCTACTGGCATGTGCGGAAAATCATAAAATAAGGAGTACTCACAATGATTCATGCAACTACTATCATAGGTGTTTCTCGCAACGATCAGATTGCAATTGGTGGAGATGGACAGGTAAGCCTGAACCAGACTATTATGAAATCAGGGGCGAAAAAGGTTAGACGCATGTATAAGGATAAGGTTCTGGCTGGTTTTGCCGGATCAGCGGCTGATGCCTTTACCCTGTTTGAACGATTTGAAACAAAACTTGAAGAATATCACGGAAACCTTTCAAGGGCAGCGGTTGAATTGGCAAAAGAATGGCGTACAGATAAATATTTGCGTAAATTAGAGGCATTGCTTGCTGTTATAGACAAAAAAAATGCCTTTATTATCTCTGGAAGCGGAGAGGTAATTGAGCCTGATGATGGGGTTGTTGCCATAGGCTCTGGTGGAATTTATGCACTCGCAGCAGCACGGGCATTGATCAGTCATACGGATATGAATTCAGAACAAATAGTAAGGGAATCACTCCTGATTGCCTCAAGAATATGTGTTTATACCAATGATCAGATAACGGTAGAAACATTGTCATGAGAATAATTGCTGATCTCCATATCCATTCATTCTTTTCTAGGGCAACAAGTAAATCCCTTGATCTGGAAAATATTTACAAGTGGGCACAGCTTAAAGGGATTCATCTGGTAGGGACTGGTGATTTTACCCATCCTGCATGGTTTTTTGAGATTAAGGATAAGCTGGAGCCTGCGGATGATGGATTATTCAGGTTGAAATCAGGATATCGTCAGGCAATAGATACACAGATACCAGCATCATGCCGTGGCGAGGTAAGGTTTATCCTTTCGTCCGAGATAAGCAGTATCTATAAACAGGGTGGTAAGGTGCGAAGGGTTCACAACCTTATCTTTGTGCCCACGATTACTGATGTGGCTAATATTCGAAAGATTTTGGAGGGAATTGGCAATCTGAAGGCTGACGGACGGCCTATTCTTGGGCTTAGCTCCAGAAACCTTTTGGAGATTATCTTAAGTGTAAACCCCCGGGCATTTCTTATTCCTGCCCATATCTGGACGCCATGGTTTTCTGTACTCGGTTCAAAATCAGGGTTTGATTCCATCCAGGAGTGTTTTGAAGACCTGAGCGATCATATTTTTGCCATTGAAACTGGATTATCCTCTGACCCACAAATGAATTGGCGCGTATCTTCTTTAGATAAATTTGCCCTTGTCTCTAATTCTGATGCCCATTCTCCGGAAAAGATTGGCAGGGAGGCAACTATATTTAATATACAACCCTCTTATAATGCCCTCTTTCACGCCCTTCAAACCCATGACAACATAGAGGCTACCATTGAATTTTTCCCTGAAGAAGGAAAATATCACATGGATGGCCATCGTAATTGCCAGACGATGCTTGACCCAAAAGCCACCATAAAAAATCATGGATTATGTCCTGTATGCCACAAGCCTGTAACCATTGGTACCCTGAACAGGGTAGAAAGCCTTAGCGATAGGCAAATTGGCGAAATGCCACAGGGTGCGAAGCCATACTACAGCATTATCCCTTTGGTAGAAATACTTTCAGAGATTTATGGTTGTGGGGTAAAAAGCAAAAAGGTGCAGAAAATCTACCATGACACCCTTGCTGCAATTGGACCAGAGCTACAAATATTGATGGATATTCCACTTGAGGATATAAGCCATAAACACAGCCCTTTGCTTGCTGAAGCAATATCACAGATGCGATCTGGTGTCGTTCACATTGAGTCTGGTTATGATGGTGAGTTTGGGAGGGTGAAGGTATTTACGGCTCCTTAGTTCGACAGGTTGTTACGAAACTAAAGTTGTCGTAGGGACAGAGCCTGCCCCTGCGAAGGCAGGGGGCTCGTCCCTGTCCGTAAAACGCACCAAATGGTCATAAACGCAACGGATAATCAACAGATGGACACCCACAAGGGGATGTCCCTACGGAATATGGACAACATATTATATGCATCTTATGCCAAATTCCTATTCCGTAACAACCTGTCGAGTGGATGCGTTGAAATGGTCTGAAGAAGAAAAGCAACACGGTAAGGTTCTGAAGATCAAGGGCTTTCCCAAAAGACACACAAGTGAAATTGTTTCGGGTGGTGCTGTCTACTCAGCGCACGGACTATGTCGTAACGAACGATTTGACTCAAAATAATACTCAAGGCAGTACAAAAGGTGTGCGAGGCCTTGAGTTGGAAGATTGAGCAATTTCACCGCGAGACCAAGCAAGTCACTGGAATAGAAAGATGTCAATGCCGCAAGGCCAGAATTGTCAGAAATCACATTGGCTGTGCCATTTTGGTATGGGTGCGTCTCAAACAAGTAGCTCAAGAAACCACGCGGACCATCTATCAGGTCAAATATGGACTATTATCAGACTACTTACGCTCTCAACTTAAATCACCTTTTGTTAAAATGGCTTTTGCGTAAGTCCTACATTTCATTCAATCTCTTCAATCTCGTCCATGGTTAAACCAGTAATTTTTGATATTTTCTCAATATCAATCTCCAGTTGTAGAAGGTTTCTTGCTATTTCTATTGCCTTTTCCTTTTTGCCTTGCTCTATGCCTTGCTCTATGCCTTTCATTAAAGCAAATTCAATAGAATTTTTCTGAAGATAGAGAAAATCATGCCTTTTCCATTGTGCCTCCAGCTCTTCATGGCTCATACCAGCGGTGTTGGCTATTCCAAATGCCTTTTCTATCTCAACCTCTGTTATGAGTGTCTTTGGGGTGGATTCAAGTGTCCCGGCATTTTTGATGAAGTATATCCATTTATCTGCTATTGAGGTGAGTTCTTCCTCGCTTTTTTCAAACTTTGGAAGCTCAACAAAGATTAGTTCTATCTCATCACTGTATTCTATCAGAAATTCCTTTTCTATTAATTTGAAGTAGGTGATGACCGTATCTATCTTTTCAAACATGACAAAGTCGGTAATGGTTAAGGCAATAATAGGTTCCAATGTGCTGAAGTCTTGTGCCTTTTGCAATTGAGATGAGTATGATTTTGCTGCATTGTAGAGAATCCGCTTTTCAAATCCCTGAACATTCAGTACCTGCATCTCGATGATGACCTGCTTATGGTTTGACAGTCTGGCTTTAACATCAACAAAGGTATCTTTCATCCCCTTAATCAATGGTATCTGATAGGGATCAACAATGGTCAGGGAAACTATCTTTTCATCCCCTTCAAAGTTAATCACAGAGTTTAGAAAACTTATTAAGATCTCCTGGCTCTCTTGTGAGCCAAAGACCTTCTTAAAGGCAAAATCTGTTTTAACATCTAAGAATTGCATAATATCGCTCCTTTATCATGTCTTGTTAGCCAGTAGTTAGTGCAACGCTACTGGCTTTGTTATCCCACACTTAATTCAAAGAGTATCAAATTTTCTCATCAAGCCTATAAAGAATGTTCGGGACGGTTCACCTTTGTTTGAAAGCTTGCGGTTAGTTGAGAGTGCAATATTCCCCCTTAGAAAAGGGGGTTAGGGGGTTGTATTCTGTAGATGATGTCCCCTTGCCCGAAAGGAATCATATGAAAAACGATGAAAGT
>JAZDHC010000224.1:0-4892 GCA_043806395.1 Candidatus Desantisiibacteriota bacterium | reverse complement strand
GTTAATCAATATGGCAAAACAGTCAGGTGCTGAATGTATCATTACTGCCTGTCCTATGTGTCAGGCAAACCTTGAGATGAGGCAGGATGGGATGAATTTTCCGGTGTTTTATTTTACTGAGGTGCTGGGGATGGCGATGGGGATGAAAGGGGTAGATGGGTGGCTGAAGAGACATCTGGTTAATGTAGTTGAATTGTTGGAGAAGATTAATCATGAACAATGAACAGGCATTATGGGTAGTATATCCAAAAGTAG
The DNA here is from genome assembly GCA_043806395.1 of Candidatus Desantisiibacteriota bacterium. GTDB lineage: Bacteria > UBA9089 > CG2-30-40-21 > CG2-30-40-21 > CG2-30-40-21 > CG2-30-40-21. The sequence continues at coordinate 4,637 of JAZDHC010000224.1, read as the reverse complement.
ATAGGTTTGTGGGCAAATCAGGCGAAGAAATAAAGGTAGATTTGACTGTTCAAAATCTGTCTGATAGTGCACTTTATTTTTCTAAGGCAGAGATTGCACCCTCTTGGGCTAAAGGCAAAACAGGCATAAAACCCCTTAAAATGGAGAACTATCTTGCTGCTGGTGAATCAGTCTTCCTCGCAGGATTTAACATGCAACTCCCTGAAGTTACAGGTCTTTATGCTATGAGGTTTGGCTTGGAGACATGGATTTATAACAACTATACATCTGATTGGAAGAATTTAGGGGTAATGTGGACGCCTGATTGGGGATATATTGAAGTTACCCCTCAACCAATACATACAGCTTTCGTTAGTTTTAGTAGTCGAGAAGAAGATAGACCTGTGGTAGAGCAAATTATTAAGATGATGGGACTCTGGGGATTTAAGGCTAAAAGGATAGGGATTGATGTATTTTCCGAAGATCCTTGTAAAATCCCGGAAGATATAAGAAAACAGATTGATGAATCAGATGTATTCATAGGAATAGTTACTCCAAGAGATTATAATTTTCAGGAAAAACGACTTAAGGCTTTTGAATGGTTTCATTTAGAAGCAGGGATGGCTTTTAAGAGTGACAAACCAATGCTTTTTATTATAGATGAACGGCTAAAACCAGAAGGACTTCTTGGATACCCTAACTTCCCGAAGGTTTTTTATGCACCTACTAAATTAGATGTATTAGAGCATAGATTGACTGTAACTATGCCTGGCTTCAGGGAATTAATTGCTGAGAAAAAACAGGAAAGATTTTTCAAAGGACTTGCTAATGCAGGATTAATCCTTGGCGGGATATGGCTTGCAGGGAAGATTATAGGAGAAAAAAATGCAAGGTGTAATGATTGATACAACCCCATTAATAGAGAAAGAACATGTAGATGAGTTCGCTCATCTTTATCAACTTTATAAAGGCTGCAACAAAGAAATAATAGATTTTATTGAAAGATATGATTTTTTACTTTCTATTCTTATGGAAGCACCAAGAGAGATTTATCGTATTTTCCCACGGGATGATGTCAAACTTGAATTAGAATTACACCATGACCCGGAAGAGGATTATGATGAGCTTTTTGTGGTAATCAAATCTCCTTATTTACCATTAAAAGCGAGAGAATTAATGGATAGATTAGGGGATGAATGGTTTCTTAATATTATGACTCAAACCAGAAATAAACTATGTATTACAGAGGAGCCATTATGAGTTTTGATTGGAAAAGTTATCTTCTTTTATCTGAAGAGCTGATAAAAAGGTCAGAAGAAGCATGTTTACGGTCTTCTATCAGTAGAGCATATTATGGGGTATTCTGTATTGCAAGAAACAAAAAAGGGTATAAGTTGCATAAGGGTTCAAATATTCATTCGAAGATCATAGATGAATACAAAGAAGATAAAACCTTACAAAAAGTTGGTTGGAATCTTGATGAACTCAGAAGGGCAAGAAATTGTGCTGACTATGATGATAGCAGAGAGATTAAAAAAAGCATGGCAGAAAGCATGTTATTGTTAGCAAAGCAAGTCTTAAAGGATCTGGAATCAATCTGAAATTATAATTAGAAGAACCCATGAGATATATAAATGGTTAGTAACTACTCAGCTACAAATGAATACAGAGATTTTTAGCCACGAATTACACGAATTTACACGAATTTTTCTTTTCCAAAATTCAGTAGAATTGTTATTCTTTTCTCATTCGTGTTCATTCGTGTAATTCGTGGCTGAATAGTGTGGTTTCTTTTTCCTGATTGCTGTTAATTTCTCTGTTTCTCTGTGGCAAATTCCTTTATCTGAGTAGTTACAATGGTTAATGAAAAAGGAGGCGTTCAGAACATGCTTATAGGAGTCAAGAAAAAATAAGTTGTACACCAAGAGCCACTGAGACGCTTGGCTGGCAAGGCGTGAGAAGCGAGCATACTACTGTATGATCGCTTCGAACAACGAAGCCAGTCAAGATGTATTGGTGACACGACTGTACAAGTTATTTTTTCTCAAGCCCAAAGTGCCCAACGAGATATTAAGGGTCTTAAGGAGAGGCTTTCTCAAGAGGAGTTTCAACGAATTATCTCTCGAATATTAGAACTTAGTGGTACTCCCAGACCTGTAGGAGTACGAAAGATTGTTGGTTCAAAGAGTGATTGGAGATTACGAACAGGCAAATATCGAATTATCTATGAGATTGACGACCACTATAAAGCTGTACGAATCCTTCGGGTAAAACATCGCAGGGAGGTTTATCGGTAATAACCATAAGTATCAATATAACTATTATACGAGGAGGTATGTAAAATGCTGCACAAAAAAATGATTTTTGCTCTGGGTATTATGGGAATGATTTGCTTTTTGGGAAAAGGGGCGTTTGGAGAGGGGACGGAGATAACGCTTTTTAAGACCCTTGAGGGACACGGTTATAGTGTTCACTCCGTAGCCTTCAGCCCTGATGGGAGATACCTTGCCTCTGGAAGTTGTGATAATACTATCAAACTCTGGGAGATGCCTTCAGGCAATTTGCTCAAGACCCTTGAGGGACATGGTAATTATGTTAACTCCGTAGCCTTCAGCCCTGATGGGAGATACCTTGCCTCTGGAAGCTGGGATAATACTATCAAACTCTGGGAGATGCCTTCAGGCAATTTGCTCAAGACACTTGAGGGACACAGTAATAGTGTTATATCCGTAGCCTTCAGCCCTGATGGGAGATACCTTGCCTCTGGAAGCAGGGATAAGACTATCAAACTCTGGGAGATGTCAATTTCACCACCATTTCTATCTGTCCAGGCCAAATTCGACGATACCGTAACTGGTGCCAATGGTCTGCTTGACAGTGCTGAGGAGGCAAATCTAATCCTCAACATCTCCAATACTGGTGAAGGCGGTGCCTTTGGCATTGGAATATATCCATCTGTTGATAATAGTTCGGTTACAATTCCGGATGTTATCAGGATTGGAACTATCCTATCTAACCAATCCAAAGAAATCCGTATCCCCATCTCTGCCTCAACAGATGCACAAAACGGAGCTGTTACCATAACTATTGCCACAAAGGAGATAAACGGTAATGATGCCCAGACAGTGAGGTTCACCATTCCGGTTCATCGGGTTGAGATGCCGGTATTAGAGATTGCCGAGACAGGAAAAGTAATTATAAATGATAAACCACCTGTGATTAAAGCGGCTACTGCTGAGATTAAGCAGAAGTTAGAATCCCTTGTTCAGATTAAAGGCAATGGCAATGGAATTATTGAGAATGAAGAAGTGGTTGAAATAACTGTCCCTGTCAAAAACATTGGTCAGGGAGATGCTTATGGGGTCAAATTGTCTCTCTTAGAAGTGGTACCAAAAGAAGATGTTTCTATCAAGAAAATTGATTTAAAAGAGCATTTAATTCTAAAAATGATCAATAATTTTTCTGATAATTCTTGGGATGTAGAGAAATTGTGGACGCAGGGTATAAATGATTATGCGGATTTTAAAATTGTGAATGGAATACCATGTTTTGGGAAATTATTTGGAAAAGAGGAAGTAATTGGAATACATCCAGTAGACTGCAATAAGCCTGCTATTTTAAAAGTATCAACATCAAAGAAATCTGTTAAGCTATTTATCCATTCACACCCTTCAGGAGATAGTAATATTGTTATTCTTTCTGGAGGTAAAGAATTATTGAGAAGAACTTTTGGCCAGAATACTTGGGAGGAAATAAATATCAATTTGCCTGATGATGCTAATAGTTTTATTATTGAAAACTATGCTACTTCATGGCGTTTTGAATTTCAATATTTAAAATTTGACGGAAACATTAAAATAGAGGATGAAAACAAAGCCCTTCCTGCTGCACCTGTTATTAAACTAATTAGCAAAACAGAAGTTATCTTAGGCAACATAAAGCCAGGAGAGACAAAAGAAGGTAAATTTATAATTTCAGTTGACAGGAAAGGGCTTGATGTAAAAAACCTTTCTCTTATGATAGAGGCAAAGGATCTGAGGAAAACAATTGCAGGAGTAAAGAAAGAGTTAATTGTGGCTTACCATCAGTGTCTGCCGCAGTTAGACCTTTATTCCTACAAGATTTATGATGGTGGGACACCATCCACGGAATCACGCGGCAATAAAAATGGTTTTATTGAACAAGGAGAGATAATTGGATTTTGGGTCAATTTTGAGAATACCGGGGAGCTGTATGCTCAAGATGTAACAGTAGAGCTTTCGACAGAAAAGAATGGAGTGATTATAAATAAAGGTAAAACAGAGTTAGGACGCATTGATGCTGGAAAAACAAGTAAGCAGGCAAGGTTTCTTTTCACTGTGCAAAGAACAACAATGATAGGTAATCTACCCTTAAAACTTGTCCTTAAAGAACAGGTTTTTCCTCTTAAAGAAAAGCTTGTCAATTTAGAAATCCTTGGGGAAGGGATAGCTGATATTCAAGTTGCCCGGGTTCTGCCCAAGGTAGGGGATAATATATGGGTGGGGACTAAGTTAGAGGATGCGGGCATGATTTGGGATTTGCTAAGAGACCCGGCTAATCCGGAAATAATCTATCTGGCTACTGAGAAAAGTGGTGTCTTAAAGTCAGAAAATGGTGGGTTAGACTGGAAAACATCC
>JAZDHC010000223.1:0-2392 GCA_043806395.1 Candidatus Desantisiibacteriota bacterium | reverse complement strand
CTGTCCCTACGACAATTTTAGTTCCGTAACAACCTGGCGAAGGAGTACTCGACTGAGAGATCTTACATCCGTAAGGCAAAAGATTTCTCACAGTAGTTCGAAATGACAAAGAGGAAAGAAGTTGTAAAACTATCCCGTCTTTATCCGACACTTTAGAGTTGACGCGACATTAGTGGGAAAATTATGTCGAACCTCCATGTTCAACCAAAACCTGAAACTGGATAAGTACTCTCGGCAGCCAGTAGCAAGTGCAACCTTACACTACAGTCTATCCATATATATCTTCTCCATAGCCTCAACAGTCCTTTCTATGGAGAATCTTTCCTGGACGATTCTTTCCCCTTGTTTTGCTAATCTTATCCTTAAGGTTTCATCATTAAGCAAAATCTTAATCTTTTCTGCCAAATCCTCTGAGTTTCCTGTTTCAAAAAGCAGACCATTTTTATTTGGCTCAATAATTTCAGAAATAGAAGGGATATCACTTCCAAGCACACAAACCCCGCAAGCCATAGCCTCCATGACTGACAAAGAAAATCCCTCAGCAAAGGAAGGCAATACCTTGAGCGTCATAAGATGGTAAAATGGGGCTATATCTTTTTCAAAGCCACAAAGAATTACCCTATCCCCCAGTCCAAAAGCCTCAACCTCTGGCCAAAAGGATTCATCTATGCCAACCAAAAGAACCTTATAATCACTTTTAATCTCTTTTAAGGCAGAAAGCAGGATATCATGTCCCTTCAGTTTGTCCCATCTGGCTATCATCCCGATAATTTTATCCTCTGGAGAGATGTTATATTTTCTCTTTAATTCTTCTATTTTTTGTAGGTTAACAGAGCCAAAATCATCTGGTATTCCATTATAAACTACCTCTATTCTGTTATCTGGAATCCCCTGGCTACAAAGTGACTCTTTTACTGCTTTGCTGACAGCTATTATTTTATCTGCACCTATGCGGTAAAGAAAACTGACAAAACGACTGCTTCTTGAGATTGCACGGCGGGTCAGGATAATCTTTGCCTTTGCTCCTAAAAATTTAGCCCAGATAGCCAGATACCTGTCTGTGGAAAGATGAGCGTTGATGATATCAATCTTTTCTTGTCGGCACAAATTGACAATCTTTTTGGCACTCTTGAAATCATATCTTGATTTCATCTCAATAGACACAACTTCAAATCCAGCTTCCTTCATCAGGTTATAATTATAGCTTTCAGGAGAGACAGCTACTATTACCCTGTGTCCCCTTTTAAGGAGACCTTTTATTAAGAGAATGACGGACTTGGTAGAGCCAGCCTTGCCCTCACCAGAGACCAGCTGCAAGATATTAAGACTCATAAATACTCCTCCAAAGGTTTCTGTAGCCTTCTGGTGTGCTTCTGAAAAAGCCTTCTGCATATCCATTAGCCTTTGAGAGAATACCTCTGTATCTGTTTAATCCAACAATAGCATCTAAATAGTTATTATTTAATAATTGACTCTTGTACTCTAAAATTGCTTGCTTTTTTACCTCTATCTGGTCAGTAATATCTACTAATACATTAGGGAACAGGGTTGACCAGATCTCATAAGCATAAATGAGCAGAGAGGGAGCAGGGCGTAGGGAAAGTGCGTCAAGGAATATCTTATTTGTGGAGATATGGTCGTTGTGGTTGTCTAACATAAAAGGAAGATAGACAATATCTGGTTGATATTTATTGAGTAGGTCTGCAATCTGACGGCTTATCTCTCTGGTTGAGTGGTCAAGCTTTTTAATCTCATAATCTAAGAAGATAAGCTCATCTATGCCAATTATTTCAGTGGCTCTTTCTCCCTCTTTCTGCCTTATATCCTTGTCATTCAGGCTGGCTATATAGATGCTTACAATCTTATCCCCGGCTAAATGATGCTTGTATAATGTTCCGCCTGCTCCCAGAATATCATCATCAATATGCGGCGATAAAACCAGAACCATCTTTCCAACAGGTTTTTCTTCAATTGGTTTTGAAACTTTTAAGTAGGGCTGAATATATTCATAAAATCTAAGGACATTCTTCCACTTTACTCTCATTCTTCCAAATCTCCTATAAGCAACCGACCATAACTATTTATAACAAATTTTCAAGAAAGATGTAGCGGAAGGCTTTAGCCTTCCATCTGCTGGAGGTCTAAAGCCCTCCAAAATTCAGTAGAATTGTTATTCTCTTCTCATTCGTGTTCATTCGTGTAATTCGTGGCTAAAAATCTCTGTATTCATTTGTAGCTGAGTAGTTACAAAATGGCTCTATTACGATTTGTGTGGGTAAGATAAAGTTGGTTCTTTATCAACCTTGCAGAACATTCTTAATGTATTGAAGAAGGTTTATCGCTTTAACCACTCCAAAGTATACATTTAACCCCCGCACATGGAAGTAGAAAT
>JAZDHC010000222.1:0-2655 GCA_043806395.1 Candidatus Desantisiibacteriota bacterium | reverse complement strand
ACTATTGTCAGACTGTCAATTAATCGTAATTAAAAACCCCTTCCCTAATCCATTACACCCTTTGAAGTTTCCGAATAATTTCAATATGTGTAGTGTCAACAAGTTGACAGAGAAGTGTTGCACTTGCTACTGGCATGTGCCGTAAAGAAGTCAAATCCTAAATCACCGCAGATTTGCGTGCAATTTGCGTGCAATTTGCGTGCAATCAAATCCTGAATTTATTTTAATAGATACTTTATGGCTCTACCTATCCCTATCTTTTCAATCAATCCTTTGCTTTCCAACAAACTTAAGTCATAATTTGCAGTCCGTAACGATACCTTAAATTTTTCAACATACTGTAAGCGAGAAATACTCTGATTCTGAATAATAAATTTTAAGGCATCTATCTGTCGCTTTTTTAAGCCCATTGCCTCTACCTTTTGCAAAACTAAATCATATTTAATTACTCTTTCACTTTCTTGCCTTATATGCTTCATCTGTGAATATAATCCCTCTACAAAATATTCAAGCCAGAAGGTCATATCCATATTATTCTCTCTAACAGACTGGATGGCTTTATAATAGGCAGGTCTATCCTTATCATAATATTCCGAAAGTGTAAATAGTTTCTTAAAGTCATATCCTGTCTTATAAAGAATAAGGGTTGACAAAAGTCTTGCTGTACGGCCATTACCATCTAAAAAAGGATGAATGTGGACAAATTGAAATTGGGCAATGCCAGCGGTAAGAATATTTGAAATATCTTTATTTTTGTTTAACCATTGGGTAAATTCCCGCATTAGATGTGACACTTCTAACGGCAATGGAGGTGTATAAATAATCTCTCCTGTTTTAGAACTGACAACATAGTTTTGAACCCTACGATATTTCCCCGGTTCAGCCTGACCACCTCTTACGGCTCTTACAAGAATCTTATGGATTTCCCTTATGAGACCTTCAGTAATCGGGTCATCTTTGCCTAAATATGTAGAGATAAAATCCATTGCTTTTTTGTAATTCAAAAGTTCCTTTTTATCATCTATCTTTACGCCTTTAATATCGTTACCTGTAAGAATCTCTTTTGCCTGCTCAAAAGTTAAGGCTGTCCCCTCAATGTGCGTAGAATAGTGAGCCTCTAAAATAAGGGCTTCTTTTTGTATCGCAGAAAACCACTCCTCTTTAATCTTTATTGCATCTAAAAAGCCCCTTACCCTTTCTATTTCTATCAGAAATTTGTTGGTTTTAGCAGTTATAATAAATTCAGGATTAAATAACATCTAACATCTCCTTTTGTTTTTATTTAACACTCCCCTCCACAATGGCAATCTCTTCCTCGGTTAAGCCATAAAGATTATAAACCATCCGGTCAATCTCCTGCTCCATTGCTGTTATGTCCGCTTCAGGATTGAGCTTCTTGGTGGCGAGGATTTGACCAACGAGATTAGCAATTTCGTCACGGTATTTAGCTCCATCTTTTGGTAACAGGAAATCAGCCAATTCATTGACCTTAAACTGCGGGAAGGTTGTCCGCTGCATCTTTCCAAATTTGTGCACAAACCACCAGGAAATGAGCCGGGAGTTGAGGATTCCCAACACATATTCCGGCTTTTCACGGATGTTAACGATGTTCATGGAATTTAGGTCGTTGAGTATCGTCTCTTCTACCAGGCAAGCGTGTATGCAGTAAGGAGGTTTAGATGGAATCTGCCGAACCAGAATTCGTTTGGTAGAGTATAAGCGAAAATCTTTATATTCGGAAAATATAATAACTTTTCGTTTGGGTTCATTCGGCTGTGGCTTTTGGATTAAAACATCCTTGATATTGGCAAGCAAGCATTCTGCCTTGGGATCGTCTTTAACCAAATCCATTTCTGCCAATTCCTTGATAATGGAATCAAACAGGGCAAGGTCAGAATTGATATCAACCATAAATTCATCTTTGCGGACGAATTTATCTAATTCATAGATGCGGTTATTCTTGGGATAATCGTTGTTGCGTAGTTTTTCGGCAAATTCATCTAATTCTGCCTCAATCTCTTCTTCCCCTTTAGAATATATCTTTTCAAGTAATGACCTATCCAGAATATATTTGTGGCTCGTTTCGATCTCATAAAATTCTGCTGTATCAAACTCCTCGCAGTTCAAGGATTTTTTTACTGACTGCAAAAATTTATAATACCTTTCTTCGTCAGATAATTGCATATCCTTATCAGCAAATTCACACAACCCAAAATTTGCTTTATCAACATTTAGCCCTACTAAAATTTTGATGGTGCCCACTGGGTTCTCTTTCAGCCCTTCGTATAATTCTCTAATCCCGGAAAAATAGAAAAATCCAACCAGAAATTTCAACTCATCGCTTTTTTGAATCAATTCAATCAGGCGTTTTTTCAGGTTTGTTGTCTCATTATTAGTAATAAAATTCTTCATGTTTATTCCCTCTTAGTAAGCGTTCAGCTATCAGCCATCAGTTGTCAGTTTCAAAGGGATTATACCACAAAATGGAGAAGGTGTAAAATTGTGGATTTTGATTTTCCGGGACGGTTCACTTTCATCGTTTTTCATATGATTCCTTTCGGGCAAGGGGACATCATCTACAGAATACAACCCCCTAACCCCCTTTTCTAAGGGGGAATATTGCACTCTCAACTAACCGCAAGCTTTCAAACAAAG
>JAZDHC010000221.1:0-6911 GCA_043806395.1 Candidatus Desantisiibacteriota bacterium | reverse complement strand
AAATGGTTCTGGCTGGTATTGCTCGTAGTAGGCATGATTATGCCACGACCAGCTGATTTGGAAGCAAAGATACGGGTTAAGGATAAAAATGCTGAAACAATTATTATTAAAAAAGGGGATACATTGTGGGATTTGTCAGGCAAATATTACCGTTCACCTGCTTTATGGCCAGACTTTAAGAAGTACAATGTCTTTACCAACCCAGATTTGATCTATCCAAAAGAAAAATTAGCCATTGGCTATCGTGATGCCAAAACGATGGATAATGTCCTGCAAACAAGGCTAACTGAATTAGTTGATGAAAAAAAGGATAAAATAAAAAAGATAATTAACCTTAAGGAAGAGATGATAAAGCTTCAGGAAAAATCTGCTCTTCAAGAGAAAGATGTAGCTGCCCTTATTGCTCAAAAGGAAGAGGAGCTATGCCGCCTTCAGACAGAGCTTGGGGAAAGGGAAGAAGAATGCAAGATGCTTGCCAGTGCTATTGGAGAGCTTCATATAAAGTTGGCTGAGCTTGAAGCAACTGTTGATGCTCAAAAACAAGAGATAGCCCAACTTCAAAAACAGAACAATCTGGCTAAGGGGGTGAGTTTCTTTATTGGTTTTGCTGTTGCTTCTGGGGTAATTGCATCGGAGATAGTAAAGTAAAAAGTAAAAGGAGATAGTTTTATGATGATTTTTGCGACAAGTTTAGCTTATGCAGATGTGCCTGCCGGTACGGGTTCACCTGTCAGTGGTATTACTTCTATGATACCATTGTTGTTGATATTTCTTGTTTTTTACTTCCTTTTGATCCGTCCTCAACAAAAAGAAAGGAAGGTACTTCAAGAAATGCTGAAAAATCTTGCTAAAGGGGATGAGGTAGTTACTACCTCTGGCATCCACGGAACCATTGTTGAGATTCGGGATGATATCTGCAAGATCAAGGTTGCTCAAAATGTGGTAATGGATTTCTCTAAAGCAGCTGTAACCTTGAAAAAAGATTTGAGTGTGGCAGCAGTAAAGCCACAGGTAAAATAATAAGAAGCTATCAGCGGTCAGCTTTATTTAATTGCTGATTGCTGAATGCTTGCAAATATTTGGAGGAAAAGATGCTGGCACCAGATGACCTTTTTGATCTGAGTGATGGAAAACACCATGAGTTGTTTGATGGCTGTGAGTTCGTTTGGGATGCATTGAAAAGAATAGATGCGTATATCAGGGATGCAATTGTTCCAAATATCTCTGGTATACAGGGGACCTACGGGGTTTTAGATAAAACCTGTGTATTGTATGATGGTGAAGTGTTGGATAGCGGATTTGAGTTATCACCAGGGGATGTAACTAAGGGCAAATTTCGAGTCTTTAAGGATGGACAAGAATTAGTTGGGGCAACAGTCTTGTTTGCAGGGGCATGTTTGTTTGATGAAAAAATATCCATTGGACAGGGTACGGTTGTTGAGCCAGGGGCATTGATCAAGGGTCCAACAATTATTGGTAAAAATACAGATATCAGGCAGGGTGCATATATTCGTGGGGCATGCCTTGTGGGTGATAGGTGTGTGGTGGGACATACCACGGAGATGAAAACCAGTGTTATGTTAAATGACGCAAAGGCAGGACATTTTGCCTATATTGGTGACAGTATCATGGGAAACAATGTTAATCTTGGTGCTGGAACAAAACTGGCAAATCTTAAGCTGATTGATTCCAATGTAACCATTAAGATTAATGATATAAGCTATAATACAGGGATACGAAAGTTTGGGGCTATTATGGGTGATGGAGTGGAAACAGGGTGTAATTCTGTAACAAACCCAGGCACAATCATAGGTAAGGCAAGCATGGTTTATCCATGTGTTTCTGTGAAGGGTGGATATTACTTAGCTGGGTCAAGGATACAACAAAGGAATTAACTGCTCAGGGAAGGGAATTTACCACAAAGGTACAGAGAAGAATTAATCCGCAGATTACGCAGATTAAGATTTTTTTATTTGTTGTCTTTCTTTTATTAGAACATCTGCGTAATCTGCGTAATCTGTGGATAATCTTAGTCTGATTCTAAGGAATTAAAACATGAAAGTTGCATATGAGTGGTTAAAAGAATTCGTAGATATTGATATTTCACCGCAGGAATTGTCAGACTGCATAACTATGGCCGGGCTTGAGGTAGCTGGAATAGAGAATATTAATGAAGATTATATCCTTGATGTTGAGCTTACCGTTAATCGTGGTGATTGCCTGAGTATGATGGGCATGGCGAAAGAGGTAGCGGCTATCATGGATATTGATGTAAAACGCCCTGATATTCCGCAATTAAAAGAAAAAATACCATGTGAGATTGAGATTTCTTTGCAAAATCCAGAGCTTTGTTCTCGGTATACTGCAAGGGTTATTCAAAATATCAAGGTTGAACCATCACCATTATGGCTACAGGAAAAACTAAAACGGTTTGGGATACGGCCGATAAATAACATTGTTGATGTTACTAATTTTTGCCTTGCTGAGCTTGGACAGCCCATGCATGCTTTTGATTATGATCTGATTAAAGGCAATAGTGTCGTTATCCGTCAGGCAATATCAGGGGAAAAGATATGGGCGTTGGATGATTGCGAGTATGAGCTTATCCCTGAGATGCTGGTTATTGCAGACCAGAAGAGTCCCCTTGCCTTGGCTGGTATTATTGGTGGCAAGGCAACAGGTGTGACAGAGGCTACAACCACAATTCTTATGGAATGTGCCTATTTTTCAGCATCATCCATTCGCAAAACTGCCCGATTGCTTGGTATTCAAACAGAATCATCATATCGATTTGAAAGAGGGGTTGACTCGCAAGGGCTTATCAATGCCCAAAATAGAGCAGCAGGGCTAATCCTTGCCATGTGTCCTGAGGCAAAAATATCTAATATCATTGATTGTTATCCAACCACTATACCATGTATCAATATCTCGCTCAGGATAAAAAGGGTAAACAAAATATTGGGCACAAAGATTATCCCTGAAGAGATGAGGAATATTTTAATAAGGTTGGGGTTTGATGTAGAACCTATTGTTTTTCAGCCCTACACCCTCAAGATAAAAGTACCCTCTTTTCGCTTTGATATAAATAGAGAGATTGATCTTGTGGAAGAGATATTTAGGATATATGGGTGTGAAAAGATACCTGTTTCCTTGCCACCCTTAGCATCCATAGCCTTTAAGAAAAAGGCTCAGGTTGTTAATGAAAGGGCAAAGGATATTTTGTGTGGGTGTGGCTTAAATGAGGTGATAACATATTCTTTCCTGGATCCTGAGATGTTGAAGAAGATGAGTTCTGTAGAGGCACAAAGGCACAAAGGCACAGAGGCACAGAGTAATGTGGTTGTGTCTAATCCATTGAGTGAAGAGGGGAGGTTATTGACCCATTCCCTTATTCCTAATCTGCTTGAGGTTGCCGCATGGAATGTGAATAGAGAGGCTACTGATGTAAAAATATTTGAGATGGCTCGGGTATTTTCTATACATGAGAATACAGAGTCCTTGCCTGTGGAGCAGGAACACCTTGGGATAATGATATGGGATGAAGGGGATACAATAAGATGGGATGGAGAAAAGCAGAAAGGGGCAGGTTTTTATAATCTATCTGGTATTTTGCATTCCTTGTTTGTAGAGCTTGGTATCTGCGAGTATGTTCTGGAAGAAACAGTGGACGAAAAATTTCACCCGGGTGTGTGTGCCAGAATAAGGGTAGGGGATGAGATTCTTGGCTTGCTTGGCCAGATTAATCCTGATATTACAGAACGACTTAAATTACCTCAAAATATCTATGCACTTGAGATCAAATGGCAAAAGGTAATGGCAATTGTCAATCTTACCAGGAAATTTACCCCATTATCAAGGTATCCATCTGTAACAAGGGATATTGCTATTCTGGCTAAGGATGATATGCCATCTTCTAAACTAATTGAAGTGATTCAATATGCTGGTGGTCCACTAATTGAGTCCATTGAATTGTTTGATCTGTATCAAGGGGAACGAGTTCCTGTGGGATATAAGAGCCTTGCGTATTCTATTACCTATCGCTTGCCAGATAAGACGCTGACAGAGGATGAGGCAAACAATGCTCATAATACGATAATTCAGCTATTGGGAGAAAGGTTGGGGGTAGGAATGAGGTGAAATATGCTTAAAACAGAGTTTTATGAGATCTTGGCCAACCTTGAAAACTCAGGGATTGAGTTTAAACGAGATAACCTCAAACCAGAGCAATTAGCTAAAGAAATTGTAGCTTTATCAAATTTCAATGGTGGAAAAATATTTATTGGTGTTGAAGATGATGGTACCATTACGGGTATTCAACGAGGAAACCTTCAAGAATGGGTAATGAATGTTTTCAGGGACAAAGTACATCCAATGATTATCCCCTTTTATGAAGAAGTAGAGGTTGAAAGTAAAAAGAGGGTTGCCGTGATTTCATTTCCACAAGGTATTGCAAAACCCTATGTGGTCAAGCACAATGGAAGAGAGGATGTTTACATCCGACTTGGGAGTCGTTCAGAATTGGCAACCCGTGAACAACAGGCACGGCTATATTCCATTGGTGGTTTGTTACACACAGAAACGATGCCGGTATCTGGTAGTAGTTTACATTCGCTTGACCGTCAAAGAATAGATGATTATTTATCCAATATAATGGGCAATGAAGGAAAGGGTTCAAATGAATCAGATTTAATAAGGCGCCTCTGCAATTTGGGCTTAATGATTGAAACAGATCCGAATCATATGTGTTGTACGATTGCAGGATTAATACTCTTTGGATTACGCCCTAAAACATTGATACGATATGCAGGACTGAGGGTTACTGTTTATAAAGGTACTGACAAAGAGTATGAAACAATATTAGACAAAACGATTGATGAGTGTTTTATCGGACAATGGAACTTTGTGTCAGGATTGCGTGAATTGATAAGAAGTGGAATCATTGAGTTGTTTATGGAAACTATTGAACCCTTTATTACTATCGAGCAAATGACCAATTCTGTAAGAAGGGAGAAAAAAAATAAATATCCTATTGAAGCAATCAGAGAAGTGATTGTCAACGCAATTGTTCACCGTGACTGGACCCGATCAGTTGACATCGAAGTTGCACTCTATTCCGACAGAATGGAAATCATAAGTCCAGGGGCACTGCAAAATTCTATGACTGTGGAAAAAATGAAGGCCGGTCAACGATCCCATCGCAATCCCATTCTGGTAGAAATTGCCCGTGATTATGGATATATGGAAGCTCGCGGCATGGGAATACGGAAAAAAGTTCTACCACTGATCCGCACATATTCCGGAAAAGATCCATTGATAGAAGAGACAGATGATTATGTAAAAATAACCTTGTTCCCTGCAAAGTATAGTTAGGAAAAACTTGTCCGAAAAGGCAAGGAATAATCACAAGGATAATGAATTCTACAAAGCTAAGGACTCGTGCAAAAATAACTTGTACAGTCGTGCCGCCGATACATCTTGGCTGGCTTCGTTGTTCGTCGCTTACATACAGTAGTATGCTCGTTTCTCACGCCTTGCCAACCAAGTGTCTCAACGACTCTTTGTGTACAACTTATTTTTGCACGAGTCCTAACTCAAATAGACACCCACAAGGAGGGAAGCCCCTTGTCTTATACCACTCCTTATCTTTTACTTTAGGAAATAAACATTTGGCAGTATCATATTTTATATCTCTATCATTTATCTCATGAAAATTGCAAATATTTTAAGGGTATGTAGTGAATTTCAACTGCACAGGTCGCAAAATATATCTTCCACATCCTTAACAGTTTTTGCCTCAAACAATTGCTTTCTTAACTCTCGTGCTCGTGGCAGATTATGGGTATAGAAAACAAGGTGTTTTCGCATTTGTCGTATTCCAGAATATTCACCACATGCTTCTACGCTTTGTTTCAGGTGAGATAGGGCGAGGGATAATCTTTCAGTTGTATCCGGCTGAGGCAGACCCTTAAATATCCATGGATTTCCAAGTGTTCCCCTGCCAATCATAACCGCATCACATCCTGTTTGCTGGAACATACTAACAGCATCCTGTGGACTGAGTACATCACCATTTCCTATGATAGGGATATGTGAATTTTCCTTAACTTGTTTGATCCAATCCCAGTTTGATTTTCCCCTATACCCTTGAGCACGCGTTCTCGGGTGAATGGTGACAAATGATATTCCGCAGGAAGAAAGCATATTTACGACAGAGACAGGGTCTTCTGATTCCTTATCCCAGCCGGATCTTATCTTGGCGGAGACAGGTATCTTAACAGCATTTACGACACTACTTGCTATCTTACCCATTAATGGAATATCCCGCAAGAGTGCTGAGCCCTCGTTTTTACTGACAACCTTTTTTACTGGACAACCAAAATTCAGATCAATAACATCTGGATGGAATTTTTCTTCGATAATGATAGCTGCTTCAGCCATAACAGCAGGGTCAGAGCCATAAATCTGGATACCAATGGGTCGTTCTTTTTCATTAAATACCATCATTTCAAAGGTTTTTTTATTTTTATAGGTGATTGCTTTAGCACTTATCAGGTCGGTAAATACCATCCCTGCCCCAAACTCTTTACAAATCATTCTGAATACAGAATCAGTAAATCCAGCCATGGGAGCGAGAATCAATTTGCCAGACAGATTGAAATTGACGGGGATCATAAACGATGCCTCAGGGGTGAGAATTGATGTGTGGAATTACAATCATTCACCGCAGAGAAACAGAAAGATTAACAGCAATCAGAATAAGTCTGATTTAGGGCATGGTTCAAAATTGTTCACCGCAGGGTCACAGATGATACAGAGAAGAACAACCCCCTAACCCCCTTTTTTAAGGGGGAATTAGGGAAACATAGATACTTGCTTGCTTGCTCAATTTGTTACCCTGATTTGAACCATGC
>JAZDHC010000220.1:0-7085 GCA_043806395.1 Candidatus Desantisiibacteriota bacterium | reverse complement strand
GGTTTATCGCTTTAACCACTCCAAAGTATACATTTAACCCCCGCACATGGAAGTAGAAATACCTCCAGATGACATACTCTGGTGTGGAATGAAAGCGATAAACCTATCTCTTATTTACCCACACAAATCGTGATAGAACCTGAACAAAGATTGTGAAAATAAGGGCTTGTACAACCCTCTCAAATTGAGATGGTTTAGGAAATGAGGTGAAACCATAAAAGATCCAAGCTGCTACAAGCCCTGGCAATAGATATTGAAGTAATGGGGACGGTTCACCTTTGTTTGAAAGCTTGCGGTTAGTTGAGAGTGCAATATTCCCCCTTAGAAAAGGGGGTTAGGGGGTTGTATTCTGTAGATGATATCCCCTTGCCCGAAAGGAATCATATGAAAAACGATGAAAGTGAACCGTCCCAAGTAATGGTACAAAGTCTTTTGCAAATGTTTCCATTTAGTGATTTGTTCCTTTATTATTCTCATGTTGTTGGACTAACAATAATTAGGCAGACGGTGTCAGGCTTCAGAATACAAACTAACATCTCGAATTTCCTATCTGGAAAATATTATACACTATCAAACCACTTAAGTCAAGAAAAATTTCGACCTGTGCTATATTATCGAATTATTGTTGTGATGTAAATTCCAATTGCACAGGTGGAAAATTTTAGGAGATTTTATCGCTCTTACCCAGAGTTTTCCCTAAAAATCAAATTTCTTATCACCTCACCTCACCTATTTATTTTTTTATTGACATCTTATTCTTATTTATGATATAATATGCTTAGTAGCATTCGACCATTCGTGTGATTTGTGTTCTTTATTACATCACTTGAGTAGTTATGAACTCAGATAGTTATCGTGTGACACCACCTATTTGGCAGGTTAGAAAATCCGCTCTCTGTTATGGGGTAACAATTATGTACAAAACATTTAAGGTGAAAAATTTTCGCTGTTTTGAAGATTTAGAACTTGAGAATATTCAGCGGGTAAATCTGATAGCAGGATTGAATAATGTGGGGAAAACTGCTTTGCTTGAGGCGTTGTTTCTTTATGGCGGTGAGTCAAATCCACAGATAGCAAATCGTGTTAATGCTTTTCGGGGATTCGGTGGTGGTAATAGCTTTAAGATATCAGAGGCTACAAGTCTTCTTTGGGCAAATCTCTTTTTTGGGTTGAATACCTCCAGAAATGTGGAATTGGAGGGTGTTGATGATCAAGGGGAAAAGAGATCGCTTCGTTTCAGAATACTACCGCAAAGGTTTGTTCCCATAGAAATAATTGAAGATCAAAGCACACCGGCTATAAATCGTTCATCAGCAGAGTATGGTGGATTTGAATACGAATGTGAGGATAAGGAAGGAATTAAGAAATATCGATTACTCATCAATCGTCAAAGAATTTCTGTTGAGCCTGTTCCACCCCTTCAACTGTTTCCTGAATACTTTCTGTCTGCACGCAGATATATTCCAACATCAGAAGAAGCTGATCTATTTAGCAACATGGAAATCAAAAATCAGCAAAATTTGCTTGTCGAAACCCTCAAAATTATCGAGCCAAAACTTCAGCGGATAGCCTTGATAACAAGGGGTGGAATACCAATGCTGCATGGAGATATTGGTATTGGCGAATTGATGCCTCTGTCTGCTATGGGGGATGGAATGGTGCGAATTTGCAGCATTGTTATGGCAATTGCCAATGCCCCTAATGGCATAGTACTCATAGATGAAGTGGAAAATGGTCTACATCATTCAGTATTGAAAAAACTCTGGACAGCGATTGGAGATATTGCCAGACGATTTAATACCCAGATATTTGCTACAACTCATAGCTATGAATGTATTGCTGCTGCACATACGGCTTTTTCTGAGAGTCAAACAGATGATTTTTCTTTCTATCGATTGGATAGGATTAATGAAAAGATTGCAAGTGTTCATCAGGAGCAGAAAATATTGGATTTTGCTATAGAAAATGAGTTGGAGGTTCGTTGATAATGGAAGAGAGAACGCAAAAGAAACTATTAGTGGTTGAGGGTAAAGATGAGGAAAAATTTTTTGGTGCATTATTAAACCATTTGAAAATTATAGACATCCAAATATCATCTCGTGGAGGAAAAACAGGAATCAATGATTGTTTGTTGCATCTTAAAACTGAGAGAGGATTTAATCAGCTTTGTTCTCTTGGAATAGTAAGGGATGCAGATACTAATCCTTCAAGTGCCTTCCAGAGTGTTTGTGATGCACTTAGGAAGGCAGGACTTCCTGTTCCCAAAGCCCCATTAATTACTACAGAGGGTGACTTGAGAGTAGGGGTGATGATACTGCCAGAAGAAGATTGTCCCGGTGCATTAGAAGATCTCTGCCTTAAATCAGTCAAGGAAGATCTGGCTATCCTTTGTGTTGAGGGATATTTCCAATGTCTTAACGAAAAGGGAATTCATGTGCCTACAGATGAACCCTCTGCTGTTAATGTTGCTATCTCTAAGGCAAAGGTTCATGCTTTTCTTGCCTCAAGAAAAAACCCTGAAAAAAGATTGGGAGAGGCAGCTCATGCAGGTGATTGGAATTTAGAAAGCTCTGCATTTGATAATATAAAGCAATTTTTGCAAGCATTGTAAATCTGCGAGTGGAGAAGAATAAATGATCAAAGAATACTTAACGATTGAAGAGATTGCTGGACCATTAGTTTTGGTCGGAGATGTTGAGGATGTCAAGTATGAGGAATTAGTAGAGCTATCCATGCCAGATGGGGAGATACGAAGGGGCAGGGTATTGGAATGTCGTGGCGATAAGGCATTGGTACAGCTGTTTGAGAGTGCCACAGGGATTAATATTCAACAAACCCGTGTCAGATTCTTAGGTAAGGGGTTGGAGCTTGGTGTGTCATTGGATATGCTGGGCAGAATATTTGATGGGCTTGGACATCCTATTGACCAGGGGCCAGGAATTATTGCGGAAAAGCGATTAAATATTGCTGGACATCCGATTAATCCTTATAGCCGCAATTATCCTCTGGAATTTATTCAGACAGGCATATCAGCCATAGATGGCTTGAATACCCTTGTTCGTGGACAAAAACTTCCTATCTTTTCCGGGTTTGGGCTACCACATATTGAGCTTGCAGCTCAGATTGCCAGACAGGCAACGGTTTTGAGTCAGAATGCAGAATCTTCAGATGAGAAATTTGCCGTTGTATTTGGAGCCATGGGTATTCCATTTGAGGATGCAAACTACCTTATCTCTGACTTTAAGCGGACAGGTGCCATAGAGCGGGCAGTATTATTTATAAATCTGGCTGATGATCCGGCAATAGAGAGGATTGCTACTCCAAGAATGGCTTTAACTGCGGCTGAATACCTTGCCTTTGAACACGAAATGAATGTATTGGTTATTCTTATTGATATGACCAATTACTGTGAAGCACTCCGCGAAATATCTGCAGCAAGAAAAGAGGTGCCAGGGAGGCGAGGTTATCCAGGCTACCTTTATACAGATCTATCCACGCTATATGAACGGGCAGGACGAATCAAGGATAAGAATGGGTCAATCACCCTTGTTCCGGTGCTTACCATGCCTGAAGATGATAAAACCCATCCTATTCCTGACCTGACAGGTTACATCACCGAGGGACAGATAATTCTTGATAGAAATCTGTACCGCAAAGGGTGCTATCCAGCAATTAATGTCCTGCCTTCACTTTCACGATTGCGGGATAAAGGGATAGGTACAGGGAAGACAAGGGATGACCATGCTGGATTGTCCAATCAATTGTTTGCTGCTTATGCCCGTGGCAAACAGGCAGAGGAGTTAAAGGTTATTCTCGGTGAGGCAGCTTTATCTGATGCAGACAAGGCATTCTTAAAGTTTTCCACAGGGTTTGAGGATAAATTTGTTACCCAGGGAATAAATGAGAACAGGACAATTATTGAAACACTTAATATTGGCTGGGAACTGCTGCGGTTGCTGCCGAGAATAGAATTGAAGCGAGTAAAGGATGAATATATCGATAAGTATATGGGTGGGGATGAAAATTGATTATGAAAGAAAAAGAATTATGTGATTTTTGTGGAGGAGAAATTCTGTTTGGCAAGAAAGATTTAGAATTTAAGGTGAGTAATGAAATAATTCTGTGCCGAAATGTACCAGGTAAGATATGTGAGAAAAAATGATTTTAGATAATGAAAATAAAAACTTAAAAGTTCATGAGTGGATAACCAAGTATACGGTAGAAGGCAGGCTTAATAGGGTTTTTTACCAGTAGAATGTTTAGAGAAACGCCTGATATTAACCAGATTGAGGTTAATAACACCGACAATTATTTATTGCCGAAAGATAGCAATTATTCAAAAAAACACAGGCTTCCCAAAATTGGAGAGGATGTAAATCTTAAAATTCTTGAGGATTTATTCAAGCACGATAGACATGCTAAAAGTGTAATAGGCATAGGTAAACAAATATGGATTAGAACAAGCGGAAATTATTGGTATAATGCTTTTGATAAGAAACCTTATTTGAGCAGTGAAATAAAACAGATTAAAGTTAAAGAAAATTATGCCGATTTTATCATACTCTTAATGAACTCCTCTTTATTCTACTTTTGGATGAGATTTTATAGCGATGGAAGGCACATGAATACCGATATTCTGGAAGAAATTCCGATACCATCTGAAAGCCTCATCAGTAAATACAGTAGCCTGCTTTATAAAATGAGGATTGATTTTATGAATTCACTTTTTTCTGTTTTTGATAGTCATCATAACAGATTTTTAACCAGTAATATAAAAGATAGGATTGATTTGATAGATATAGTGTTAGGTAAAGTTTATAATTTGAGCTATCCGAAAATACTGCATATTATAGACTTTGACCATGAAATTAGAGGGGGATTTAAATTGCCTATGCCTTTCATCACCCTTGTTGACCGCATTCTTGCGATTACCAAAGATGACGATTATCTTCAGAACGAGACCAAACAATCAAAAGTCAAAGAATTAGAACACCAGATTGACCGCCTGGTGTATAACCTCTACGGCCTAACCGAAGAAGAGATTGCTATTGTGGAGGAGAGTGTGAAATGAGCAAAATGATAGTTATAGACTTATTTGCCGGTGCAGGCGGATTGGGAGAAGGTTTTACATGTGCAGGGTTTAAAGTAATTGCTCATGTGGAAAAGGAAAAATGGGCATGCGAAACTTTGAAAACCAGAACAATCTATCATTTCCTGAAAGAGAATAAAGACCTCAAAATGTATTATGAATATTTAAGAAAACTGGACTCTCCATCCCTGATCGAAGAGTGCAGGAAACCGATTTATCACAAATACCCGGAATTACAAACCGTATTAAATTATGAAATCATTAATGCAGAATTCGGAAACCCTGATATTGAACCGAAAACAAAATCATCCAGAGAAATAATAACTTTAATAGAGAAATCATTGCAATTCCATTCGGCAAATAAAGTGGATGTAATCATTGGTGGTCCGCCCTGTCAGGCATACTCTCTGATTGGAAGAAATCGTATGGGTGATAGCGTTGCTGAAGATAGAAGAAATTTTCTCTTTCGTTACTATTTTGATGTGGTTAAATATTTTCAACCGGATATTCTCATTTTTGAAAATGTTCCCGGAATCATAACCGCCAGAAATGGGGAGATATTTCAAATGATTCAGAAGGAATTTGTAGATGCCGGGTATAATTTTTACCCCGGACATAATGAAAAACTGCACGATAATATCCTCAACAGTAAAAATTTTGGTGTCTATCAATCCAGAAAAAGGATGATATTGTTTGGCAGCAAAAAGGAACTGAATATTGATTATCCTGAATTTCCTGTTGGCACCGATATTTCTGAAGAGGACTTTACCACTTTTAATGCGATTTCAGATCTACCATTTTTAATTCCAGGAGAGGGACATAACCAGTTGCCATCAAATTATCCGGGAGTGAATAACTTGAGTCATTTCCAGAGAAAGATGCGTGATGAGAATATAGGTGTTCTGAACCACATGGCAAGATCATTAACAGGGTATGATCGAGAAATCTATAAGAAGGCGATTAATGAGGCTGCCAGCGGAAGACAGTTAAAATATAGTGATTTGCCGGAAAGCTTAAAGAGACATAAAAATGAGAAGAATTTCAAAGATAGATTTAAGGTGCACTGGTGGAGCAATATCCCCCATACTATCGTGGCACATATTGCCAGAGACGGACATTATAATATTCATCCCGATATAAGACAACTTCGTTCTCTTACCGTAAGAGAGGCGGCCAGGATTCAATCATTTCCGGATAATTATAAGTTTGAAGGCCCCAGGACAGCACAATATACTCAGGTTGGAAATGCTGTACCTCCACTAATGGCTGAAAAGATTGCTGGAAATATTAAGGAGTTACTACCATGAAGAATGATTCTCTTATCTTCAGACCAATGGCAAGAATAATCAGGACACTGGGTGATGAACTGATAAAAGATGCTTATGCAGCGGTTATTGAACTGGTAAAAAATGGATATGATGCGGATGCCCGAAAGGTAAATATTGAATTTAAACACCTATATAACCCTGATAAAGCCTGTATAATAATTTCAGATGACGGCCACGGGATGGATTATTCAACGGTAATCGATAGATGGATGATACCGGGCACAATAGATAAGGTCAAAAGAAGAATAAGTCCGCAGGGCAGGGTAATGCTCGGGGAAAAAGGTATTGGAAGGCTGGCTGGCTCAAAACTCGGAAAAATACTTACCCTCGAAACTACGGATATAGAAGGAGAGACTGCTATAATTATGGTGGATTGGAGTGTTTTTGAAAAGGATACCTTTCTGGATAAAATAGAATTTCCGGTTGAAAGAAAAACCATCGCAAAAAAACACGGGACAGAATTAATAATTGAAAACATAAGCATCGAAGAGTGGGATTCTAAAAGCATTGGTATTCTAAAAAAAGAATTAACCCAACTTCGCGACTCTAAAAATTAAGTTATTCCAAATCAATGGGTTACAACTTAAGAAAAGCTGGTTTTGGCACTACAGATTTTTAATTTTTCACAGGATTGTTTTTATTGTTTTTCCGGGTAGGTAAGGTAAGGA
>JAZDHC010000219.1:0-4768 GCA_043806395.1 Candidatus Desantisiibacteriota bacterium | reverse complement strand
ATAGCTACTGCTTTGTGCCTAAATACATTTTTCTATTGACTGCAAGACATAATATTGCTATAATACATAAAACGAGCAGGAAAAGAACCATTGAGAGCATAACACAGACAAGTAGTGTTGCACTTGCTACTGGCTAACAAGCATTAGAAAAAGAGGATATTTTGAATTATATGAAGTTTTCAACTGAGGAAAAACTTAAATGGCTGGAAGAGATTGTAGTATTTACTGAAGAGGCATTAACAGCTAAAGAAAAAAGGGTCAGGGAATACTTTAGGGGGACAAATCCTGAAAGCTGACACCTTTTGCGTGTTTCGTAATTATTTTTTGTAGCCAAGAGGACTAAATAGTTACTAATGTGCTTAATATGACAATAGCTGAGTAGTTACGGAGGAAAAATGAAAGAGATAGGTTATATTTTTCTTGTTCATGCATACATTCCCTATGTTCTTAATCACTTCTTTGAAGACTGGTTATACGAGGCAATTGATGAAGTCTATATAAAAATGATTTTGACATTAAAAAGGCTGCATAAGAACAATATCCCTATAAAAATAATGATGGATATTGTTCCTGTAACAGTAAGCCAGTTGAAAAATTATGCATTAAAAGATAAATTTGAGGGGTATCTTTTAAGAAAGATTGAAAAGTATCAGAATGATGAGAAGATTTTTGAAGAAAAGAATCTGCCAAAGTACTCGTTTCTGGCAAAATACTTTGGCGAAGAAAAAAGAAGGCATCTTGAATTTTACCGTGAGATAGAAGGGGATATAATTGGGGAATTCAAGAAACTCCAGGAATCAGGAATGGTACGAATAGGGACCAGTGCCTTAACACATCCAATATTGCCCATAATTAATGAGAACTCACAGAAAAAGCAGATTGCAGATGCAGTAGAATACCATAAAAAGGTGTTTGGAACAGAACCAGCTTTTTTCTGGTCACCAGAATGTGTTACCTACCCTGAATTAGAAGAGTACTTAATCAGTAATGGTATAAATATACTCTTTATTGATGGGCTTTTGATAGATAGGAGTAAGAATTCAACCCTGTATCCCTGTGAATTTCCGAGTGGTTTAACTGTATTTGGTAGACATTCTCTTACAGTAAGATTTTTATGGGATAGGCAGGAAGGGTTTGCTGGGAATCCTGAGTATAAGGATTTCTATCGAGAGTATGAACGGGTGACTGATAGAAAAGGACAGCAAGAAAAGGAAGTGTATGATATTGAGGCAGTAAAAGAACGGATAACTAAGGATGTGGATGCCTTTATCAGATATAAGTTAGAACCAGAACTTCAACATAAAAACCCATATAGCAATTCTCAACTTTGTATTACCCATCCCATTGATGCTGAATTCTGGGGACATTGGTGTTATGAAGGATGGGATTTTGTGTATGAACTTGCAAGACAGTTAGAGAAAAATGATAAAATTGAGTTTGTCTTTGCAGATGAGTATATTTCAAAAAATGGAACGTTTCAAAAATTAGAAAGATTACCCCTTTCCAGTTGGGGAATACATGGAAATTTAGACCAGTGGCTAACTACTGGAACAGTCAACATAAGTAAGGAAGAAAAGCCAGGGTTGTGGAATTATATCTGGGAAATAGAAGAAAAGTATTGGAACTTAGCAAGGAGTAAGATACATAAGCATAGTGAAATTGAACAGAGAATGCTGAATCAGATGTGGTATGAACTCTTGCTTTCTCAGCACTCTGACTGGTTTTTTTTGTATGTTAATGGAGAAGGAGATTATGCAGTAGATAGGGTTAAGGAGCATCATGGAAAATTTATGGAATTAGCAAATATGTATCAAAATCAGGTAAATGAGGAACGATTAAAAGAGATTGAAGAGGAAGACAATATCTTTTAGTAAAAAGCTCCAATAGTGTTTCTATATATCTCCAAAAATAATAGGAATTAATTAAACAATGTCAAAAATAAAAATTTCTCCCACAGAAGATTTATCCTTTGATAAGGTGGATAAAAAGATCATCTATCTTTTTATCCCGGAATCAGTGGAAATAATCAAGACTACCTTGAAGATTGTTGGTGAGGTGTTTACAGGAAATGTCGCCTCAACAGAAATAGGGACAACCATCTCTCCTTCCCCTGATTCTGTAATTATTGATTTTCATACCATCAGAACCATAAACGGGTTGGATATAGATCTGCCAATAATTAGCTCTGATGGCACAGGTCCTCATTGTATCATGCGGCTTTGGGGTGGCAGCCAGTGGTACCTGCCATCACCAAGAAACCTATTCAAGGTTTCCACCGTTAATGGGAAAAAGAAATTTTGTGGTAAATTCCCTAATGTAAGCACCTCAAAGGTATTGTTTAGCTTTTGCAAGTTAAATACTACCAAGGGTACTGCTCCAACATACATAAACCTTAATGAGCCTGCCTATGCCGCGGTTGACGACTTACTGGAACTGGCTGGCTTTGAGGGCTTAAAATCAATTGAAGAACCAGTCCAGATCGCACCTGGCGAGATTATCCTTAATTCCTATGATTATCTGACTAATTTATCCTTACAGGTGGGGGATTTTTCACCTTTCTGGATAGAGCCAAAAGAATTTGCTACTCCAGACGATAAACCCATTGAATTGCCAGATTTTTCCATGGACATAAATAATTACCTGAAAAAAGCCAAACCTGATAAATTTGGTTTTGAGGTGCCAATTACTGTCCAAACTAATATAAGTGGTGTATTGGTTTTGAAGGAATTCAATATTGACTACCTTATTCATCATAGAGATTTTAGAATCCATCCAGAGGAAGAATTCACGGCTAAAGAAAAGCAACTTTCCTTTGACTGGAATGAGGAGCGGACAGGGGTTAATTCTGCAAATATCGAGATAAATATTCCAACTGGTAGTAAGGTTAAATATATTTCATTTGATTTGCAGGGTAGTCTGGCTAAAGAGAGATTGGTGGTAGATTTGATAATGCCTCAATCAAGTGATATCCTTAGTAATTTTGGTCTTCTACTTGAAAAAGGAAAAAGCATAGCTCAAAAAATGTCATTCACTAAGGGGCTTAATGTCACTGGGTTTGACATCAGGCTAAATCCCTCCTCTGATACAATCAAATATAAATTGGAGATCAGATTGGACCAGAAGGATGCCCCTGTCGGAGAGATTATAGCTTCAAAGGCAATAGAGTATAAAACCGAAGACAAAACAAAAAACACATATTTCTGGGTTAAGATTGATCTGGAAAAACCAATAAAAATTAGTGAAAACCAAATTTGCTGGTTAGTCTTGAGCGGAGAAGAAGGCGAGGTAATCTGGCAGATGAACTTTTTTGAAGATGCTCAAACCTTTGGATATTTTCTTCAAAATGGGATATGGAATCCTCTTGAGCCCTATCAAGGAAAGCCGGTAGGTGGAATATTCAGGGTTTATTACCTGCCCGATGAGTTTGGCACTCCATCAACAATAGATTTTGCGGAAATCTGGAATTTGACTACTGACCCAACAACAATAGATTCAAGGGTTGAGGTAGAGACAGATCTTTCAACTATACAGCAAAACCTTCTTATGAAGGTAAATGCTCAATCTCAAGGTAGTTTAACTATTTCAAATCTATTAGTTAAGTACCAGGAGACTCCATTACCACCTATCGATATGTATCAATAGGGAATATCTTCGTTGTCTACAGGAGAAACTAATCCTGTGGATTTTTTGTTAGGAGTCAAGAAAAAATAAGTTGTACACCAAGAGTCACTCAAGACGCTTGGCTGGCAAGGCGTGAGAAGCGAGCATACTACTGTATGATTGCTCCGAACAACGAAGCCAGTCAAGATGTATCGGTGACACGACTGTACAAGTTATTTTTTCTTGACGACTTAGATAGCGGTTACTAATTTTATTAAGGAGGTTTTTGATATGTATAAGGTTAAATTTTACAAGGGTGAGTACAGGGAAAGGCAGAAGCAGGCAAATGATGACAAATGTGTGGCTTATGTTGAACAACATTTTAACAGTGCAGGGGCAGGGGCTAACTATACAGTTGTAATCACAGGGGCAAATGCTTCATCGACAAGTAAGAACTGGGGGCAATGGTATGCTGGTGCTGTTTCAAGAGAATTCAATCTTCCTTTAGGTGGAGACAATGGTATTATGGTGGGGGGATATGATGGCAGGGGTGATGGCAATATCAAATATACCAATATGCCTGCTATTCTTCTTGAGCCTCTTTTTGTAAGCAACCCTCAATCTGCTGCATTAATTCGCACTGATCAGGGTCAGATGAGGCTTGCCCAGATTTTATGTGAAAGTATCCAGAGATTTTTTCAGAACGGCGGGTTGATTGGGTTCAGCGTTGGACATAAGTATAAAACATCTGCACCTAATGACCGTGGGGCAGATGTTGTTGGTGGTGGTTCTGAGGCAGACTATGCAGAAGCAGTTCTCCTAAAGGCAGAAACACTGCTTAAGGCAATAAAGGAACCCCAGCCGGAACGAGAGATTAAAATCATGCGGGGAACAGAGGTTGTTTATAAGACAACAGTTGATGCAGATACAGATATTAAATGGGATGGTGTAAGGGGAATATTGAGTATCTAATGGGAATACAGACAGGGGGGAAGGGAATACAGGAACACATCCGAATGACACTGTCTTAACCCAACTTCGCGACTCTAAAAAATAAGTTATTCCAAATCAATGGGTTACAACTTAAGAAAAGCTGGTTTTGGCACTACAGATTTTTAATTTTTCACAGGATTGTTTTTATTGTTTTTCCGGGTAGGTAAGGTAAGGA
>JAZDHC010000218.1:0-13466 GCA_043806395.1 Candidatus Desantisiibacteriota bacterium | reverse complement strand
TCACCTTTGTTTGAAAGCTTGCGGTTAGTTGAGAGTGCAATATTCCCCCTTAGAAAAGGGGGTTAGGGGGTTGTATTCTGTAGATGATGTCTCCTTGCCCGAAAGGAATCATATGAAAAACGATGAAAGTGAACCGTCCCGTGTTTTCTATATTTTTCGTGTTTTTCGTGTTTTTCGTGGTTATTTTTTAATAGCTGAGTAGTTACGCAGCAACAACCATAACCCCAACGGGGTGACATTATTATAGGAGGTGCGAGGTTATGAAGTTAGAAGCAACTGTAGGATATTGTCAGGGTATCGATGATTCCTTTGTCTCTGGGGCAAAGGCAGCCAGTATGGCGTTGGAAAAGACCAATGGTCGGGCAGATGCAGTGTTTGTTTTTGGAGCAATCAAGTATGATCAGCAAAGGATGATTGACGGCATAAATTCAGTGACAAAGGGTGCTGTCCTTGTTGGTTGTTCTACAGACGGAGAGATAGTCACGGATGGGTATATGGAAGACTCGGTTTCTTTGATGATATTGAATTCAGATGAGTTCTCGTTTTCCGTAGGATATGGGCTGAATGCTCATCAGGATGCCCAAAAAACCGCTCAAGATGCTATTTCTATGGCTCTTGGACATCTTCCTGAGGGTAAATCCCCTTCCATTTGTTTCTTGTTTGGTGATGGAACAAAGGCAAATGGGGTTGATCTGGTCAAGGGTGCCAGAGCAATGTTAGGCAATGAATTTCATATTGTAGGTGGTCTGGCTGGGGATGGGTTCAGTTTTAAGGAAACATATCAGTATTGCAATGATCAAGCTATAACCGATGGTGGGGTAAGCCTTTTAATCACTGGTGATATAAAGGTTGCTACTGGTGTAAAGCATGGATGGACGAATATTGGACGGGAAAGAATAGTGACTAAAGCACAAGGGAATGTGGTTTATGAGCTTGACGGGGAGAGTGTTTTTAAGATTTATGAGAATTATCTGGGTGAAAGGGCAGATGAATTACCCGGCGTAGCTTTTGAGTTTCCATTTGGGATAACGGATAAAAACAAGCAGGAGTATCTTCGTTGTCCGGTTGGAATAGATAAGGAATTAGGGACAATAACCTTTGCCGGAGAGGTTCCTGTGGGGGCAACTGTCAGGATGACTACTGGAACAACCATTGATGCCATTAAGGCTGCCAGAGAGGCATCTGAGGATGCCATGTCAGAATTGGGACAAGGGGTAGCCCCGATTGCGATATTTATCTTTGACTGCTGTGCCCGCAAAAAGGTTTTTGGCCGCAGAACACAAAAGGAAATCGATGCCATACAAGGCATTCTTGGCGAAAAGGTACCCATGATAGGCTTCTATACCTATGGGGAGATTGCACCGATTGCAGAGGAAACGGGGACTGGTACTGCTAAAACCAGTGCTTTTCATAATTTGACGGATGCTATTGTGGTTTTTGGGGGATAAAGGAGGGCGGCAATTCTAATTGTGAACCGCAGAGACACAGAGACGCAGAGAATGCACAAAGAATGTGTAAAAAAATATATGGAGATGATAGAGATGTTATGAATTGCTTTTTTCTATTCCCCCATTATCTCCATTATTTCCTGTATCTCTCACATATTTCTCTCTGCGTCTTTGCGTCTCTGCGGTGAAAAAATGTCTGCCCTCCTTTAGGAGAGGATTATGAAAACTATTGTTTTATTGACTAAAGATAAAGAGTTAAGGACTGTCGTAGAAAAGAATTGCAACCAGCAAGGATTATCGGTTCAGTTTCCCCTGACCATTGAAGAATGGAACAATCAGCTTCCAAGCAACAACGGTAATCTGGCTATGCTTGATTTAGATGATTGCAGGGCAGAGGATATTGGTGGTATCCCTTTCATTGCTATTGGGCAACCTGACACTATTTCCAGCAGAATTAATCAACTGGAACAATGTGAGGATATTATCCTCAAGCCAGTTATGCCAGAGGTATTAGCCTTTAAGCTGAATAAGATTATCGAAAAACTTAATTTAGCTAAGGAATTAAAAAAATGCCAACGAGATATTAAAACATTAGATATAGAGGTAGAGACAGCCTATGATGAATGGGAAAAGATTGACCGTGTTCTGAAAGCCTCATCTTTAGAGGTGGAAAGGGAACGGAATAACTTAAAAGAGCTTAATCAGCAATTAGAAAAATTAAACAAGATGAAATCCGAGTTTTTAATCACAATTTCCCATGAACTCAGAACCCCACTTTCTTCAATCAAAGCCTTTACTGAAATCCTCCTGAATGATAAGATTGACCCGATAGAGACAATAGAATTTTTACAGATTATCAGCATTGAAAGCGATAGATTGGACAGACTGATTAATAACCTCTTGATGATGTCCCGTATTGAAACAGGCAAAATATGCTGGAAGATGAAGGCTGTATCCATAAATAAGGTTATTGAAAAGGCTGTGGATACCATGCAGATGGATATAAAGGAAAAGGAACTGAGATTAGAGATAAATGTTCCCCCTGACATTTCTGATGTTTATGGAGATAAGGACAAGTTGGTTGATGTGGTGAGTAATCTCTTGAGCAATGCAATTAATTTCACCCCCTCGGAAGGAACAATAAGTCTTAATGCTACGGAGAACTTGATAGCAGATAAAGGGCTTGAGGTCTGGGTGCGTATTCAGGATACAGGGGTCGGGATTAAACCTGAGGAACAGGAAAAGATATTTGATAAATTCTATCAGATAAAAGAGGATATCCTAAAAGATAAGCCAAAGGGTATGGGACTTGGGCTTGCTATTTGCAAGGAAATAATTGAACGACATGGTGGCAGGATATGGGTGGAAAGTCAGTTTGATAAGGGGAGCAGATTTAGCTTTAGTTTGCCTGTTGCCTTGGAGTTAAATGACAGAGAGGGAAAGAGATACCAAAACTATCCCGTCTCTATCCAACACTGAAAAGTTTACAGGACACTATTTTCTTTCATGACCAATTGATGCGATCTCATCCATAAATTCCTGATCTTCTTTATTATCCTCCAACTTCCATTCATCCCATTTTCGTTCTCTTAACTTCTCCAGAATCTTTCTTGTCTGAGAAGCATGTATCAATTTAGAAAGGGCATCATCTATATCCATGGAAAGGCTTTCAAGCCTGGTTTTTTGAGCAACAATATCCTTCTCAAGGCTGCCAAGATAATTATGATAATCTATAATTTCCCTGATAGAGATTAATTCTGCTTGAAGCTCTTTCAACTTAAATAAACATTCCCTTGTCTTATCCTCCATCCCCCAGAGAACAGATTCTTCATGTTGAAAAGATCGCTTTAATTGAGACAGGTTTTCCTGTAATATATTCTCTTTATGTTTTCTGATATTCAAGATATGTTGAAACTTAAAATTAAATCGTGCCATATTCTCCTCACCATCAAGATTATTATGCCATAGATTGGTTGGGATGTCAAGAAAAATCAGCATAGTTCAAATTCGAACAATATACTGCTTAAGTTCACAAATTGTATTGACAATCCCTATGAGATATGTTAAAATAAAGGTTGAAATAGGGGGCAATCCTGCCAGAGGTGCTACCTTTTTGCGGTTGTCCCAAACATTTCCCTACAGGAGGCAGGATGAATAAAATTGATGAAACATTTATCAGATTACGGGAAAAAAGGGAGACTGCCTTGATCCCGTATCTTATGACCGGGTATCCTGATATTGAAACTACGGCTAAGCTTGTCTTGGGATTTGAAAAGGCAGGGGCAGATATTATTGAATTGGGTGTACCATTTTCTGACCCAATAGCTGATGGGCCAATAATTCAATTGGCTTCAGAGGAAGCCCTTAAAAATGGTGTATCATTAACAACAGTTCTTTCATTGGTGAGCAATCTGAGGCAGCATACCAATATTCCTCTTGTCCTGATGACCTATTATAATCCTATTTTTGTTTATGGGCTGGAAAAATTTGTCTGTGATGCAAGAGCAGCTGGTGTTGACGGTGTAATTGTGCCGGATTTGCCACCTGAAGAGGCGTCTCCTTTAGAAAAAGTAGCTCATGATGCAGAATTATCCTGCATTTTCCTGATTGCCCCAACCAGTCCTCCAGAGAGAATGCGATTGATTAGCCAGCATTCCACAGGATTTATCTACTTCGTCCCTGTAACCGGGATAACAGGGATGAGGGAAAAGGTAACTGAGGGTATCAGTGAATATATTCGGCAGCAACGACTTATTACCCAAAAGCCCATTGGTGTTGGTTTTGGCATATCCAGACCAGAGCATGTAGCTCAAATAAGCTCAATTGCAGATGCAGCTATTGTTGGCAGTGCAATTATTTCTTTGATTACCAAGCATTTAAGCGAACCAGACATGGTTGAAAAAGCCTCACAATTTGTTGCGGAATTAAAGAAAGCCACCTACTGAACTCAGGCAGATAGGCTGTAGGCTGTTAGTCTTTACCTACAGTCTAATAGCCTACAGCCTAAACAACCTAACCCTAACATGAGGTAATTATTATGATCCTTTTCAGTTTCCTTTCCATTGTTACTATCGTCACCAATTTAGTACTCATCTCTTTTGCCTTGTTGGCAAAAAAATCAAACAATGTTTCCCGCTCCTTTTCATTACTTGCCACAACAACAACCATCTGGATGATTGGCGTAGTGATTTTACACTTCTCTGACACGGCTGAGGCAGCCATGCTCTGGATTCAGGTCTTTTTCGTTGGATGCTTATTTATCCCCTCATTTTATTTTCAATTTATTTGCTCCTTAACCCAAACCCATGATAAAACATGGAATATTTTTAAGTATTTATCGTATGCACTATCTGGCGCACTTTTGATAATCAATATTTCAGGAGAGATAATTCATCATGTTTCCTATGAACAATCTTTTTATCAACCAAGGGCTGGAAGTTTTTATTATCTATATAGTATCTTGTTTGGGTTCTGTTTTGTTGGCAGCATGTATCTTCTCTGGAAAAGACTAAAGATAGCTGTTGTTCAAGAAAAGAGACGACTCCAATGGATGTTTGGTATTGCCTGCGTGGGCATTGTGGCTGGGATCATAGACTTGCTCTCTGTTTATGGAATTCCCTTGGATTCCCTTGGTCATATAAGCCTTAGCGTATTCAGTTTATCTGTAGCTTTTGTTGTGGTCAAATATAAATTAATAGAATTTGAGATACACATAAAACGGCAGCATATTTTATCCCTGACCAATGGTCTTATTGCAGGCATATTTTTAATCCTTATTTATATATTTTGTCATCAGTCATGGTTTATTACCATGATTTGGGTTTGTCTTGCCGGAATAATATTTTATCCCCTGTCTAATGGAATTCAGCGGATAATAGAGAGTCATATCTTCAGAGACATCATTGAAAGAGGTGATTCTCCTGATATGGTAGAGATTAAGATACCAGCTACCTTTGTTTGGAAAACATTATTGGACTCCATGCAAAATATAGCAACCATAATGAAGATACAGAACCTGACAATTATTCTTACTTGCAGCGAAATGGATGAATATGAATTAGATTTTTCCATAGGGTTTACTCAAGAGGAACTAAGAAAGATAAAACTTAAGGGAAATAAAGGGATCATCTCATGGATGAAGAGTGAAAAAAAGGCATTGATAAGAGAAGGACTGCGGCTGAATCCTAAGTTTGAATATACAGGGGAGGCAATAGAGAACGATCTTGAATTATTAAAAGCAACCATGGCTTTACCACTTATTAACAAGGAATTGATGATTGGAATATTATTTATTGGAGAGAATGAAAACAATTATGCTGTAGAGGCTTTTGATGAAATTTGTAGTGACCTGATAATTGCCATAGAAAATACCCTGGCGTATGACGCAAAGATACGCTACTTTTTGAGTATTGTTGAGGCATTAATCGTTAATATTGAGGCAAAAGATAGATATATGGCAGGTCATGTGGAAAGGGTAACAAGATATTCTGTGGCAATAGCCAGAAGGCTTGGCTTTACAACTACAGAAATAGAGGCTGTTCAAATGGCTGCCCTTTTACATGATATTGGTAAATATGGTATTACCGATGCAATCCTGCAAAAATCAGGAAGGCTTAGCCTGGAAGAGTTTGAGATAATCAAAAAACATACAACTATTGGAAAAGATATTTTATCCGGGGTTGACCTCAGCGATGAGATTATAAATGGGGTTTTTTTACATCATGAAAGAAGGGATGGCAAAGGCTACCATCCTGGACAGACAAACGAAATAGCTGAAATAATCTGTGTGGCTTCATCCTATGATGCTCTGATCTCTGATAGACCCTATAGAAAAGCAATGACTGTGGATGAATCCATCATGGAATTGGAGCGAAACTCTGGAACAATGTATAACCCGGATGTAGTTGATGCCTTTATCGGGTGGTTGAGGGAATAAGATAACGAGGTCGCAAAAGGCATAGAGTACACAACCCCCTAACCCCCTTTTTTAAGGGGGAATAGAAATAGGAGAATAAACAATGGCTGTATATGCAGTTATCATGGCTGGTGGAAGCGGGACAAGGTTTTGGCCTGTGAGCCGTCAGTCTATTCCAAAACAATGCCTCCATATCACTGGAGGAAATTCTATGATTCAGAAGACAGTGGAAAGGCTATTGCCAATCATTGATTCGGATAAGTTTTACATCTCCACAGGCCATCATCTTTATGAGCCGATTAAAAGGGATTTGCCTAAGGTGGGATTTATTCTGGAGCCTGTTGCCAGAAATACTGCCCCATGTATTGGCTTGAGCATGATTCACCTTCTGCATCAAGACGCAGAGGCAGTTGTATTACTTGAGACAGCAGACCATTATTACCATGATGGAGAACTCTATCGTCAGCATCTCCAGAGAACAATAGAATATGCCCACCAGCATAATAAAATTTGTCTCATTGGAATCAAACCTACTCATCCTGCTACTGGATATGGATATATTCAACAAGGAAATCTTCTCGATGATCATGGGATACGAATATTTGGGGTGCAACGATTTGTAGAAAAACCAGGGCTTGAAATAGCCAAAAAATATGTGGAATCAGGGGAATATCTGTGGAATTCAGGGATATTTATTGCCAAGGCACAGGTAATGCTTGATGAGATTGCCAAGTATATGCCACGGCTCTATGCTGGCTTGATGAGAATTCAGTCTGCCCTCAAAGGTGGGGATGAAAGAGTGGTCGATATGGTTACCAGAGAGATTTTTGAATCATTGCCCTCGGAAGAGGTTACCTCTATTGACTTTGGGGTCATGGAAAGGTCGAAAATCGTTGTGGTTATTGAGGGAATATTCCCCTGGTATGATATTGGTTCATGGCTATCTATGGAGGAAATTATTCCAGAGGATAGTAATGAAAATGTAGTCAATGGGGCAGGATTCGTAGGTATTGAGAGCAAAAAAAACATTATATATTCCACGACCGGAAAACTGATTACCCTCATTGGTGTAAATGATATGGTCATTGTAGATACTCCTGATGCCCTTATGATATGCCCAAAGGGGAAAACAGAGGATGTGAAAAAGATTGTCAATGAATTGAAAAAACAGGGGATGCAGGAGTATTTGTAAGTACTTATTTGAGCATAACTACTCACCATAGAGGCATAAAGATAAAAGAATCCACAGAATCAGACTAAGATTATCCGCAGATTACGCAGATTACGCAGATTAAGATTTTTTTGTTTTGTTGTCTTTCTTTGTATTAGAACATCTGCGTAATCTGCGGATTAATTCTTCTCTGTTTCTTTGTGGTAAATTCCCTTCTCTGAGTAGTTACATTTGAGCTATGGAGCAATTATTCTATGTCTTACCAACTTTTTGATATAGGCGAAATTGGATTAATCAGGCAACTTACTGCCAATATAAACTATCCCACGGAAGTACTGGTTGGTGTTGGGGATGATGCTGCGGTCATTAAGCCATCTTCAGATAAATTATTATTAATAACAACAGATATGCTGGTGGAAAATGTCCATTTTACCCTTTCAACCATTACCCCATACCAGCTTGGTTGGAAATCCATGGCTGTTAATATGAGTGATATTGCGGCTATGGGTGGGGTGGCAAGATGGGCAGTAGTAGCCATCGGTATGCCAGCTCATACCCCTGTATCGTTTGCTGAGTCCCTTTATAATGGAATGAGGGATATCTGCCAGCGGTATAATACCCAGATTGTTGGTGGAGATACGGTTTCTTGCGATAGGGTGGTGATAAATATTACCTTAACCGGTGAGGTTTCACCCAAAAATGTGGTGAAACGGACTAATGCCCAAGTTGGTGATCTCATTGTTGTTACCAATACCATTGGGGATTCTGGTGCTGGACTGGCTGCCATTAAGCATGGATTAAATTCTCAGGATGCTCAAATGGTTATAAAAAAACACCTTGAGCCCATACCAAGGCTGATTGAATCCCGTCAGATAGTTCAGATGCTTTCACCCACAGCCATGATAGACATCAGTGATGGGTTATCAATTGACCTTTGCCGTCTGGCTGAGGCAAGCAAGGTTGGGGTAAGGATATACGAGGATAAGATACCAATATCTGAGGCTGTGTCAGAGGTAGCCAAAGAATTGGATAGGGACAGACTTGAATTTGCCCTTTCAGGTGGTGAGGATTATGAGCTGTTGTTTACCATTTCACCACAAAAGGCATTAGCATTTGACGGTGTTGATGGTACATTGAGTGTAATTGGTGAGATTGTCACACCTGAGATGGGGCGGATAATGGTTACGGCTGAAGGGGTAGAAAAGGCATTGATACCTCAGGGGTATGAGCATTTTCGAGTTGTGTAATTACCTTCTCCCTCCCCTTCCCCTCTGTCCTCTGTCTCTTACCTGCCTACTTCTTCTCTTCCACCGTGTCTCCGTGATAAATCTTTCTTCCTCCTGAAAATCGTTGTAAAATAAGTTGACAATACCCAAAAATGGTGATACAATATAATTTGAGGTGAACGAGTGGGGATTGAGGCTAATTGCAGGGATACTCTCAGACGGTTTAATCTAATGCCTGACAAAAGATTGGGGCAAAATTTCCTGATAAATGAATCTGTAGTCAATAACATTATTGAGGCTGCTGACCTGAGTGAGGATGATGTTGTGCTTGAGATTGGGTCGGGCACAGGGATAGTCACCCGTGAGCTGGCAGCAAAGGCGGGAGAGGTCATTGCCTGTGAATTTGATAGGCGATTAATGACAGTCCTTCAGGATGAACTCAAGGAATTTTCTAATATCAGGTATATTCAGGCAGATGCCTTAACCCTTGATATAAAACAGCTGGCATCCAACGGAAAATTAAAGGTTGTGGCTAACCTTCCTTATTATATTACCACCCCAATAATTACCATGCTGCTGGAAGCAAAGGAACATATCTCTCTGATAATACTTATGATGCAGCATGAGGTTGGTGAGAGGATATTGTCCAAGCCAAGTACAAAAGAATATGGTTCGTTTTCTGTGTTTGTTAATTATCATAGCCGAGTGGAAAAAATAAGACGAGTTTCTCATGGATGTTTTTTTCCGCAACCACAGGTGGATTCTGTTGTATTAAGATTATATCCGCTCGATACCCCGCCGGTTCAGGTGAAGGATGAGGTCATGTTTTTTCAATTGAGCCGTGCTGCATTTGGGCAGAGGAGAAAAACACTGAGGAATGCCCTGTTCCCGGTATTGGGTGAGCAGTCAGAGGTAACCCTTGAAAGGGCAGGCATTATCCCCTCTCGAAGAGGGGAAACATTGAGCATTGAAGAGTTTGCGAGATTGGCAAATAGTGTATAGGTCAGACTAAATATAGGAGGTAGAGTATGAAAGCAGTAATTATGGCTGGTGGGTTTGGTACAAGGATGAGACCTTTGACATGCAATATTCCAAAACCAATGGTGCCTGTGGCTAACAAGCCTATCATGGAGCATATTGTTCGATTATTAAAGACACATCATATTACAGAAATTGTGGCTATTCTTTATTATCAACCTGAAATTATTCAAAACTACTTTGACAATGGGAAAAGGTTTGGGGTAAATATAGAGTATGTAACTGCTATGGAGGATCTTGGCACTGCCGGCAGTGTAAGAAATGCATCTGAATATCTGAATGAGCCGTTTATTATCATCAGTGGTGATGTGCTTACAGATTTTAACCTCTCAAATATCATCAACTTTCATCAGGAAAAAAAGGCTCTGGCTACCATTACCCTGACTCGGGTAACAAATCCGCTCCAATATGGCATTGTTATCGTTTCACCTGAGGGAAGGGTTGAAAGATTTTTGGAAAAGCCGGGCTGGGGAGAGGTGTTTTCCGATACAGTGAATACTGGCATTTATGTCCTTGAGCCAGAAGCATTTAAGCATATTCCAGAAAATAAGGAGTTTGATTTTGGCAAAAACCTGTTCCCAAATCTGTTAAAAGAGGAGGGGGCATTGTGTGGCTATATTGCCTCTGGCTACTGGCGGGATATTGGGAATCTG
Organism: Candidatus Desantisiibacteriota bacterium; assembly: GCA_043806395.1. Classification (GTDB taxonomy): domain Bacteria; phylum UBA9089; class CG2-30-40-21; order CG2-30-40-21; family CG2-30-40-21; genus CG2-30-40-21. The sequence goes on along the minus strand of JAZDHC010000218.1, from coordinate 3,015 downwards.
GAGGAGTACCGTCTGGCACACTATGATATTCTATCTGGTAAGGTTTCTATAGATATTAATGGTATGAAAAAAGATAAGACGCTTTGGGTTGGAAAGGGTACGGAATTATCAGATAATGTGTATCTGGAGCATGGTGTAATTATTGGAAATGATTGTCGTATTGGTGAAGGAGCAAAGCTGGTAAATACCGTTATTGGAGACAATTGCATTATCGAGGGGAATTCCCGCATTACCAACTCTGTTATCTGGGACGGAACATTTATCTCCCTTGGGTGTGAATTAAATGAAAATGTGGTGGCAAGCAATGTTACTATTGGAAGGAATGCCATTCTCAAGGAAGGGGCATTGATTTCTGATGGGTGTAACATTGGAGAAAATTCTGTTTTGCGGGCAAATGTTAAGGTTTGGCCATTTAAGCAGGTTGAGGCAGGGGCAACCCTTTCCTCAAGCCTTATCTGGGGAGAAAAATGGGGAAGGGCATTGTTTGGAACAAATGGGGTTGTTGGACTGGCAAACATGGAGATTACCCCTGAATTTGTTGCCAAGCTCGGTGCTGCCTGCGGGGCAAGCTATTCACCCAATACAACAGTGATAACCAGTCGTGATTCCCATAAGGTTTCACGAATGATCAATCGGGCATTGATCTCAGGCATCCTTTCTGTGGGTACAAATGTTTGGGACCTGGGGGCACTTCCTATGCCTGTTGCCCGATATCAAGCCGGAACCATGGGTGATCAGGGCGGCATTCATGTGAGAAGGGCATCTAACGATCCAAGGATGATGGATATAAAATTTTTTAATGCTACAGGGCTTGATATTCCAATATCTAAGGAAAGAGGGATTGAGCAGCTATTCTTCAGAGAGGATTTTAGACGGGCAAAGATAGAGGAAACAGGGGTATTGTCATTCCCATACAGGATTATGGAATGCTATCGCGAGGGATTTCTTAGTGCCATTGATCGCCCTAATTTGAAGAAGAATTTTAAAGTGGTTATAGATTATTGCTTTGGTTCATCTGCAACCATATTTCCATCCATATTGGGAGAGTTTGGATGGGAGGTTATCTCCTTGAATGCCTATCTTGATAATACAAAATTTATCAGTAATCCAGCAAAGATGAATCAATCACTAAAACAGTTAGCTAATATTGTGCAAACCCTTGGGGCAGATATTGGTTTTCTTCTTGACCAGGAAGCAGAAAGGGTATTCATGGTAGATGAAAAGGGGCAAATCCTTTCACCAGAGATTGCCTTTGCTGCTGTGTGCCAGATGGTTGCTCAAATCTCTCCTCAGGCAACAATAGGAACACCAATAAATACTACACGAATCATTGACCAGATGCTGCCGGGTAGGGTAAAGAGGACAAAAACAACCAGCAGGGGTATTTGTGAGGAAAAAGAGCCGTTTCTGGTGGGTGATGGAAATGGTGGCTTTATCTTTCCCAAATTCCGTCAAATATTTGATGGGATGTTTGCGGTAGTAAAGATACTTGAATTATTGTCAAAAACAGACAAAAGGCTTGGGGATATTGTGGAAACTATTCCACCATTTTTTGTCAGTCATCGAACCGTCTATTGCTCATGGGAGATGAAGGGTACGGTGATGAGACAATTGATTGAGGAAACAACGGATAAACCCATAGAATTAATAGATGGGGTCAAAATATATCATGGACAGGATTGGATATTGCTTTTGCCTGACCCGGATGAGGCGAGCTTTCATTTATATGCAGAAAGCAGCAGCATGGAAAGGGCAGAGGCATTGATAGATGAATATGTGGGAAGGATTAAGCAGTGAGGAAGGAAATTATCCACGAAAAGCACGAAAAAAGTGTAGATATGCCTTTGGATGCTATGCAACGCTCTCCTCCTCCCTGCCGAAAAAAATGTGAAAATAATGCTTGACAGATTATTTATTGCATGGTATACTTTCATTGTTATGAAACATCAAACATCAAACATCAGCAGGAGATAGCATCCTTAATAGGGGTAGCTATTCCTGTTATGAATAGCCCTATTGTATTCGTAGGGACAGGAGGTAGCACCTCTGGCAGGCTTATCCCTGTCCGAAAACGGTTGTCCCTTGCCAACTCATACAAAAGGCAAACACATAGGTTTGCCCCTACAAAGCTCCTCCTCTTTTGCCTTTTATCCCTTCTGTTTATTCATCCAGCAAAGCCTGCAATAGCGTATGAGCTGAAATGGTCTACAACCATAATCATTAGTGGTCAGCAGGCTAATGCTACCTATTCCCTGCAAGGTGCGAGTTCTTTCGTAGGTGGTCCGCCATCGTCCAGCTCAACATATACTGTTACCTCCTGTGCACTACCCACACAACAAGCCACAGTCACCATTACCACACCAGCATCAAGCCATAAATTCATCCCCTACCACAATCTATTTCACCCCTTAAATGGTGAAAAGGTGCAGATTTACTATGAAATTGACTCATCGGTAACGGTTAAGATAAAACTCTACGACCTGACCGGTGAATTGGTAAAAGAATTGGTGAATGAAAACAAATCAACAGGTAAGTATTGGGTAGAGTGGGATGGTAAGGATAAGAATGGTGAAGAATGTGGTGCCGGGGTTTATATTATTCAGATACAGGCTGGGGATTTCAAGGATATGAGGAAGATAGTATTGGTGCGGTAAATAAAAGGCACAGAGATTTACAACCCCCTGACCCCCTTTTTTAAGGGGGAATTGAGGAAAATCGCCCCAATTTGGGTGTTGCTATCCAATTTTGTTATCCTGTGTCTGTGTTGTCCCCCTCTGGCGGAGGTAGCACCTCTGGCAGGGGTAGGGGGTGGAAAAATTCCACCTTTGAAGGGGGTTAGGGGGTTGTTATCCCTTAATCTGCGTCATAATAGGAGTGTATTTGCAAATGAAAAGATTACTGTTAACAATTTTAATCGTAGCAGCAACCAACACCGTAGCCAATGCCAGCGGCATTGGCTTAAAATTCCCACCCACCGCCCGTTCCTATGCCTTGGGTGAATCCTTGGTGGCTAAT
>JAZDHC010000217.1:0-26755 GCA_043806395.1 Candidatus Desantisiibacteriota bacterium | reverse complement strand
ATATCTGGTAAGCACAGTATCTACCATATCTGTTCGTCCCTTTTTCAGCAATTCAAGCAATTCTGAGGTTAGTAGTTTATTCCAGATAATATGGCGTTTTGGTTGATCGAATGTAGTCTTGACAATTTGACGAAGGTTTCCTAATAATTCTACAAATCCTATGTATTCCTTACCAAACATCCCTGTCAAATCATCTCGTATTTTTTTAGCCAATGCCGGAGACTTACCCTCTGTAGAAACAGCAATACTTAATGATCCCCGATTGAGTACTGCCGGGAGAATAAATGTAGAATCCTCTGCCGAATCAACCATATTGACAAGCATTCCCTTATCCCTTGCCTCACACGAAATCTGTTTATTTAATTCCGAATCATTAGTAGCAACAATAACAAGAAATGCACCAAGAATATCCATCTCCTGATACTCGCAAATTAACCATTCTATCTTTTTTTCTTGAACAAAGGCATTAACCTCTCTATTTATCTGTGGGCTTATAACCGTTATATTTGCCCCACAATTCAATAAAAAGACTATTTTTCTTGCAGCTACCTCTCCGCCACCAACAATCACACACCGTTTATCCTTTACATCTAAGCAAATTGGATAATATCTCATAGTCACCTTCTTTTATACTCAGAACATTTTTTTACATTTGGCCTCGAAGATTGATGGCAAGCACTTGGATAATCATATCTACAATCATCACACAAAAAACAGCCTTTATCCTCAAAAGCCCCCTGAATACTTGACCATATGTTTTGAAAAAACCTTGTTATTGCAAGCATAATGTTATTATATCAAAATATTACAATTGTGTCAATGAAAAACTTTTACTTGACTTTTAATTTTAAGTGTGCTAAGCTAATAATAAATCGAGTAAATAGAGGAAGTCCTGTGAGATTCAGGCACTGTCACGCAACGGTAATGGAAGGAAAACTTCCCTTTAGTCCGGTCGACTACTTACTTTGATAAGTACCTTCGTTGATAAGGGAAGAAATAAAGGGAAAACATATAACCCCAATCTTCTTGGCGAAGATTGGGGTTTTTTTGTTTTCACGAGTCATTAAGTAGCACGAATTTCAAAAAAATGCTTGACAGATTGTTTTCATTGTGCTATACTTATGAAAATCGTAACACAAAGGAGGCTTTTGAAATGAAGAAAATGGTGGTATTGAGCATAGTAATGGGCTTGGCAGGGACTGTCTTTGCCGACACACCAACCATTACGGTCTATGGTGAAGAGGTAGTGGTTACTGCCACAAGAGCGGAGAAAAGGATTGGTGATGTGCCGGTGAGTGTCTCAGTGGTCACAAAGGATGAGATGGAACAGAGGTCAAGGGTGACATTTGTTGACGAAGCATTAAGGTATGAGGCAGGGGCATGCCAGAAGCGGACGAAATTTGGAGACACAATGAGCAGGGTTACACTTCGTGGGTTTAGCGGTGGACAGAGAACGCTGGTGCTGCTTGATGGAATACCGTTAAATGATGCCTGTAACGGGGGGACATATTTAGGTGATTTACCAATTGGAAATGTAGAACGGATAGAGGTGGCAAAGGGTCCATTTTCAAGCCTTTACGGCGGAGAGGCAATGGGTGGTGTTATAAATGTTATTACCAAAACACCAGAAAAGGAGGGCATTGAATTCAAAAGCTCGGCATCTGCTTATAACACCTATCAACACATCCTGAACTATGGGAATAAGATGGGCAGGTTTTCTTTTTTCATCAACCTTGAGAAAAAATCAAGCGAGGGTGATAGAACGGACTTGGTGACTAAATCTGTAAATTCAGGAACATCAGCGACTAAGGTTACAGGTTGGGAGAAAACAACGGATAGCAAGGGCATCACTACCTACTTGATTGGGGACAAAGGCAAAAATTACTGGGACCAGTTGCAATATAGCGGTAAATTCACCTATTCACTGAACCCTGCATCTAAACTTTCCTTGTCATATACTGGCGGTGAGCATGAATATGGCTATTGTGATCCACAAAGCTATCTCAAGGATGTACTTGGCAAGCCATATGATAGTGGTAAAGTTGAGTTAAACGGCGATGGCACAATGACCATCTCTCAAAATGATTTCTTATCCACATGGGGAAGGAGTAAGCCTGACATTTATGGGCTGGCTTATGAATCCCTGATTGGGGTCGTAGCATTAAAGGGAAATCTATCCCTGAATTGCCGTGATAAATTCTATGTTGCGCCACAGACAGATGCTACCTATCATGGAGGTGCAGGAAAACTGACGAAGTCGCCGGGTAACACCCTTGTTGTTGACATTCAAGGTGATATGCCATTAATGAATGCCCATCTTATCACCATTGGACTAAACTATCGGGCAGACAGTGTTGAGTCCAAGGATTACAAGATTAGCAACTGGAAGGATGAATCATCACTCACAGGGACAATTAACCCCACTTCTGCTGCAGAAGGTAAAGGCAGGCTGATGGCAATTTATAGTCAGTCCGAGGTATCATTGATTGAGAACCTGAAACTATTTCTGGGTGCAAGATGCGATACATGGAAGAAATACGACGCCTCATGTGTTGATAGTACCAACCCAACAAGGTATGCGGATAAGGAAAGCACTGCCTTTTCTCCTAAGTTGGGTGTGCTTTACAAGTGCCAGAGGGGCTCCCTCCCGGAATTTGAAAAAGGGCTGTATAAATTGGACGGTATCCGTGCCTCATGGGGTAAGGCATTTCGGCCACCAACAATCTATGAATTATATAAAACATGGAAATCATCTACCGGCAAAACCTATGCAGGTAATCCTGAGCTCATCCCAGAGACTACACAATCATGGGAAATAGGCATTGACCAACACTTGAGCAAAATAGCCATTTCTGCAACATATTTTCAGAGTAGGATAGATGACCTTATCTACTCAAACTGGATTACAGGCACCTATTCTGTCAAACAGAATGCCGGTTGTGGCAAAATCTCCGGGTTTGAAATGGAAGGCAAGATGAAAATTGCCTCACATCTTGATGCCTTTGCCAATTATACCCTGCAGGATACAGAGATTACCTCAAATCCAGCTGACCCAAAGACTGTTGGGAAAAAGTTTGAGCATGTACCAGAGAAGATGTACAATCTCGGGTTATCTTTTCATAGAAATGCTTTTGATGCCTCCTGTATCTATCACTTTGTAGATAAGCTGTATGCCACCTCTGATAATATTGATGTAGTAACAGGTGTTTATGGGGCGTATGATACGGTGGAGACAGTAGATATGAAGATTGGCTATGCTCTCAAGGAAAATTTGAGGTTATCCCTTGCAATGGATAACCTCTTTGACAGGAAGTATTACCAGAGTTACAAGTCACCCGGGAGGACAGTTACATTTGAGGTAGGGTGTAAGTATTAGGATAGAGATGTGCGGTCATTAAAGCCTGAAGGGGTGGAATTATTGTAGTGTCGCGTCAACTCTAAAGTGTCGGATAAAGACGGGATAGTTTTGCAACTTCTTTCCTCTTTGTCATTTCGAACTACTGTGAGAAATCTTTTGCCTTACGGATAAGATCCCTCACAGTAGTTCGGGATGACAAACATCGACAGGCTGTTACGGAATGAGATTTTGGCATGAAAGACACACAACATATTGTGCCAAATTCTTTGATAAGTACCGTATGTAGTATGGTGTTGCCATCGATTGTTAGTTCCGTAACAGCCTGTCGAGTACTCCTTCGAGATGACAATATTATTTACGACATTGTACGGTTGACGAGACAGTAGAACCATCATGGCAAATTCGGGCATGGTTCAAAACTGTTTACCGCAGGGTCACAGAAAAGAAACCACCCCTGCCCTCCTTGGAAAGGAGGGGCATAACAACCCCCTAACCCCCTTTTTTAAGGGGGAATTAGGGAAATACATTCCCCTCTTGAGAGGGGTGGATGCTACTGCGGAGGAGGGTGTGTTCTGTTCCGTTCGCTTGCCCAATTTGTTACCCTGATTTGAACCATGCCACAAATTCAGATTGCACAGGTGGAAAAATTTTCGTGTCGTTCACTATAGGAAAAATAGCTATGGACATAAATATCACCTTATGGATAGTCGGCATCCTTTTTACCCTGAGCATATTAGCAATTAAGCTGGGCTTTGGATTAGGCTTTAGCGGCTTGAGATGGCAAGGAATCTGTGGGATACTATTTTCGTATCTGACACTATTTATCCTGATAGCCATATTTTCAAGCCAGCTTATCAAATTCCTTGAACCTGTCCTGAGAAAGGGGCCGTATCTCCATGCAGGGATGGCTCTGGGGATGATTATCTGGGGAATGTATATATTAATTCGGCAGTCAGCAGTTGGCAATTGGCAGCCAAAGGCAAGCATACAGAAGGCAGAACATTCCCCCTTAATAAAGGGGGTTAGGGGGTTGTCTCCGAGGCGGGAGACAGTCGGCAGTCGGCAGAAGTCAGAATGTAATTTACATGCCTTATGGCTTATAATTCCTTGCCCTGTCTGCCTCACGGCTATTACCTTTTGTACTTGGGCGGCATTGGGGGTGATTAAACTTCCAGCATTGATTGTGGGGTTAGGAATGGGGGGGAGCTTTGTGCTATTGTCGCTTTTATTCCTTACCCTTGCTCGCGTTTCGAGAAAATCTACAAATCCACGAATAAGCCTCGGGCTCTGCATGATTGCTATCGGGGGTTACTTCCTGGCCTCACTTATACTGCCGGCAAAGATTGAAGAGGCAAGGGGTGTATATCATTCCTTCCTTGTGGAGGGCAATGGCATGGCATTAAATGACAGTGTAGGTGTTTTTATGGTTCTTTTGTTAGCGGCATTGATTGGATTTTTTAAGCAAAGGGGGATTACAAGATGAATATTTTTGCAGGACTCGAAACATTTCTCTACATCATTTCCAGCATACTTTTTTATCCTGTTGTAGTAGGGTTGGTTTTTCTTACCCTTTGGATGGTCATTTGCTTTGGCAGTTTTATGCGGGAGTGGATAGAGAGAAGGCAGGATAATTCAGATAGCCTGACCAGATACAAGAGAGCCATCGAGTCTGAGCTTGTTTCCTTTGATACCAATTCCCTTGACATAAGACTCGAAAGGCGGCTTCAAATAGCTGAACAGGGGTTGATTAAATCACTCGATGCGGTCAGGTTTGTCATTCGGACAGGTCCTGCCCTTGGACTGATGGGTACACTAATACCTATGGGCATCTCCCTTTCTGCCCTTGCTCAGGGTGATATGCAAAAAATGGCAGGAAGTATGGTTACTGCATTTACTGCTACGGTTGTAGGGCTTGCCTGTAGTGTAATGGCTTACCTTATTTCCATGGTAAAGGAAAGATGGGTCAGGGCTGATATACGGGAGATGGAATATTTTACAGAGCTAACACTCAGAGTTGCGGACAGGGACAAGCCCCGTCCCTACAAAAAGAATACAGAGCACAGAACACAGACTGCAAGGGAGAATGAGGATGAGATTTCTGAAGAGACGAGGACGATTTGAAAAATATGAGCAACCGCTTGAAGACCCAATCTCTGGCGTGGCTAATCTTTTTGATGCCAGTATTGTCTTTATCGTCAGCATGATGATGGCTTTGTTTATGTCTTATAATATGCTTGATTTGCTTGACCCTAAATCAGAGGTAACCATTACCAAAAAAACCGCTGATGGCAGGATAGAGATAATCACCAAAAAGGGGAAGGAGATTAAGGTGAAAAAGGTGACAGATAAACGATTGAGTGGTGAGGGAGACAGGCTCGGAATAGCATATCAATTGAAAGACGGGAGGGTAATCTATGTGCCGGAATAGAACAGTTGACAGGGGGAAGAGAGCAGGAAGCGGAAAACACTTTTTCTTTCTGTTTCCTGCATTTGTTACTGTTTTCTGCTTCCTGCTGTCAACTGCCAACTGTCAACTGTCAACTTCTCCAGCTGCACCACCAAAAATCACCCTTTTACTCGGCGATACCTACGCCAGAACACTCATTGAGACAACCAATGAGATTAAAAAGGCATATCCACAACTAAAAAATACCGTTGATTTTCAAATTCTGACAAGTAGAGCCATTATGGATAAAGAGGCTAAGATAAAGGAAATTGCCTCTTCAAAAATCATCTTTCTCCTCCTTATTATGGATAGACAAGCAGTGGAATTAGCAAAGCCATATATTGAACAAGTAATAAAAAATGGTGGTAAGGTTTATGGTTTTGGGGGAAACTATACTGAAGAACATCGTAATATGGGAATTATAGACGATGAAATGGTTAAGGCATACTACAATGAAAACGGCAGGAAAAACATAAAAAACATGGTGCTTATGGTCATGAACAGGGATTTGGGATTAGATGTTTCCTATGAAACGCCTTCATCTGTGCCTGATTTTGGCATATACCTGAAGAAGGAAAAAAGGGCTGTACAGAGCTTTACGGATTTTCATCGACACTACCCCATTCAAGCAGATTGTCCCTGGATAGGCATTACCTTTGGAAAAAGTAATCTGGACTCAGGAAGTACCAGCCATCTTGATTTTCTCATTGACAGCCTTGAAAGCAAAGGTTTTAATGTCCTGCCTGTGTATGGGTATCCATCAGAAAAAGCAGTGGAGTCGTTTCTCTTTGATGAAAATGGTAGAAGCAGGGTCAGAATGGTTGTGGCTATGTCCTTAAAAATCGGCGTGAATCCTCAAATTGCTATCCCGCTTTTAAGTAGATTAAATGTCCCTGTAATCAATGCCATTACCCTCTACACCCAATCAAAGACAGAATGGGAAAGCTCCTTGGTTGGACTCGATACTCTTGAGAGAACATGGCAGGTAGCCTGTCCTGAGATGGCAGGACTGATTCAACCCACAGTTATTGCCTCAAAAGAAAGGACGATAGATGAAAAAACCGGACTTGAGTATGTTGAGGAAAAACCTATCCCTGAGAGGATAAACAGGCTGGTTGACAGGGTAAAGGCATGGATAAACCTTCAGGATACGCCTGACAAGGATAAGAAGGTGGCTATCATTTATTACAACTATCCCCCTGGTAAACAGAATATTGGTGCCTCATATCTCAATGTCCTGCCAGAAAGCCTGTGGGAGATATTGGGCAGGTTGAAGGCAGAAGGTTATGATATTGGCGAAAACCCTCCGGAGAATAAAGAAAAGCTTTTTCATGACATCCATTCCTATGGCAGAAATATTGGCAATTGGGCACAGGGAGAGATTGACAGATTGGCAAGGAGTGGTCAAGCCGTGCTTATCCCAATCAAGGCGTATAAACAATGGTTTGATGAATTGCCTGATGGGTTGAAAACGGCTATGCTAAGAGACTGGGGACGGCCTGAGGATAGCAAGATTATGACCTGGGAGGATAACAGGGGAAGGAAATACATTGTTATTCCGGCGGTGAGATACGGGAATATCCTTTTTACTCCGCAACCCTCAAGGGGCTGGGAGCAGGATGTCAAGAAGCTCTACCACAATGTTACCCTTACCCCGCATCATCAGTATGTTGCCTTTTATCTGTGGCTCAAGAAGGGTTTCCCGGCAGACGCTGTGGCACATATCGGCACACACGGCACACACGAGTGGCTTTCGGGCAAGGAGGTTGGATTTACCGACTGCGACCCACCGGAGGCATTAATTCAGGATTTGCCGAACATCTATCCGTATATCGTTGATGATGTTGGCGAGGGACTTCAGGCAAAACGACGGGGTATGGCTGTTATCATTGATCATATGACACCGCCTTTTGACAAAGCGGGACTGAATAAGGAGTTGAAGGAGATAGCCGGCTTGATTAATGATTACTCTGTCGCAAGGGACAAAAGCCCAACCTTAGCATCAACAAGGCTTGAGGAGATTAACCGGTTGGCAAAGAAGATAGGATTGCTTACTGACCTTGGGCTATCCATGGTAAGGGAAGAGGATATTGCCAGCATAGATGATTACCTCAAGGATATTAGGGAGAAGCAAACACCCTTTGGCATGCATACCTTTGGCCGTGCCCCAGAGGAAAAATACATCAGGACTACGGCAGAGGCGATATTATCCATTGGCACAGAGTCCTCACAGGAGAGGCTGGCTGATATGGAGCAGAGGATAATTCAGTCAGCACAAAGGGAGTTGGATTCCTTTATCGCCGCACTTGCAGGTAAATACATCCCGTCCGGTCAGGGCAATGACCCCATCCGTAACCCTGATTCCCTGCCAACCGGCAAGAATTTTTACTCCTTTGATCCACGAAAGATACCGGCACCATCTGCATATGAAATGGGAGTGAATCTGGCAAAGGAATTGATTGAAGGTTACAAGCAGAGACATGGCATATATCCTGACAAGCTTACCTTTAACCTCTGGGGTGTTGAAACCATAAGGCATGAAGGCGTGATGGAATCCCAGATTATGTACCTCATGGGCATAAAGCCAAAATGGGATGCCAGGGCAAGTGTAATGGGTGTTGAACCCATATCAAGGCAGGAGCTTGGACGGGGCAGAATAGATGTAACTATTGTGCCCTCCGGGCTTTATCGTGATTTATTTTCCAATCTTATGGCATTGCTTGATAAGGCGGTGAGTCTTGCCGGAAAGCAGGCTGAGGAGGACAATATCCTCCGTGCGAATGTGCAAAAGACTAAAAAAATGCTGATGGCAAAAGGGATTTCCGAGGATATGGCAGAGCGGATAGCCGGAGTAAGATTATTTACCGTACCTTCAGGGGCATACGGGACAAACCTTTCAAGTGTCATTCCCTTGTCAAATACCTGGAAAAATGAAAAACAGGTGGCAGATGTTTATTTTATGAGAATGAGCCATTTGTATGGTCAGGGGTTTTGGGGGGAAAGGATAGAACGGGACTATAAGGATATTAGCCTTGAGGTATTTAAGAATGCCCTTTCTGGCTCAAAGATGGCTGTTCATAGTCGCTCAGGGAATGTTTATCAAACGCTGGATAACGATGATTTTTTTCAATATCTCGGTGGTACGGCAATGGCAATTCGGGCAATTGATGGCAAGACACCAGAGGTGTACATCACCAATATGGCAAATCCAAGAAAGCCTGTGCAGGAAACTCTGGAGAAGATGATGGGCAGGGAGATGCGCTCCCGCTACCTGAACCCTGAGTGGATCAAAGCAATGATGAAGGAGGGTTATGCTGGCACAAGGTTTGTTGATCAGGTGATTACAAACCTCTGGGGATGGCAGGTGACAGTACCAGAGGCAGTGGACGGTGCAAAATGGAACGAGATGTATGAGACCTATGTGCTGGACAGAAACGGGCTGGGAATAAAGAATATGTTTCGCAGTTCAAAGAATATGTGGGCATATCAGTCTATTGTTGCCAGAATGCTGGAAACTGTGCGAAAGGATTATTGGAAACCTGACAAAAAGGTCATTGAAACCCTTGCCAAAGAATATGCTGAAAGCGTAGCCGAGGTTGGGCTTGCCTGTTGTGATCATACATGCAACAATCCATCGCTGACGAAATTTACCACTGGGGCATTAATGTCTGTGCCGGGGTTAAAGAGTGAGGCAAAAGGATTCAAGAAAGCATTAAAGGCAGTGCAATCAACAGTCAGCAGTCAACAGTCGGCAGAAGAGAGAAGGCAGAAGGTGAACAAGCAAACCGCAGCACCTCTGGCAAAGGCAGCACCCTCTTCAAAAGTTGTCAAGGGTTATGAGATGCAGGATATTGGTTCTCAAGGGGCATCTTCAGCACCAATACCATATCTGTTTATTGCAGGATTTCTGGTGTTTTTAGGGTTAATAATGTTTGGCTGGAGAAAAAGGAGATAAAAAAAGCAAAGGACGAGCATTCACAAGGGACAAAGGAAACACACATTTTTCTCTAATGTCCCCCGCTGGCGGGGGATAGGGGGTGGATATTTTTCCACACCAAGCTTCTCAAGTTTCCACCAATTTTTCACTTGACAAAATAATTAATCATATGCTATAATTCAGAAACTATATACCAATAACCACTTTTCTCTAATAGTGACAGAATATTACATACCTATCTAAAATGGGCAGAAAAGCAAATTCCTATCACGATCACTCACTCACTATCACTCCGCTGTGAAAACGATTTATTTATAAGGGGAAACGGATATAATACAATTACTTAACTTGGATATAAAATTATGGCAAACAAAGATACAAATCTAAATACGACCAAAGAGCAAGAGCGTGCAGAATTACACCGTGCCATTTGGCAGATCGCCAATGATTTGCGGGGAAGCGTGGACGGCTGGGATTTTAAGCAGTATGTGCTCGGCATACTCTTTTATCGTTTCATTAGTGAAAATTTGACCAATTATATCAATGCCGACGAACGCCGTAGCGGCAATAAAGATTTTGACTATGCCACGCTTTCTAATAAAGAAGCTGAATTCGGTCGAGCCGATACCGTAAAAGAAACCCGCGATTCTCGCCGGCAGGAGTTTTGGCGCCCAAGAGCAAAGCTGATCTTGCCTTTACCATGCACATGCTCTCTTGGCTTTCCACCAGCGGCACAGCAGCGATTGTTGAATTCCCCGGAGTGCTGTATCGTGGCGGCGTTGAGCAGAAGATCCGTAAATATCTGATAGATAACAACTACATTGATACCGTGATCCAGCTTCCGCCTGATCTTTTCTTTGGCACGACCATTGCGACCTGCATTATCGTGCTTAAAAAAAAGCAAGAAAAACAACAAAACACTTTTTATTGATGCTTCTGCCGAGTTTGTTCGTGGCGGCAACAAAAATAAATTAAGCGAAGCAAATCGAACTAAGATTCTGGAAGCGTTCACCACTCGTAAAGACGCAAAATATTTTGCCAAGCTGGTAGATAACAAAATCATTGCCGATAATGACTACAATATCGCTGTATCCAGCTATGTGGTGGGCGAGGATACTCGCGAGGTAGTGGACATCATCACACTCAACACAAAAATTGCCAAAATTGTCGCGAGGCAAAATGAACTCCGCACGGCGATTGATGAGATTGTGGCGGATATTGAAGGAATAAAATAATATGAAAAATGACCAACCAAATAGCGAGATTATAATTTATCAAACTGGCGATGGTACGCCAAAGCTTGAGGTGCGTATTGAAGATGAAACGATTTGGCTAACACAGTCCCAACTTGCAGAATTGTTCAATACATCTCGCCCCAATATCACGATGCATATCAAAAACATCTTTGATGAAGGTGAATTGAGTGAGTTTTCAGTATGTAAGGATTTCTTACATACTGCCACTGACGGCAAAAATTATAACACCAAATCCTATAACCTTGACCTTATAATTTCTCTTGGATATAGGATAAAGTCTGATGTTGCCACTCGTTTCCGTATCTGGGCAACCAAACGGCTTAATGAATACATCGTCAAAGGCTTCACGATGGACGACGAGAGGCTTAAAAACGCAGGTGGTGGCAAATATTGGCATGAGCTTCTTGATCGCATTCGCGATATTCGTAGCAGCGAGAAAGTCCTTTATCGTCAGGTTCTTGACCTGTACGCCACGAGTCTTGATTATAATCCAAGAGCATTAGAATCAATAAAGTTTTTCAAAATCGTACAAAACAAACTTCACTACGCTGCCCATGGGAACACCGCTGCTGAGGTGATTATTGCGAGAGCAAACGCCGGCAAACCATTTATGGGTTTGCTGAGTTTTTCAGACGGCGGGGTAAGTAAAAAAGATATTGCTATTGCAAAAAATTATCTAAATGAACAAGAGTTGAAAATATTGAACAATATTGTTTCCGCTTTTTTTGATTTGGCGGAAGTGAAGGTAATGGATCACGAGCCGATGTACATGAAGGATTGGATTATTCAACTTGATAAATTGATTAGCGTTTTTGACAAAAAGGTTCTTACTGAAGCTGGGTCTGTGAGTCATGTCGAGGCTCTGAAAAAAGCAGAAGCGGAATATAAAAAATACCAAACCCAAAATTTGAGTGAGGTGGAAAAGGTGTATTTGGAGACGATCAAAACCTTGCAGAAAAAGGTTGAGAATAAAGCAAAAGAGCAAAAAGCTAAACAGAAGAAAAAACTATGACCAATACTCACAATAAAATTGCCAAAATTGTCGCAAGGCAAAATGAACTCCGCACCGCGATTGATGAAATTGTGGCGGATATTGAAGGTAAATAAATATCATATGAAAAACAACCAACCGAATAGCGAGATTATAATTTATCAAACTGACGATGGTACGCCAAAGCTTGAGGTGCGTATTGAAGATGAAACGATTTGGTTAACACAAGACCAGATGACTTCTTTATTTGATAAAGCAAAGTCAACCATTAATGAACACATCAAAAATATTTTCACCGAGGGCGAATTAGATGAGAAAGTGGTTGTTCGGAAATTCCGAACAACCACTAAACATGGTGCAATTGAGGGGAAAACACAGACGATAGAAGTGAACCTATATAATCTTGATGTCATTATTTCCGTAGGGTATCGCGTCAAATCAATACGCGGTACTCAATTTCGCCAATGGGCTACCGCTCGACTTCGGGAATACATCGTTAAAGGTTTCACGATGGACGACGAACGACTGAAAAATCTTGGCGGTGGCGGATATTGGAAAGAGCTCCTTGCTCGCGTCCGTGACATCCGTGCGAGTGAAAAAGTTTTTTATCGCCAGATCTTGGACATCTACGCGACGAGTATTGACTATGATGCCCACGCAGAAACAACGTTCGCCTTTTTCAAAAAGGTGCAGAATAAAGTGCATTATGCCGTGCATGGGCACACTGCCGCAGAAGTCATCTACGAGCGAGCAAATGCAGAGAAAGATTTTATGGGTCTCACCACCTTCTCGGGTTCGAAGCCGCAGCTCAAGGATGTGACGGTCGCCAAAAATTACCTCGACGAAAAAGAACTTCGCGCACTCGGACAAATTGTCTCTGGATATCTCGATTTTGCCGAACGCCAGGCAGAACGCAAAATTGCCATGACCATGAAAGACTGGGCACAACATTTGGATAGTATTTTAACTGCTACCGGCGAAAATATATTACAAAATGCCGGAAGTGTGAGCCACGAGCAGGCAGTAGAAAAGGCACAAAGTGAATACGGAAAGTATCAAGCAAAGACGCTGTCGCCGGTAGAAGAAGCGTATTTGGAGAATCTCAAAGTATTGGAGAAAAAGGTCGAGAAGAAAGTGAAATCAGAAAAACCAAAAAAGAGAAAATAGTATGACTAAACAACAAAGCAAAATCGAAAAACTGATCGCTGAGCTCTGTCCTGAGGGGGTGGAGTTTAAGAGTATTGGTGAAATTTGCCAAATCAATCGCGGTAGAGTCATGTCAAAAGACTACCTCAGAAATAATGCTGGTGAGTTCCCGGTGTATTCATCTCAAACAGTCGACGATGGTGTTTTTGGACGCATCAATACTTATGACTATGACGGAGAATACCTGACATGGACAACTGACGGAGCAAACGCCGGTTCAATTTTCTACCGCAAGGGTAAATTTAGCATTACAAATGTTTGCGGTCTTTTGAAAGTTAAAGTTGACGGTGTAAATACGAAGTTCCTCTTATATATCTTGGCGACAGTTTCTAAAAAACACGTTAGCGCCGGAATGGGAAACCCAAAAATCATGAGTAATGTAATGGAGAAAATCAAAATTCCCATTCCGCCCCTTGCCATCCAACAAGAGATCGTAAAAATTCTGGACACCTTTACCACGCTGGAGGCGGAGCTGGAGGCGGAGCTGGAGGCGAGAAAGAAGCAGTATGAGTATTATCGGGATGAACTGCTGACATTTGCCGCCCCTCGCTGAACAACAACGCATCGTCACCATCCTCGATAAATTCGACGCTTTAGTGAATGATATTTCGGTCGGTTTGCCGGCGGAACTCAATGCCCGACGCAAACAATACGAATACTACAGAGGGAGGTTATTAACCTTTGATAAATATGAATAAGATTTCTATCCGTTTTTATGATGATCGCGAAGTGCGTGCCGTTTGGGACGAGAAGAATGCCAAATGGTGGTTTTCCGTGTTGGACATCGTGGCGGTGCTTTCAGATCAAGACGATTATGGCAAGACGCGAAATTACTGGAAATACCTTAAAGCCAAGTTAAAGAGAGAAAAGAGCGAAGTGGTTAGCTCCACTACCCAGTTGAAGATTATTGCGCCTGACGGGAAAAGCCGTTTGGCCGATATGCTTGATTACAACGGTATTATTGCCTTAGGTAAACAGTTTCCCTCAAAATCGGCCAACCGCTTTATTGAATGGTTCACATATAGCGATGAAACCGTTGACGGCAAAAGCAAACAGAAGGCCTACAGCTTGTTTGAAAGTTCTTTTATAGACGGTATAGAAGTGGGTACAGCCAAAGGGCTACAGCAGATTCACGCCTACTTGTTTGGAGGGTTATACGATTTTGCCGGACAGATACGGCAGAAAAACATTTCCAAAGGCGGCTTTCAGTTCGCGATGGCACGATACTTGGACACTACCTTGCGGCAGATAGAACAAATGCCGGAAAACTCCTTTGACGAAATTGTCGATAAATATGTGGAAATGAACATCGCTCACCCGTTTATAGAAGGGAATGGACGAAGCACCCGTATTTGGCTCGATATGATGCTCAAAAAACGGATAAAAAAATGCGTGGATTGGAGCAAGATTGGCAAGAGCGACTATCTCCATGCGATGGTAAAAACATCGACCAACAGCACGGCGATAAAAAACTTGCTTAAAAATGCCCTTACCGGTAAAATCCATAGCCGCGAAATGTTTATGAAAGGAATAGATTATTCGTATTATTATGAAGAAAATTAAAATAATGAAAAAAATGAATCAATACAATTTAGTTGCGGAAAATCCGCAAAGCACTGTCGTGGGTGAGTATTTGGCGGACGGTGTTCGTGTTGCTCACTATCAAAGCGAGGCTGATTTGGAGCGCGCTTTTATCAAACAACTCGAGACGCAGGCGTACGAGTATCTGCCTATCACCGCCGAAGCCGATTTGGTATTGAACCTCCGCCAGCAATTAGAAAAGCTCAATAATTTTACTTTTACCGATACCGAATGGAAGCATTTTTTTGCCAATGAGCTTGCCAACCCAAACCAAAGCATCGCCGAAAAGACCGCCACCATTCAAGAAGACCATATCAAAAACCTGACGCGCGAAGATGGCACAACCAAGAATGTATACCTCATAAAAAAAGACAACATTCACGACAATAGTTTGCAGGTGATCAATCAATACGCCACCGAAGACGGTCAGCGCGCCAACCGTTATGATGTGACTGTGCTGGTAAACGGACTGCCGATGGTGCATATTGAGCTTAAACGCCGTGGTGTAGCCATTGCCGAGGCATTCAACCAGATCAACCGTTACAGCCGAGAAAGTTTTTGGGCTTCGTCGGGACTTTTTGAATATGTGCAACTGTTTATCATTTCCAATGGCACACATACCAAGTATTACAGTAACACCGTCCGCTGCGAACACATCAAAGAAGCAGGTGAAGGTGCGGTGAAAAAAGGCAAACGATCGAGCAACAGTTTTGAATTTACCAGTTTCAGGCAATTTCCTATGATTTCTTGGATGTCATCCCGAAGGAGTACTCAATGCTGTCATCCCGAACTACTGTGAGGGATCTTAGATTCCTCACAGTAGTTCGGAATGACAGACCGCAAGCTTTCAAACAATAGTGAACCATCCCCAAAGGACGAACATTCACAAGGGACAAAGGAAACACACATTTTTCTCTAATGTCCCCCGCTGGCGGGGGTTAGGGGGTGGATATTTTTCCACCTGTGCAAGCGGGGTAGTAGTTATGGAGTGCGAAAGCTTACTTGCTTTCGCTTTCATGGTGTTTAACTACACTATTCAGGGTGTAGTAGCTTACTATTCTTGTGTAATTAACAGAGCAATAGCAAGCAAGCTATTGCAAAGCAAAGCGAAAGCAAGGAGCTTTCGCACTCCAAATTCCGCTTGCACAGGTGGATATTTTTTCTCAACGATCTGTTTTTGAACCATGCCGAAAATTTCGTAACTTTTACTTGACGATATCATTAATCAATGATATACTATCCTGAGATTTGAAAGAATAAGGAGAAAAAATATTATGATTGCTACTATACTTGAATTCTTAGCTGTTATTGTAAAAAACATCATTGATGCCACAGGCTATTGGGGTGTATGTATCGCTATGGCAATAGAAAGTGCTTGCATCCCTTTACCCTCTGAGATAATAATGCCATTTGCAGGCTGTTTAATAGCTGAGGGAAAGTTTACGATGTTCTGGGTAGTATTTGCCGGAACAATGGGCAATTTAATCGGATCCATAATTGCCTATTGGGTTGGTAGTGTTGGCGGCAGACCGTTTATTATGAAATATGGCAAATATATTCTAATAACCCATCATGATATAGATGTAGCGGACAGATGGTTTAGTAAATATGGGGACTGGGCTATATTTATTACCAGGAACATGCCGGTTATTAGAACATTTATCTCCCTGCCAGCAGGCATAACCAAGATGAATTTCTTTAAGTTCTGTGCTTATACAACCATTGGCTCTATTCCCTGGAATTTTGGTCTTACCTGGTTAGGGATGAAATTTGGTGAAAAATACCATTCTACCATTTCACCAATATTCCATAAATTTGATGTAGCCATAGGTATTCTTCTTCTTGTTGGTCTGTATATCTTTATCAGAAGGCATCTTAAGAAAGGGGTTCAGGCTATAGATTGTTAGTTGTAGGGATTGCCCCTACAACAACATGAGACATTTAAGCCAACACCTTTTTTAACCTCAATATATTCCTCGCCCTTTATACCAATCGCTATGGCTCTATTACGATTTGTGTGGGTAAGATAAAGTTGGTTCTTTATCAACCTTGCAGAACATTCTTAATATGTATTGAAGAAGGTTTATCGCTTTAACCACTCCAAAGTATACATTTAACCCCCACACATGGAAGTAGAAATACCTCCAGATGACATACTCTGGTGTGGAATGAAAGCGATAAACCTATCTCTTATTTACCCACACAAATCGTGATAGAACCAATCGCTATCCTCTGTTTTTTCACCATTGTTTACCATTCCTTTATTATAACATATCCCCTTAAAATTGTTCAGCAATATTTGTGGGACATGTTAAGCTTTTTTAAGGGGGAATTAGGGAAACACAGATACCTGCTTGTTTGCTCAATTTGGTACCCTGATTTGAACCATGCCCGATTTTTGGTGTCAGCACATTTAGAGAGTTTTAACCCCATTTTTCACAAATCCTTAAACATCGTTAGTCTCCACCAGAAACAGCACGCTTCCTACCTCTGCTATTTCTCCAGCGTTAGCTTGGATTTTAACTATCTTTCCAGCCAGATCTGATTTTATCTCATTAAACATTTTCATTGCTTCTAACAGTCCCAATGTTTGTCCATGGATAATAATACTGCCTATTTCTACAAAGGGTGGGACATCAGGTGAAGAACTTCTGTAAAATGTACCGGTCAGGGGTGAAGTAATCTTTTTCCAATTGGGATTTTCTTCCAGTGGCTTTTTTTTGGAAGTTTTGGGAGTTGAAGAATAGGGTATCCTTACCGGCAAAGCAGTCTCCTCAGCTATGGCAACTGCCCGTTTAACCCTTACCCTTTTCTCATTGTCCTTAACCTCCAATTCCGTAAGGTGCTGGGTGAGAAAAATATCAATAACCTCATCCAGCATTTCTTGTATTGTATCTTTTTTCATCCAACGACCTCCAAACTGATGTCTAATGCTGTATGCGAGTGTGTAATTGCCCCAATAGAGATACGATCAACCCCAGTCATGGCTACCTTTCGAATATTCCCAAGATTAATCCCGCCAGATGCTTCTATCAATATTTTCTTGCTGCTTTCCCTGATTAGAGCCACTGCTTTTTTCATGGTTTCTATGTCCATATTATCAAGCATAATAACATCAACCCCTGTTGAAACAGCTTCTTTTACCTCATCTAAGGTTTCTGTTTCCACCTCTATCTCCATATTTGCAACCCTTGCCCGCTTGACAGCCTCTTTTATTCCACCTGCGGCACGGATGTGATTTTCTTTGATAAGGATGCCATCGTATAACCCAAACCGATGATTATACCCTCCACCAACCCTGACCCCATATTTCTCTAACATTCGTAAGGTTGGGGTTGTTTTGCGGGTATCATATATCTTAGCCGGACAGCCGTTAACAACCTTTACGAACCTTGCCGTTTGTGTAGCAATTCCAGACAACCACTGCAAGAAATTCAAGGCAACCCTTTCTGCTCTCAATATTGCCCGAGCATGACCCTGAACCCTTCCAAATACCTGACCACCGCTAACCCTTTCGCCATCTTTTATTAAGGGAAGAAACCTTACATTCTCATCCTCAAAGGTAAAGATTGTTGCCGCCAGCTCCAATCCGGCAATGATACCATCCTCCATAGCCAGAAGTTCTGCTTCTATCTCTAAGTCCTCTGGCACTGTTAATTGAGCAGTTATATCCCCACTGCCAATATCCTCAAGGAGTGCATCTGCAATGATTTTTTTTATTGCTGGTTGCTCTATTAGTTTGTTTTCGGTGTAGTCTTGCATTTGAAAATACTCCTGCTTGTGATTCATGGTTTGATTTACCGCTGATAGTGTTGCAGGCTTAATATGTTAACATAGCTGATATTTGATGGCTTGGCTTTGGAGAGTTAAGGGATACACCATAATCTATCTGCCATTGGCCTGATTTTATTCCAGTTCCAAAGGAAAGATCCCCATTATTTGTGCCCATTCTCCAGAAGAGTTTCTGGTTAACAAGCATTTCTGTTCCAAGTCTAATCCTGAGAGATTCTCCTTCTGGATGGTCTGCATCAGCAGAAAGGATAATGTCACTCAAGGCGATCCCTTTTCCAAGGGTTATCTTTTTATTCATAAGAACACCAAAACCAAGATTAAATCCTGATGCAGGCTTTTCTTCGGACATTTTTGTTCTTAAAGCATTTCGCAGCACAACCCCTATCTTAATCTCCTTTGTACCCGGAAGTATCTCTTTTGGTTTCAACAAAAGACCAAAATCAATAGCTGCCCCTCTATTCGTAGCATCTCTTTTCTCTACTTTCAAGAGTTTCAGGCTTGCCCCGATTAGAAGTCCAAAGGGCATATTTTCAAAACCACCATTCATTTTCTTTCCCCAGCCTATGCCAATAGTAGTTTCATCTATTCCTTTTCTTTTAAGGGTATCATCCTTCACCTCTACAACATCCTCTTGTAAGCCAAATAACCCCCATGTGCCTCCAGCAAGAAATGTTGCTGGCTGTGCCAGACTAAAGAAATTAATACCGCCCTTGTTATATCGACGGCCATACTCGTAGATAATTTCTACATTCTTCAGCTCATCCAATCCAGCAGGGTTCCAATAAACAGTAGAAGCATCATCCCCAATCCCAACAAACGCCCCTCCCATCCCTGTCTGTCTGGCACCAACCTCAAGATCAAGAAAACTTGCTGTAGAAATAGAAGGAAGTAACACAATCAATATTCCAAGAAACCAGCTCTTTTTTATGTTCATAATAATCCCCCTGATTAAAAGATTCCTCACATGTAGTTTGGAATGACATTTGAGTATACCATAATTAATCCCTGTTTGCAAGCATTTTTTAACACTTCATGCAAAATCTATTGACTTTTTCACGGTCAGGTGATATAATAAGAATATGTATTTACAAAGAATTTCAGTTCTGCATAAACTGAATCCTTTAACCAAGATATTTTCATTGTTTTTGTTATGGGGTATCTGTCTTATTTTCAAGCATCCCATTTATTTATTGGGGATATTTGGAATAATATTTATCCTTGCCCTTATTGGAGCATGTTTTAAGAAAATAGCTCCTGTATTCTACCTTTTTCTCGGTATCTCTATTTGTAGTGTCTTGTTATGGTCAATTGGGGACAGGATATTTCATCTACATATCTCAAGGGAGATTCTTTTGCATCTTATTTCTGTCTGGTTTAAGATAGGGGCAATTATTCTGATAGGGATCATCTTTGCTTCATGTATTGTTGTAGAAGAGCTTGCCTATGGGTTGAGCAGATTGGGCATACCCTCCGGTCTTTTACCATTATTTATTAACCCCTTTAGATGGATGTCACTATATCATGAAACTAAAGAAAATAGTATTTGTGGACAAGAATTACGGGGTATGGATATTGCTTCGCAAGGAATAAGAGAAAAGCTATCAGCCTGGATTTTATGCATTAGCATCACTACCCATAAATTTAAGATTATCTCTGCAGCCATGGAGGCAAGAGGTTTTGGGATTAGTCGCAAAAGAAGTTATTCAGACAACTATCGGGTAGGGCTGATTGATTATCTTACCCTTACTCTTCTGGTCTTCTTTGGTGCCTTTTGTTTGTTTTTAAGATTAAGCGGTTATGGGGTAGGATAAAGGAGGATTTTGCTATGAAAACAATGAAGGTTTTTGTAACCTTAAAGCAAGGAATACTTGACCCTCAGGGATTGGCAATAAAGCATACCCTGGAATCTATAAATTATGAGGGGATAGAGGATGTCAGGATGGGAAAATATATTGAACTAAATTTTTCAGATGATATCCCTGAAGAAAGGCTGAATCAGATGTGTGAACAGGTGCTTTCTAATCCTGTGATTGAAGATTATCGAATAGAAACAGGGGGCTAAAAACCATGAAATGGGCTATTATTGTTTTTCCAGGCTCAAATTGTGACCATGATTGTTATTATATCCTGAAAACCGTACTGGGTCAGGATGTGTGTTATAAATGGCATAAAGATACAAGTCTATCCGAGATTGATTGTGTGGTACTTCCGGGTGGATTTTCTTATGGTGATTATTTACGATCCGGAGCCATTGCCAGATTTTCTCCAATAATGAATGAGGTTATAAAATTTGCAAATAATGGCGGGATAGTCATAGGTATTTGCAATGGTTTCCAGATATTGCTGGAAACAGGATTATTGCCCGGGGCAATGCTCAGGAATAAGGACTTGCGATTTATCTGCAAGGATGTCTGCTTACGAATCGAAAACAATGAAACCGCATTTACTAACAAGGCAAAAAAGGGACAAGTATTAAAAATACCCATTGCCCATGCAGAAGGAAATTATTTTGTAGATAACGAGACTCTCCATAAACTTCAGGAAAATAATCAGATTATCTTCCGATATTGTACTTCCGAAGGGGTTGTTAGCCCTGCTGTTAACCCAAACGGAGCAATTGATAATATTGCTGGGATATGCAATGAAAATGGAAATGTGTTGGGAATGATGCCCCATCCGGAAAGGGTTGCTGAACAAACCCTTGGTGGCGACGAGGGCAGATTGATATTTGAGTCGATAATTAGTAGGGGTAGACCTGCGTGTCTACCCGAATAAATGGGCGAACACATAGGTTCGCCCCTACGAAATCCCTGCGGGGGTGCTTTAACATGGTAGAATTTAATGATCTTCTTGCCTTAATGATTGAAAAGGGTGCCACTGATCTTCATATCAAGGTTGGTAAACCACCTATATTTCGGGTTAAGGGGAATATTGCTACATTGCAGGGGCCACCAATTGCCTTTGATGATATAAAGCGATTTAGCTCTTCTATCATGGACGAAGAACATACTCAAAAGTTTGAAAAAAGACGGTGGATTGATCTTTCTTACAGTATTCGTGGACTTTCAAGATTCAGAACGAATATCTATTATCAAAGGGGAACCATGGCCATGGCTGTTCGGGCAATTCCCTTTAAGGTGCCGAGCATTGATGAGCTTGGGCTTCCTGATGTGGTCAAGGATCTAAGCCTTAAATCAAATGGATTGGTTCTGGTAACAGGACCTACTGGATCAGGAAAATCAACCACATTAGCATCCATAATTGATTTCATCAATTCTAACAGGGAATGCCATATTGCTACCATTGAAGACCCAATCGAATACTTGTTTCAGGACAAAAAGGCAACAGTCACTCAACGGGAAGTGGGACAAGATACAAGAACCATGAACGATGCCCTGATAGCCATATTCAGACAGGATCCAGATGTTATTTTACTTGGAGAATTACGAGACTTAAAGGATGTTAAAGTTGCCTTACAGGCAGCAGAAACAGGACACCTTGTCCTTTCTACCCTTCACACAACCAGTGCTGCCCAGACAATAGAAAGAATATTAACTCTATTCCCCTCTGAGTATCAATCTCAGGTGCGAATGCAGCTTTCTCTTTGTTTGCAAGGGGTAATTACTCAGCGATTAATAAAAACAAAAGATGAACTTGGTCGGGTAGCCGCAGTAGAAATAATGGTTAATTCTCCAACTATTAAAACATACATTGAAAAAGGAAGCACCTCAAATATATATAATGCTATCTCATCAGGTGTAAATGTTTATCGAATGCAAACCCTGGAACAATCATTAATTGCTCTGGTAGCTAACGATGTAATTACATTTCAAGAAGCATATCTGGCGTGTAATAATCCAGATATTCTTAAACGAACATTGCAGGGATTTGGGGTAGAGGTGCCGGAGATGATGTAGGGGTAATAAGGGAGGGTAATTGGTTATCGGGTTATCGGTTATCGGTAGGGAAGAAGGTAGAAATACCGTATACATGATTCTTCTCTGCGCTCTCAATATGTTCTGTGATAAATAGTTGTGATAGTGTAGTCCAAATGAAGGGGGAAATAATGCAAGAAGCAAAGAGTGATTTTTCTAAATTGGCAGCAAAGATATGGGAAAATGAGGAACAAAGGGGTGGACTTGAAGTTCAGCTTAAGGAAAAGGATGAGCTAATTAAAGGAAATGAAAAGACTATCGAAGAGTTGAAAAAAATGTTGACAGAAAAAGAGGAAGAGCTGAAAAAAATTCCAGACTTCGAAGGAATGCTGGAAAAACAAAAACAAGACTTTCATCTTGAAAAAGAACGATTAATAAGAAATAATCAAGGCATGATAAATGAGTTAAAAACAGAATTGGATAAGAAAAAAAGAGAATTAATGGAAGAAAAAGGGAAAACTCTTATTCAGTTTATTGTTTCAAAATATATTAAGAAGGACTAAATGGAACACATCCAATATTTTCCCCCTTGTAATTTTCGGCATGATTCAAAAGAGGAGAAACAACCCCCTAACCCCCTTTTTTAAGGGGGAATTCCACCCCCAGAAATGGAATACAACCATGAAACTTAAATCATTAATTATAATTGCCGGACCAACCGGGGTTGGCAAGACAGCCGTTGCCCATCAACTTGCTTTAGAGATGAATGGTGAGATTGTATCTGCTGACTCAAGACAGATATATCGCTATCTTGACATCGGTACGGCAAAGCCCTCCCTTAATTTTCGAGGGCAAATTCCATATCACCTGATAGATATTGTAAATCCTGATGAGGATTTTAGTGTGGCTGATTTTAAGCAGCAGGCAGAGGGGATTATTGACCAGCTTCATCTGCAAGGTAAATTGCCATTTCTTGTTGGTGGAACAGGTCTTTACATCAAGTCTATTGTCAGCGGGCTATTTCCTTCACCACCACCAGACTTGGCTTTTCGACAGCAACTTCAGGAAGAGGCATCCCTGCTTGGAACAAATCATCTTCATCAAAGACTATCTGCAATTGATCAAACGGCTGCCTCAAAAATTTCAAATAATGACCTGCGACGGATTATTCGTGCCTTAGAGGTCTATCAACAAACCGGTAAGCCAATCTCTTGCCTGCAACGCTCAGCTACAATCACAAAAGATTATCATTTAATCATGATCTGTCTAAATCAGGACAGACAACGATTATATGATCAAATTTCACTGCGAGTAGAGGAGATGATTGAAACAGGATGGGTAGAAGAGGTGCGTGGATTGTTAGAAAAGAGATATTCGCCCAATCTAATCCCTATGGAAGCCCTTGGGTATCAGCAAATAATAAAACATTTGCAAGGTATCTATACCCTTGCGGAGGCAATAGATATGATAAAGCAATCCTCCTGTCAATTTGCAAAACGACAACTCACCTGGTTCAGGGCTGACTCAAGGTATATTTGGCTTGAGCCAGATAATATGGTAGAGATACGGAAGGTTATGGGAGTTATTTAAGGGCACCTCTAAAAACCCACTAAAGCCGCACTGGCGGCAACGCAACGCCACTCAAAATGCTCATTTACCACATGTAAACTGCGATTTTTCGCATCTTTACGCCTTGCCATCATCACTTGATTGAGCTTTTAGAGGTGCCCATATATATTCGCGAAATATGTCCATTAATTCCGCATAAATCTCATAACTGATTGTGCCGCAAATATCTGCCAATTCATCCACTGCTAATTGCCCGCCAAACAAAATCACCTCATCACCTATTTTGGCATCAGGAATGTGTGAAATATCTATCATACAAAAACTCATGGTCACTGTTCCAATGATTGGTACCCTTTGTCCATGAATTAGAACCTCCTGTTACGAAACTGATAAGCATCGGCAATAGCGTACCACAATATGGTGTTTATCAATAATTCCCCAATTCTGCAATTCTGCATAATCGGTTAGTTATCAGTGGTAGTCGCAACCTTATATTCTCGCGTAAAATAACGCAACCTGAAGGAGGTAGCACCTCTGGCAGTTGCGACTACCAAATTCCTATTCCGTAACAGCCTGACGAGGAGAAATGTATGGACTTATCTGTATCCTGTCCCTCGATTTCTGATAATAATGCTGAGAGGAGATAGGGATTGATTTTTTAGTCAGTATTGAATTATATTGAAGCAACGCATCTCTTGGAATATCAATCATGGAAGATTAGCCCCTTTTTCTGTCTAATATGTAAAAAGTAATGTTAGCCAGAAAGAATTATACTATATTTATTGTTTTTTGTCAATTTTTTTCTTGACCTTTGGGACTAAATTTGATATAATTGTAAAAGTACAGAAAAACTGTATAATCACTTGTTATGCAAGGAAGAGAGCAAGATTAGAAGTGGGTGAAAATCCGAGGGCGGGCAAAGAACCAAAAATGACGCCCTCGTAAAAAGTCCATGGTTAGTGTGAAAACCGGATTCGCGAAAAAATTGGCTTTCGTATTTGCCCTACAATCGATTTTCTTGGGTCTTGGAATGGTTTGGATACCCCTTGATTTTCTCTTCTTTGATTTTTTACGAGAGCGTCAAAAATGAATCAGACAGAATTGGTTATTTTTGTGGTTAGTGGGTACGGTGTGTTCAGGGAGGAATGGTATACTGAAGTATTTTATATGATACAATGAGAACAAACATAATGTCTTTAGCGTGTTTTTCTGAAATTGAATCTATTAAGAAAATAAGTGAGGTTAAACAATGGTTGTTACAAATGACTACATTGCTTTGGGAGCCGCAATAATTATTGCAATATTAGGTGTAGCAGGAGCATATATTAGTTATATGCAAACAAAAAAGAAAAATAGCTTGAAGAAAAAAGATAATTCGGTTAGCTCTTCAAGCAAAATGTCTAATTCAGGGAATTCTACAGTCACAGTTAATATTGGTAAACCTGATAAGTTATCAAAAGATTCTGGGAATATAGTATCTAACAACCAAGAAAGTAAGGAGAAGTTTATAATTCCATCGACGCAAATTCAACTTAGAAATGTATATACAACATTATTTGCAGAAAACGAAATGTTGAAATCAGAGAAAATAGAAATAACAAAGTGTGAAAACGGATATGTGGAAGGTACGGTTACTTTAGATGAAAAAGATATATATTTTTTAAAAGGAAC
Source organism: Candidatus Desantisiibacteriota bacterium (assembly GCA_043806395.1). GTDB lineage: Bacteria > UBA9089 > CG2-30-40-21 > CG2-30-40-21 > CG2-30-40-21 > CG2-30-40-21. Next base: position 1,073 of record JAZDHC010000217.1, on the reverse strand, counting down.
TTTTAATAATAGAATATTAACTGGAGAGTATGTTTCTTTAGATTGCAATGATGACGAACGAGGAACTATAAATCTCAAGTTATTTGATGACATTTTAAGTGGATTTTGTTCTTTTTCTAAATCCTCTTTTGTAAAAGATCAGATTAGAGTTAGCCCATATGTTTGGGTTCCAGAAGAAAACGCTGATTTAATAAATGGCACTTATGTGTTTTGTACGGACTGTCATAATGAAAAAAAAATATGTTGCTGTGCATCTGAAGAAATTGATATGCCGATTTTGCTTAATGATGAATCAAATAAAATTCGTTTATCTTCGACTAAATCTGAAAGACTCAAGGAGTTTTCATCTGTTATAGATAATTCTCAAATACGCCAGATGAAAAGGAGTACTAATAGTATAAAATCCGAGAATAATAATGAATTCTCACCTTGCCATTTCTATGATACAAAAAAAAGAATGTGTAATGTTTACAATAATCGTCCAGTTGATTGTAGATTATTTCCTTTTGATATTATTAAAGATGAAAACACAAATGATTATTATATTGGATATTATACAGATTTATGCGATAGGGAATTAAAGGATATGGAAAAATATGCACACATATTGCGACCTTATTTTTTTCTTTTGCAACCATATGCACATATAATTACTAACGAAAAAGTGTGCGAGAAGTTATCAAAAGCAAAATTCGAAAAATTATACAAATTAAGAGAATTTATATTTTAGTTCAACCCTATCTCGTTTTATGGAAAAGAGAAAGAAGATGCTTTATTCAAGCCCTTGAAATACAAGCAATTAGAAGCTAAATGCGGTTCTATCAATTGCATAACCCGTCGCTGCACCTAACCAGCGGGAATGCAACGAGTTTCGACATTTTATTTTGCTTACAACGGTTACTGGTCATTCGTCCCGCTGGTAGGTGAGCTTGTTGTTAGCTGTTGAAGAGAAAGACTTAGCAACAACAAAAAGCTGACGAAAAACCGAGATCGGGCGAAGAATTGACAGCCGTGTAAAGAACCAAGATCGGATGAAGATTCGATAAGCGGGCGTAAGAATTGAAATCGGGCAA
>JAZDHC010000216.1:0-5239 GCA_043806395.1 Candidatus Desantisiibacteriota bacterium | reverse complement strand
CCTTTGTTTGAAAGCTTGCGGTTAGTTGAGAGTGCAATATTCCCCCTTAGAAAAGGGGGTTAGGGGGTTGTATTCTGTAGATGATGTCCCCTTGCCCGAAAGGAATCATATGAAAAACGATGAAAGTGAACCGTCCCGAATGTTCCATGTTTAGCTATTTGCCCTCATCGCCCTTGCTACCCTTACCAAATCCTCAGGTGTATCAACACCAATAGTATCATATTCTGTCTCTAACACCTTTATTTTGTAACCATTCTCCAGAACACGCAGTTGTTCAAGGGATTCAACGGTTTCTAACGAAGAATATGGGAGGCTATTAATTTGCAATAAAAACTCCCGGCAATACCCATACAAACCTATATGCTTATACCAGTGATGGGTTTCATCTGTCTCCTGCTTCTTTCTGACTGCTACATACGGTATTCCTGCCCGTGAAAAATACAGGGCAAACCCATCTCTATCAGTTACCACCTTGACCACATGAGGGTTATCTATTTCATCCTCATTGATTATCTTTTTCTTCAGGGTAGCCATATATATTTCAGGTGTTTTTTGCATTGCCCAAACCACCTGATCAATCATATCTGGCTCAATCAATGGCTCATCCCCCTGGATATTAATAATAATCTCGGCGGATAACCCCTCAGCTACTTCAGCTACCCGTGTTGTTCCACAGGCATGGTCATTAAATGTCATGCAACCATAGCCACCAAATCCTTTGACTACTTGATATATCCTCTCATCATCTGTAGCCACAATAACCTGTTCCAATAGCTTGCTTTTCATCGCTTGTTCATAGACCCATTGGATCATGGGTTTGCCACATAGATCAGCCAATGGCTTGCCCGGAAATCTTTTGGCAGTAAAACGAACAGGGATAATACCAACTGCCCTATCCATCAACTTACCACACACGGCATAAATTCTGTTGAACCATAAATGCCATATATTTCATGCTGATTCAGCCATAATGCCCGTTTAAGGTATCCAAGTGCCGGACCAATAACATTTGCAGCCATGCCTGTTTCGTCCCCTAATATAAACCTGTGCGATGATCGTTTACCATCAAATGTTATCCCTGTAAGTGTCATGGTTGTTGAAACAGGTTTTTTTGCATTTCTGGTATCCATTATTCCACCAACCGTAACCTTATCCCTTGAATCAACCACTCCTATTCTCTCCAAAAGCATATCATCTGCATGTTCCATTTCCCGTAACTCAAGTACTCCATTTGTCTTGTCAAGAAACTCTTCCACTTGCTTATCACTCATAGCCAAAGCCGTATCCACTGTATATCCCGGTAAATGAGCAATATCCTCACGGATAGTTGCCTTATATTCCTCCCAATTAGTAATGCCAACCCCCCACCAGATATTGACATTTTCTATCTCAATAAACGATTGAGCCGCAATCACTGCTGCTGCCGTAAGCAGACCAGGGGTAGCACCGCAACCAGTAATATATGTACTCTTCACCTGTTTTAATTCTCCATACAGTCCAAGCATCATCTCCATAGCAGTCGTTCGTTTCAAGGCATCAGTAAAGCAACCTTTATAACCAGCTGAAATAAACCTCTTAACCACATTAAACATAAAATCATTTGGAAGATTTGGAAGGGCAATAAATATGCCATCAATTTCCTCAAGAATCCCTACTATTTCACCAATAGAGTCTGTTACCCGCTTCCCACATTCCAAGTCACCAACCGTTCCACCAATCTTTACCCGGCTAATAGCATCTGCATCAAGTCCATCCGGCAAATAAGCATACCCCTCCTTATCACATATTGCCACTAATCTCATTTGTTTCTTCTTTGCCATAATCTTTGCACATGATTTCCCCAATCCACCAGCACCAAGAACCGCAACTCTAATTACTCCAGCCATTTATCATCCCTCCATATAATTACTTAGGTGTTTAGGCTATAGGCTGTTAGTTTTGCAGATAAACTGCATCAATAATCCCGTATTTCTGTTTCTTTACCCTACAGTCTAAACACCTACAGCCTATCTACCTGAATCCTCACCACAAAACAACATCCGCAACAGTAAACCCAAACAACCCCACACTTATCCAGCCATTTATGGTAAAAAATGCCTGATTGACCCGGGAAAGGTCTGTTGGGGAAACAAGCCTGTGTTCGTAAATCAGCAAAATGGTTGTGGTTATTACACCAAACCAGTAATATAACCCCAGATTATCTAATACCCCTATCATTAATAAAGCAACAACAGTAAAGATATGAAAAAACCTTGAGATAAGCAAGGCATTAGTTATGCCAAAGGATTGAGGAATAGAATAAAGCCCTGCCTGCCTGTCAAAATCCACATCCTGTGTGCCATAAATGATGTCAAAACCAGCAACCCAAAATAATACACCAAGCCCAAGAAGCAGAGGGACAATATCCAATCTCTCTTGTATAGCCATCCACCCGCCAATCGGGGCACAGGCTAAAACAAGACCTAACCCAAGATGTGACAACCATGTCCACCGTTTCAGCCAGGAATAAATAACCAGCAGAGCCACTGCAAATGGGGAAAGGATAAGGCATAATAGATTAAGTTTATAGGCTGAGAATAAAAGTAAAATAAATGAACCACACACCAATAACCATGCCTGCCAGAGAGGAATCAGCCCCTTTGGCAATGCCCGATTCTGTGTTCTTGGATTCTTTGCATCTATATATCTGTCTATCAATCTGTTCAGTGCCATGCCTGCTGTTCTGGCACCAACCATAGCCAAGGTAATCCATATCCAGTAATAAAGCGAAGGAATCCCTTCGCAAGCTAAAATAGCCCCAAGATAGGCAAAGGGAAGAGCAAAGATGGTATGTTCAAATTTTACTAATTCTACGAACGACATTAGTTTATTCAAAATCATAAGCTCTCCTGTTTGGTCGCTGCAAGATTGATAACTATTTATGGAGATAAACTGTAGAAGGGAAATAGTCTACCGCAGTATCCCCAATTTACCAACCTTTTTATTCCCACCAGAGTCTTTGATGAGGTAAATATAGATGCCTGAGGCAACTTTTTCATTTGATTCATTGCAAGTATCCCAGCTTTGTGGTGAACCTTGCACATCTATCTCTCTCACTAATTCACCGGCAATGTTGAAAATTCTGATGGTAGAATTTTCGGTTAATCGATCAAAGAAAATACTACAACCATGCTTACTTGACAAATATGGATTCGGATATACGATCACATTATCCAGATCAGATTCAAACTCTGTAATTTCCATCAGAATGAAGTAGGAAAGGTGCGTTATTGGAGCAGAAACTGTCTTCGTCACCATTAGTTGTCAGAGTCGTGTTTGGTATAGTAATATCTATACCCTTGCTCTCTTGATACAGCAACCTCCCGCTTGTTTGAATCCTTGCCATACCATGGTCAGTGGCAAAGTAAGCGTATTGAGAATCAATCGCTATATCACGAATAAGATTGGATGGCAGACCATTCTTGATTGTATAAGACTGCCATGTGTCATTTACCACATCATATCGGCAGACACCATTATATGTGGCACACCAGACAAAGCCGCCTTTAGCCGCAACTACCCGGACATCATCCCTTAGCAGACCAGAATCCTTTGTCGTAAATCTTCTGACAACATCTGTATCATATCGATATAACCCCTGCTCTGTCCCAAACCAGCTAATATCGTTATCAATATCAATTGAATAAACAATTACATTATGCAGTTGCGATATTTCAGTAAATATTCGGGTAATTTTATTGTATTTAGTTACACCTTGTTGTGTTCCAAGGTAGACATACTGATCATCCTTAGCAATGGCATTAATATGATTATCAGACAATTCCATCCGTCTAAACTCAGAATTTGCCTTATCAAATCTGATTAGCCCGCCATATCCAGCAAACCAGATACAATCTACATCAATAATCAGGGAATGTAAAGCTAACCCCCGACCGCCATAAGGTAATAGTTCCACATCATATCTGAAATTTTCAATCCCGCCGCTAATCTTCTCATATCTACTTATCCCATCAGATGTTATTAACCAGACATAAGCAGTATCTGCTGCCGCAGCATTAATATGATTACTTGAAAGACCAGAGGCAGTAGTAAAGTTTTCAAATGCCCCAGTTGTCTTATTGCCTTTACTCAAGCCACCCTTGACCGTACCAAGCCATATCAGTTCATTATCTATATCTATGGATGTTATTTCCTCATCCGGAAGCCCATCACTTATCTTGTAAACCTGCCATTGATTTGAGGGTTCATATTTACTAACCCCATCACTTCCACCTGCCCATACTACCTGATTATCAAGATTGACCGCTATTGTTTTATTATTCACTAATCCATCCTGTTCTGTAAATGTATTCCATTAATAGCCATTTTGTAATACAGCTATGGGTGCATAACCGGTAGGATGCAACTTAATATCCCGATAGGTAGCAACATCAACCGTATCATCAGGTCTATCAACTATATCCCCACCAGCATTACCGCCTGTACCTGGACCACCGCTTTTAGGATTTGACGGTCCACAACCTGTCCCTGCAAAAGATGTAGCGGTGAATCCGGTCAGAAATATTCCTGATATGATTCCTAAGATTAATAACAATAGATACTTTTTCAATTTTCGTTCTCCTTTAAGATGTGTAAGGAACTAATGATTTAATAGATTTGGATTGATGGAATTCAATCATCTTCATCATTAAAATCATTCCCAATCATTAGTATCTTACACATCTATCTCAAAACCAAATTTATATTGACACAAAAACTCATCCATGCTATACTAAAAGATAATTTAATCTGGAGGTGTCTCACAAATGACTATGACCATAGCCATAGATGATAAAGTTTATAATCAGTTTAATGAAATAGCAAAACAACAAAATCAATCACTTGAAAAAGAGATTTTCACAGCCATTCAAGAATACATTGAAAATAGAAAAAAATACTTAAACGATCCGTTCTTCAAAATAGGTGCCTCAGGTAGTAGTGATATTATTGATGGCTCTATAAATCATGATCAATATCTTTATGGTGTACAATTATGAAAAAACTTTTTATTGTCTATCAAAATAAAATCCTGCTTTCTTTAATTTTCGAATAACATCCTTTGGGGACGGTTCACCTTTGTTTGAAAGCTTGCGGTTAGTTGAGAGTGCAATATTCCCCCTTAGAAAAGGGGGTTAGGGGGTTGTATTCTGTAGATGATGTCCCCTTGCCCGAAAGGAATCATATGAAAAACGATGAAAGT
>JAZDHC010000215.1:0-7680 GCA_043806395.1 Candidatus Desantisiibacteriota bacterium | reverse complement strand
ACTTTCATCGTTTTTCATATGATTCCTTTCGGGCAAGGGGACATCATCTACAGAATACAACCCCCTAACCCCCTTTTCTAAGGGGGAATATTGCACTCTCAACTAACCGCAAGCTTTCAAACAAAGGTGAACCGTCCCCACCTTCTCCATTTTGTGGTCTAATCCCTTTGAAATTGACAGCTGACAGCTGATAGCTGAACGCTTACACCTACAGCCTAATTGTCTACAGCCTATTCACCTGAATACTTACTTGTTCTCTTCTTTTAACCAGCCCATCATACTTCTTAATTCTTCTCCAACCTCTTCTATCAAATGATCTGCATCATTCCTTACAAGGGCATTTAATACTGGTTGATTTGCTTGATTTTCAAGTATCCATTCTTTGGCAAATTCACCAGTTTGGATATCTGATAGAATTTCCTGCATGGTTTCCCTTGTTTCATCATTGATAATCCATTTTCCTCTGGTAACATCCCCATATCTGGCTGTACCACTTATTGCCTGTCTCATGCCGGTGATGCCCTTCTCATGGATGAGGTCTATGATTAACTTCAATTCATGGCAGCATTCAAAGTAGGCTATCTCTGGCTGATACCCTGCCTCTACCAGGGTGTCAAAGCCTGCACGGATCAATTCTGTTAATCCACCGCATAAGACAACCTGTTCGCCAAACAAATCTGTTTCTGTCTCTTCCTCAAAGGTTGTTTCAATGATACCAGCCTTGGTACCGCCAATTGCTTTGCCATATGCCAGGGCAAGATCTAATGCCCTACCAGATGCGTCTTGATGCACGGCTACAACGCATGGAACACCGCCACCCTCTGTATAAACCCGTCTGACAAGCTTACCAGGACCCTTGGGAGCAATCATAACCACATCAATCTCTGGTGGTGGAATAATCTGACCAAAATGGATATTAAACCCATGTGAAAAGCCAAGCACCTTGCCTGGTTTCAGGTTTGGCTTTATGGCTGTTTCATAAATACTTTTCTGCGTCTGATCCGGTACCAGCATCTGGATATAATCAGCCTGTGCAGCTGCCTCTTGTGCAGAAACAGGGGTAAAACCATCCCGTTTTGCCATCTCATAACTTCGTGAACCTTCTCGTTGAGCGACAATTACCTCACACCCACTATCCCTTAAGTTTTGTGCCTGTGCATGCCCCTGAGCACCATAGCCAATGATGGCTATCTTCTTACCCTTTAATAGAGTAAGGTCAGCATCCTCTTCGTAGAATATCGTTGCCATTGTTTCAAACCTCCTTAAAATTTTAATAAGTCCTATAGGTCTTATATGACCTATCTCTTTACTCCTCTTTACTCCTCTTTACTCCTCTTTACTCCTCTTTACTCCTCTCCTCTCCTGATTACCGATTACCATATTACCTTCCTATTTCTCTCCTCTCACCACCGCTACCTTTCCTGTCCTCACCAACTCCTTTATCCCAAATGGGTTGAGCATTTCAGTAATCCCATTTATCTTGCCTTCATCACCGGTTATCTCCACAGTTATTGTCTTTGGGGAGATATCGATAATCTTGCCGCGAAATATCTCCACTATTTCCAGAATCTTTCCCCTTTGCCCCTCATCTACCCCAACCTTAATCAAAACCAATTCTCTTTCGACATGATCCTCTTTGGTTACATCTATAACCTTAATTACATCAATGAGCTTATTGAGTTGCTTTTCTATCTGTTCAATAATTTTATTATCACCATGGGTAACAATAGTCATCCTTGATATCGTAGGATCATCTGTTTCTCCCACACACAGGCTATCAATATTATATCCCCTGCCAGAGAACAGTCCCGACACCCGTGCCAAAACCCCAAACCTGTTTTCAACCAATACAGATATTGTATGATTCATTATACCTCCTTAAGTATAGGCTGTAGGCTATAGGCAGTTAGGCTGTAGGTAGAGACAATTCCTTTCTCCCTACAGCCTATAGCCTAATAGTCTACAGCCTTCCCTTTCACGCCATTCCTTCAATCATCTGTGTTAATGATGCCCCTGCTGGCACCATGGGAAACACATTTTCCTCTTCCTCTACCCAAAAATCAAGTACCACTGGCTTTTTAGAGCTAATTGCCCTTTTTAAGGCAGGTACAACCTCTTCCTCTGTTTCAACCCGAATCCCCTCAGCACCATAAGCCTCAGCCACCTTGACAAAATCAGGCTGAACGGTCATAGAGGTATATGAGTATCTTTTATTAAAGAAAAGCTCCTGCCATTGCCTGACCATACCCAGATTGTGATTATTCAAGATAGCTACATTGACTGGTAAATTATACTGAATAGCCGTTGCCAGCTCCTGAATATTCATTTGAAAACTGCCATCTCCAGCAATATCAAAGACAACCATATCTGGATTAGCAACCTGTGCCCCAATTGCTGCCGGGAACCCATAACCCATAGTACCCAATCCACCAGAGGACAGAAAACTCTTCGGATAATCAAACTTATAATATTGAGCTGCCCACATCTGGTTTTGTCCAACCTCAGTAGTGATAATCGCATTACCCTCAGTAACCTCATATATCTTTTCTACAACAAACTGGGGTTTTAATTTCCCTTCCTTTTTATACCCAAGTGGATACTCTTTTTTCCATTGGCTAACCTGTTCTATCCAATCACTAATCTTTGGGGATATTGCCTCTTTGTTTAATTGTTGCAAAATACATTTGGCATCCCCAACAATAGGGATATGAGCATGAACATTTTTACTAATAGATGCTGGATCAACATCAATATGAATAACCGTAGCCTTCGGGACAAATTCATCTATCTTTCCAGTTACCCGGTCGTCAAATCTGGCACCAATAGCAATAACTAAGTCTGCATTGGTGATGCTATAATTGGCATACTTTGTCCCATGCATGCCCAACATTCCAAGAAATAATGGATGTGTCCCAGGGAAACCACCAAGCCCCAACAGGGTAGAAGTTACTGGAATACCAGTGATATCCACGAATTTTTGAAGTTCCTCGGCTGCCCCGGATGATAATATCCCTCCACCGGAATAAATAATAGGTCTTTTACTGGAAACAATGGCATTAATTGCCTTTTTTATCTGCATTGGATGACCCAAACTGGTTGGATTATAGCTTCGAATATCTACCTTTTGAGAATAATTAGGGTTATTCATGGTTGCTGTAGATATATCCTTGGGTATATCTATGAGTACAGGACCAGGTCGTCCGGTACTGGCAATATGGAAAGCCTCTTTAACTACCCTGGCTATATCAGCAACATCCTTAAGCAAGTAGCTGTGCTTTACAATTGGTCTGGTAATACCAATAATATCTGCCTCTTGAAAGGCATCATTTCCAATCATTGTAGTTAGAACCTGTCCGGTAATAACCACCATGGGGATGGAATCCATATAAGCTGTAGCAATACCTGTTATTAAGTTCGTTGCCCCTGGCCCTGAGGTAGCCATACACACCCCAACCTTATTTGTAGAACGACTATATCCATCAGCCGCATGAGCTGCCCCCTGTTCGTGCCTGACTAAGATAAAGTTTATCTTTGCATCATACAAAACATCAAAGATAGGCAATAATACCCCACCTGGATACCCAAAGATAGTATCTGCCCCTTCCCGTATCAATGACTCAATTAATATTTGTGCACCTGTATATTTCAAAAGAAACCTCCATTCAGGTAGATAGGCTGTAGGTGTTTAGACTGTAGGGTAAAGAAACAGATGACAGATTTGCTTAGCAGTTTATCTGCAAAACTAACAGCCTTCAGCCTAAACAACCTGAACTGTTACCATATAATTATATATCAGAGGCAAGATTTTGTCTACCATTATTTTCAGGTTTTTTGTAAAATATTTTTCATCCCTGATGGTCTATCACAAAATAAATGGGTTATGGTTCAAATCAGGGCATACATTCAATCCCCTCTTGAGAGGGGTGGATGCCTAAGAAGGCAGGTGCAAGACCTGCCCCTACGACTGATGTCCCGCGTTGGCGTGGGTGGAATTTCTTCTCTTTTGAACCATGCCTAAATTTATCGTATCACATAACTACTCAGCAGGTTGTTACGGAATAGGAATTTGGCATAAGATGTATGCAATATGTTGTTCGTATTCCGTAGGGACATCCCTGCCAGAGGTGCTACCTCCTGCTGGTGGCTGATGGCTGATGTTTCATAATAATGAAAATATAGCATGAAACAAATAAGATATCAAGTGTTTTTTTCATTTTTTTCAGCAGGGGTTAAAATTCAGGACATGGTTCAAAACAGCCTTGTACCCATAACCTGACCTTTATGTCCGTAATGGTACAATCAGAATATAGAACAATCCATTGCTATTTACTTAACATATTATCCTGCCAAGTGTTACAACAATATCCCTTGTCATCAAAAAACTGGCATGATTGTTGCTTATATATTTAATGTAAGTAGGTAGCTGCGAGTCTTAAAATGTTCATAAAATACTAAAACATGCCCTCACCAAAAGTGAGGGCATTTTAATTTGTCAAGGAATATTATAAGGAGTACCAATGCGATTTATTTTTCTGTCAATTGTTTTGATATTTACAGCCACACACAGTTATGGAAATGAAATATCCAGTTCTCCCATCCCACAGATTATCTCCAACCTGAAAGATAGTGACGAAACCATACGCATACAAGCAGCAGAGACTGCCGGAGAATTATCCGTTGTAGGGGCAGACCTATGTGTCTGCCCTTCCATTGTTACCGCCCTAATCCATGCCTTAGATGACCCCAAATGGAGGGTAAAGAAAAATGCTATTCTATCCTTGGGAAAGATTGGCTCTGTTTCCGCCATCCCTGCCTTGCTCAAATGTCTTAAAGATGAAAACTGGATAATTCGGTGTAAGGCTGTTTATAGTCTTGGCGAGATAGGCTCTTCTGAGGTCACTGATGCAATCATTAATATCATGAATGATGAGGATGAATCTGTGCGGCAAGAGGCAATAACAGCATTAGGTAAGATACAGGCAGCAAAGGCAATACCACTATTAATTAACATACTTACACATTCCGCAGATGAATATATTCCTCTGGCATCATTGTCTCTGATAAAGATAGGCACGCCATCAGTCATCCCATTGCTTCAAATATTAGACAATAAAAACCCTCAGGTGCGGCAACAAGTGGCTTATGCACTGGGAGAAATTCGTGACAGGAGGGCAATTTCACCCTTGATAACAGCCTTATATGAAGAGGATGAACTCCCTCGCCGTGATATCTCTGCTGCATTAATAAAGATGGGAACAACAGCCGTACCTTTATTGCTTCCTTACATGGATACCAAGGATATTGACCTCAAGGGATGCCTTGTCTGGATACTGGGAGAGATTGGGGATAAACAAGCAACTCAAAGCTTGATAAAGATTCTGGTTTCTGAGGAAAACCAGCAAATCCTGAAAAAGGCTATATGGACAGCGGGTAAGATTGGTGATATTGAGGCATTACCATCATTAATCTCTTTGTTGAAAAATGATTATAGATTAGAGGAATCAGTTATTATTGCCATTAGCAGGATAAGTGATGAAAAAACCATTAGGCTGTTTGCCTCTGCCCTACGGGGTGAGGAGGCTCTTCTTCCATTCCCATGGGAAGAGATTAATGAGCAGGGTATTTCTTTGTTAATTACTGCCACTCAAGACAAGGATGTAGAGATAAAAAGGTGTGCTGCTCTTGCACTCGGAAAGACTCACAGCAAGAGGGCAGTAGAGACATTGATAGCCCTGTTAGATGATGCAGATTGGAGAACGCAGAGAAATGCGGTGATTGGTCTGGGGGAAATAGGCGATATACGGGCAGTACCCCATCTAACAAATCTCCTGAACCCAACGACTCTCTGGACGGTCAAGGGTAATGCTGCCATGGCATTAGGCAAGATTAAGTCCGTGGAATCAATACCTCCCCTTCTCCAATCCTTAAAGGATGATGATAGTTTTACCTGTGCATGTGCAGCTGAAGCACTTGGTAACTTAAAAACAATAGAAGCAATTGTCCCTTTAATTGAGTTATTAAATGATGAGGATACCACTGCGGGAGAGGCAGCTGTATCTGGATTGATAAATATAGGTGAGCCATGTATTTCTCCCCTGCTTGAATCCATTGACAGGACAAATAAGATACGAGCCTTTACCATCTTTGGCAGACTGCGAGCTATTCAGACAGTGGATATGTTGATTGACAATCTACTCCACAAGAATCAGAAAATATCTGGCAAGGCTGCCTGGGCACTTGGGGAAATAGGTGAGCAAAGAGCGATTGACCCCTTAATCGAAAGGCTAAAGGATAAGCCTCCCCTGTCTCAGGTTATAGAGGCTGTGGGCAAGTTGAAAGCAGAAAAAGCTATTCCCTTTTTGATAGGATTTCTCGGACAGGAGGTAGCACTTCTGGCAGAGGCAGCACCTCTGGCAGATGGGGAAGTAGCCTCTATCACCATCTCAGCCATGGTCAATATTGGCACCCCTTGCGTACCATCCTTAATCGAGGTATTGTATTATGGGAATGAAACGGCAAGGGCAAATGCAACCCTTATCCTTGGGCAATTAAAAGACAATCGGGCTGTTCCCCCATTAGTAGCCATGCTCAAGGATAATGAATGGTTTGTTCGTGCGGCAGTAGTTATTGCCCTTGGCGAGATAGCTGACAGGATTGTCCTGGGTCCATTGGTGGAAACAGCAATGGGGGACAAGAATGAGGATGTGCGGGTATATGCCTCAAATGCCTTGGGAAAGATAGATGATGATGAGGTGATTACATTCTTACTGATTGCCCTTGATGACTCAAACCCTGATATTCAATTCAATGCTGCCCTTGCCTTAGGAGAGAGAGGGTATCTGGAAGGGATGCAGCTATTAATTGAGCATCTTAATGACCAGAACAGAGTAATTCGAAAGATAGCCATCAACAGGCTGACGAAAATAGGCAAGCCAGCTATTCCGGCATTAATCAAAGCCATGGGGAATGATGACAATACCATTCGCAAGGTAGCCACAGATATATTAATCACCATAGGAGAGGACACTATTGTTCCGCTCCTTCAGGCTTTAGGAGGTAGCACCTCTGGCAATGAGGTAGCACCTCTGGCAGGTGATCAAAAAATTATTCGATGGTATGCAGCCATTGCCCTTGGAAGTCTTTTGGAAAAGACACCTGACCCGAAGTTGCAGGAGAAAATAGTTCTGGCATTAATTCGCAACCTGAATGATGACAGCTGGTATGGCCGTGGTGGGGCAACAATTGCCATAGGAAATATATCTACTAATCATGATGCCTTAATTGAGGCATTGCTCAAGGGATTAAGTGATGCAAATGGCGTTGTCAGAACAACAACCGCTGAAGCCTTAGGAAAAATAGGTAATCCCCGGGCACTGAAACCGTTGACCATCCTTTCCAACAATGACACTGAATCATGCGTCAGGGCAGCTGCTAAAACTGCTGTTAAGAGGATACAGAAGCAGGTGGAAGAATAGGACAATGGGGGCAAACAATCCTTAAGATAGTGTAAGCAACCGACCATAACTATTTATAACAAATTTTGGGCATGGTTCAAAACTGTTCATCATAGGGTTGCAGAGGATTATCCACCCCTAACTCCTCCCAAGAGGGAATTACAACCCCCTAACCCCCTTTTCTAAGGGGGAATTAGGGAAATGCAGCCATCCATGCTTGTTTAGT
>JAZDHC010000214.1:0-5753 GCA_043806395.1 Candidatus Desantisiibacteriota bacterium | reverse complement strand
GATATTTTTCCACCGCAGAGACGCAGAGTCGCAGAGAAGAAACGCTGAATGAAGCATATAAATTCTCTGCGACTCTGCGTCTCTGCGGTTCATAATGAGAATTACTGCCTACCGACAATTAAGAGTTGTTGAGACAATAGGATTATGCACACCCTTACCGTATCACCGCCAATTTTCCAATCACCGCTGCCTCATCCCCACAAGAAATAACGAAAATATATATCCCACTCCCCACGGCTTCTTCATCCTCATTTTTCGCATACCAGTTCCACACACCATAATTGATTATCCCGGATTCCTTAACCAGCTCCCCTGATATTGTATATATCTTGACCATTGTTCCGCCTTTAAGATTTCCAAACACTACCCTATCTGTTCCAGTCTTTGGATTGCCACCGTTTGGCTTGAACGGATTTGGTGCTACCCAGGCTGACGCCTTGAGAGTGGCAGGAATACTCAAGCCAATACGGTATACCCCCGAATGAGTTATAAGCTGTGATACCTCATTGGCATTAACATCTACGCTGCTGCTCCCAACTCTGATCCATCTGCCTTCCTGCAGCTCATACATCTGAAGGAATTGCTCGGTTGCATAATTTGTCATAGTCCCATAAGAAATAGTAAGTGTTGCCTGAAATGAAACAATCGGCTTGCTATCTATTAATCCAATAACAGTTATCTTTCGTGCTGTATTATTCAGCTCTGGATATGTTTCCATCTGTGGCAGCCCAGTATTCAATATCTCTGTCGTGGTCAGAACATCCTCATCAAATGGCTTCTGGATAGCCAGCCTTGTTGGGGAAAATGTCAGGGTTGGGGTTGTACCCTTGGCAATAATCTTACTTGAGTAATTGGTCTGATTGAGGCTGAATTCCTCGGAAATCGTAGGTGTTCCCTGTCCCTGATAATCTGATGGTGTTATCCGTATCCGATAATTACCCGATTTAAGGGGTTCGTCAACTGTTGACAACCAAGTAATCATGGCTGTAGCTCCAGACGAAAGCCCGCTTGTTGTTCCAACCACGCTTGCTGACTTCATAGACAGGTTGCCAGCAGAATATTCGACACCAATATTCACACTATCATTATCAGCATCCCTTACCTTAAATGTTATTCCCACGCAACCAGAGGCAGTACCAATAATAGTAATCAATGTTACCTCCGGGTAAGTATTGATATTATTCAGTGTAAAGCTCACCT
The DNA here is from genome assembly GCA_043806395.1 of Candidatus Desantisiibacteriota bacterium. Taxonomy (GTDB): domain Bacteria; phylum UBA9089; class CG2-30-40-21; order CG2-30-40-21; family CG2-30-40-21; genus CG2-30-40-21. Next base: position 4,553 of record JAZDHC010000214.1, on the reverse strand, counting down.
GAGATGAGGTGCCATAACCATTACCATCATTGGGAGTAATCCTGAACCACACCTGTGCGAGAGTTGCCGGTAGGTCTTTCTCCGAGAGCCAGATAATCCCATGGCTCTCACCCTCTGGTGATGAGGTCAATCCCTGTTCACCCATAACAGAGGCATTCTTCCATCCTAACCCATCAGTAGAATATTTCGCCTCAAGGCTACAAATATCCCACTGGTCATCACTTAAGGAATAGGCAATGGTCACACTTCCAAATGATCTGCCTTTTGGGGTTTCCATCTCCACGCGGGGTAGGGTGTTAATTTTCGAGGATGAGAGAAGATACAGCACAATCTGTCCATCTTCATTACCTATAAGCAGATCCTTTACCCCATCATTATTCCAATCACAGACCACAGGGGCAGAATACTCACCCACATCGATAACCTCACTGTCTATGGTAATGGGTGTGGGTCTATAAAACAAGGACGCATTATCTGTGCCATAATTTAATATTTGATACACTCTGCCATCCTTACTGCCACTAATAATATCCTTCTTGCCATCACCATTCCAGTCAATTATAAAAACCGTTGAGTTGTTTCCCATGTCTAAATTTGTTCCAGTGCCAATAATTACCGGGGTTGCCGAGCCAAAGGCAGGATTATTGTCCGTACCAATATTTATAAAAACATCTATGCCGCCATCAAATTTGCCTACAACCAGATCTTTTTTGCCATCGTTGTTCCAATCATAGATAAAGGGTGTGGCATGATAACCAACATCTACTGTGCTTCGTGTCCCATTCCCAACTAATGTACCCTGATCAAATGATGGAGAATTATCACTACCTGTATTTCTATAATAAGTAATGTTACCATACTCATCACCAACAATCAAGTCCTTTTTCCCATAATTATCCCAACCAAATACAGCCACAGGTGCAGCAGAATATCCCACATCAAGAATGTCTGCCCCACTGCTAATCTTATTGGCTATTTCAAATAGTGGATTCTTATCAGTGCCAACATTTTGCAGATAATATACCTCGCCAAGTTTATTTCCTACAAGAAGATCCTTCCTGCCATCATTATTCCAATCCACCACGAATGGTTTGGCATTCTCTCTTACATCAAGAACTGCCCCCCCAACAGTTATCAGACTCTTTTTTGGCACAGTAATATTATCCACTATAAATTCAGTCGTGACTGCTGGTGTACCCGTTCCAGTATCGCTTGGGGTAATCCTGAAAATGACTTGATAGGATAATGCAGTTTTTCCAAGATCAGCTAAGGCATTCCAGACAAAAACATGCTCAATCCCATCTGGTGTTGAAAACAGGCTTGCCTGACCATCACCACCCATACCTGACGGTGTAGCCTGTTTCCAATTACCAGAAAACCCACCATCTGTCGAATACTCATGTCTGGTATTAATACTGTCAGAATCCAGATCTCGCAATGTATAAAAAATAGAAACATTCTGACTCTGCGTGCCTGCTGGTGTGGTTATCTCTATGTTTGGTGGGGAGTTGGTGATACCACCCAGACAAAGAAAAACCTCGCCAGCTGCATTGCCTGTGAGTAAATCCTTATATCCATCATCGTTCCAGTCCATCAAGGCTGGTGTTGAATTCTCACCCACATCTATGATATTTTCATCAACAGCAAAAAGGGAGCAGGCAAGAGGAAACACAGGGGCAGCGTCTGTGCCCTGATTCAGGTAGAGGTAAACAACCCCATCCCCTGAGCCAACCAACAAATCTTTGCGGCCATCATTATTCCAATCGCAGACAAATGGCACAGCATACCTTCTAACATTAATATTTATTCCATCAGAAAGCAATGGGGTAATCGTCCCAAACACAGGCTGCTTATTTGAACCAGTGTTAAGTAATATCCCAATGTCACCAATAAAATTACCCACAACCAAATCCATAGCCCGATCATTATTCCAGTCAACGACAGCTATAGAGGCATTCTCCCCCACATCAATATCCTCATAGGTACTCGTACCCACTGTTTTGCCTGTCTTAGTGTCCGTACTATACTTGAGGATTGTCTTTTGTAATATTGTCCCTGACCCAAATACAGGATCTTTATCCGTGCCAATATTCAGATAAACCCATATCTTGCCATATCCATCCCCAATAACCATGTCCTTTCTTCTATCCTCATTCCAATCAACGATAACAGGCATAGAGTTGCAGCCAATATCAAGGTCGCCGGTAGTTGCTGTGCCATTAGTTTGAATATTAAACCCGGCACCAAATATGGGAGACTTGTTTGTACCAAGATTCAAATAAACAGAGATATTACCCAATTCATCCCCAACAACCAGATCCTTGCGGGTATCTCCATTCCAATCAACCACGACTGGTGACGAAAATCCACCCACATCCAAACAGTCTACAGCCTCCTCTCCCTGTCCCTGAATCTTACTCCCGGAAGAAAACTGCGGGTTGCTATTTAATAAGTCTGTATTCCGAAATAAGGTTATCTGCCCGATAGTATTCCCTATAAGTACATCTTTTTTTCCATCCATATCCCAGTCAATTATTACTGGCTTTGCCTCCTCACCAACATCCATATTAAGATTATTTGCCTTAATCCTGAGAGATACTGTGCCAAAGACAGGATTTGTCTTTGTACCAGTGTTACGGAAGTAATTGAGATAACCGTATCCATCCCCAACAATCATATCCCTCAACCCATCCTCAGTCCAATCATAGAAGATGGGTGCTGCCTTGCTGCCAACATTCATCTCAGTCATTGTTCCTGCCTTCATTGCCCGAAGCCTTGTCCCGGTGCCAAAGATATAGGATTGTTCATTGTATTGCTTGGGATAGTACCAAACGAAGCCATCATCATTACCAACAATTAGATCCAACTTCCCATCGCCATTATAATCAGCAAAGTATGGGGTTGAATAATTACCTGCATCTATCTCACCATTATTATCCTCAAGTGCAACACCGTTGTCAAATAGTGGGCTGGTGGCAGTGCCAATATTTTTATACAACCAGACTTGCCCTGACTCATCTCCAATCAATAAATCAAGCAGATTATCTGTATCCCAATTAACAAGTTGTGGTGTGCTATATCTGCCAACCTGTATTGGCAAACCTGTGTTTTTGCACAATTTTATGCCAGTAGTAAATCTTGGTGAATTTTCCTGACCACTATTTTCATAAAACCAGATAAATCCATTCTCTTCCCCAACCACCATATCCCGCTTGCTATCCCCATCCAGATCCCCCAGGCTTAAAGCAATCGATGCACCACAATCCAGAACGGTTGATTTTAGCTTTTCTGGTGAGTAAAAGGTAGGGGAGGAGGCATTTGCTTGAGTACAAGAGAAAACTATAAATAATAGAAACATTAGAAACAGTAATCTTTTCATTTAAAAATACTCCCATTCGTTGATGGCACAGACATCTTTGTCTGTGATTTACAGGTTTTAAGCCTGTCTCTGCGACTTGTGCCATTGGCATAAGGGCATCTCTAAAAACTAAAGTCAAGTCGATGATGGCAAGCAGCAAAGATGCGAAAAAGCGCAGTTTACAAGTGGTAAATGAGCATTTTGAGCAGATTTGCGGGCGCTGCCAGCGCGGCTTTAGTGAGTTTTTAGAGGTGCCCTTAAGCTGGTAGTCATAGTGTCGTGTCAAACTTTCAATGTTGCAGGTAGTCTTGTAGTGTCTCGTCTTCCCTACATCATCCCATCAATTTATATTTATCCGACGATTGAGAATTGACAAAACAGTAGTGATTGTCCACTATCTCCCAATCAAACCCAACAATATTTCTTTCTTCCCTTGAAAACTTTATCCCTACCAGATATATTCCTTTGCCTGAATTTAGGTATTTCTCATAATACTTCTTGTTCTTTATCTGTTCCAATGCTGTGTTCTGTTCACTTACACCTACACTTGCACTTTCTACCACCTTAAACTCAAATATTATCACTACCGTATCAGTTTTTATCGCCATATCAATTCTGCCACGATTGGTAGATTCTTCTACCTCCAAATCATATCCAAGTGAGGCAAATATAGCATAAAATATTGATGCATAATAACCTTCATATTTATCTAATTCGTTCTTTATATACCATTCATATGGTATTGAGGCAAAAAGTCTGAAGAATGTGTCTTGTAACAATTCAAAATCTAAATCCTTTATTGACTTGTAAACCTTTGATTGTGTATCCTCTTTGGTCTGGGCATCCTTATTCAGGTAAACAGGATAAGGGAAGATCTTATCGTCTCTATGCCGGTATTCATGATGATCAAATCCCCTGCCAAGCCACCTTCAGTCACTTCCGAAAAAGACTGGGTGGTGTCCTCTACAATCAAATTTTCCATTGCAACCCTTTGTATTCACCTCTCCTGTAATCAACCGCTAATGCACGCGAATAGACGCTAATAAATTCTTCGGGTCCTCTTTGTATTGGCATAGCGCTTCCATTCGAGTTGAGGCGCACCAAAATTGACGATCAACCCAAGCGGAAGATTCGTTGCCTTCAAGTAGTTGAGGATTTGCGCCTCTTCTATCCCTGTGATTGCTTTGATGGCTTT
>JAZDHC010000213.1:0-11237 GCA_043806395.1 Candidatus Desantisiibacteriota bacterium | reverse complement strand
GATATTTTTCCACCGCAGAGACGCAGAGTCGCAGAGAAGAAACGCTGAATGAAGCATATAAATTCTCTGCGACTCTGCGTCTCTGCGGTTCATAATGAGAATTACTGCCTACCGACAATTAAGAGTTGTTGAGACACTACTGCCTAAGCAGTAATCATCCAAGACATATTGGACATTTTTGGTAACCATGATGAACGATAGTATTTCCATGGTTTTCTTTTTGTCTTTTTTCTAAGCTTGGACATGTACTTAAATGGATAATCTTTTCTCGTGGGTCAATAACAAACTTTTTATCTGAAATCGGAGAAAAAACAGTTACCAATTCATCTTGGCTCTCTTGAGCATAGTTATACATAATATTTACCCCTCCCTTCTATCATTAACAACCCTCACTTACTATCTGTTGCCTTGCGGATAGAGGGCAGACACATAGGTCTGCCCCTACAGCACCATTAACAACCCTCACTTACTATCTGTTGCCTTGCGGATAGAGGGCAGACACATAGGTCTGCCCCTACAGCACCATTAACAACCCTCACTTACTATTGTCTGTCTTGCCGTAGCAATTACTCCTATCACATCAGAGATAGAGAGAATACCGCATGGAAATGCAATTGGGTTATCCCCATCTCCACTGGCATCTATTTCCTTGCTCAAAACCACAAGGCGATGAATATTGTTTTCTTGCATTACCTGACAAGCCTTTTTAAGGCTCTCCTGCTTCCCAATGGTTACAGCTGGTGTGGTCATAATCTCTTTAACCATTACCTCATCAAAGCATTTGTCTAAAATCTTAACAATATCTATTTCTGATATTACACCTATAACCTTATCCATAGAAGATGTAACCACAAGCCCTGAGATATCATAATCAGCCATTATCTCTATGGCATCCCTCACGCTTGCCTTTTCATGAATAGCCACTACCCCCCTGGTCATAACATCACTTACCTTTAATTTTTCCATGTACATACTATAAACCTCCGTTTAATTCCTTATCTTCTCCCAAAAACTTTCTCCAGTGTTAACTCCTTTCACCTCAAATATATCCGCAATGGTTTGTCCTACGGCAGCAAAGGTTTGACGAATACCCAGATTAACACCTGACCTGATGGCTGCACCATACACTAATAATGGAACAAACTCCCTGGAATGATCAGTAGATGGTGTGGTTGGGTCACATCCATGATCAGCTGTAATAATAAGCAAATCTGTTTCCCTCATAGCATGAATTATCGTGGGTAAAGCCTGATCAAACTCCTCCAATGCCCCTTTGTATCCCTCAATATCGTTTCGATGTCCAAAGAGCATATCAAAATCTACCAGATTAACAAAAACCATGCCCTCAAAGTCTCCTTTGAGAAATGAGATGGTCTGCTTGATTCCCTCAGCATTGCCATGCGTTGGAATGCTTTTAGTTAAGCCAGAGTTAACGAATATGTCTCCTATCTTTCCAATCCCAATAACGGAATATCCCGCATCACAAAGAAGATTAAGGATGGTTTTCTCCGGTGGTGGGACAGAAAAATCCTTCCTTCCTGCTGTTCGCTTAAAGTTATTTGGTTGTCCAATAAATGGTCTGGCAATCACTCTGGCTACCTGATGCTGTCCGACCAATAGCCCCCGAGCAATCTCACAAATACGGTATAACTCCGCAAGAGGAATTATCTCCTCATGTGCCGCAATCTGGAACACACTATCTGCTGAGGTGTAGATAATTGGCCAACCTGTCCGAATATGCTCTTTCCCCAGTTCCTGAATAATCTGCGTGCCAGAAGCAGTCTTATTCCCCAGAATTTCTCGTCCAATAGCCATAGTAAATGCCTTAATCACATCCTCTGGAAATCCTTGAGGATAAACAGGAAATGGCTTCTGGCTGATAATACCTGCTATTTCCCAATGTCCAACGGTTGTATCCTTGCCAACTGATGCCTCTTTCATCTTTCCAAAGCAGCCCTTTATCCCTGATCCCTGATCCCTGATCCCTGATATGGGTATTATATTACCAAGCCCAAGCCCTTGCAATGCAGGCAGATTAAGCCCTCCGACAGCCATAGCTATATTTTTCAGGGTATTGCTCCCTTCATCCCCATAATCTGCTGCATCCGGAAGCTCCCCTATGCCGACACTATCAAGGACAATAACGATTACACGGCTTATTTTCATCTGTAAATCCTCATCATCACGGAAGATATATTGCTCAGGCAGATGGGTTAGTGGGTTGTTCCCTCTGTGCCTACAGCCTACAGCCTAATAACCTACAGCCTGTATGCTATATTTCCTTCTTAACAATACCAAACACTTTTTGATATATATCACACTCCTTACATCTTTCCTTATCATTTCTCTTGCAGCATGGAATATCAAGAACCTCCCAACAATCTTTGTCAGAGGAATATGCCTGACACCTTAAATAATGGCTTGCCGGGCAACCCCTGACATCATAACATCTTTTCATTACTTTATCCCTCCTTTTAGTCGTCAAGAAAAAATAACTTGTACAGTCGTGCCACCGATCCATCTTGGCTGGCTTCGTTATTCGTCGCTTACATACAGTAGTATGCTCACTTCTCACGCCTTGCCATCCAAGCGTCTCAGTGGCTCTTGGTGTACAACTTATTTTTTCTTGACTCCTTACTTTTTTATGCGTTTTTTCCCCAAATAATCCTTTTCTAAAACACGAATAAAGGTATCAACTACTTTTGAGTCAAACCCATAACCACAATTATTTTTTAATTCTACAATAGCATCCTCAATAGAAAATGCCTTTCGATATGACCTTTCTGTTACCATGGCATCAAATACATCTGCCACAGCTAATATTTTGGCTATTAATGGAATATCTTTACCTGTCAGATTAGATGGATACCCCGAACCATCCAATCTCTCATGATGATACTTTATTCCATCAACAATCTCAGGCTTAAGACACATGTGTTCAATAATTTTTGCCCCAATGATGACATGCTGTTTAATATGCCTGAATTCACCCTTATTTAACCGGGTAATCTTTTGAAGTATTTGCTCTGATACCCCGATATTACCCAAATCATGAAAAAAACCGGCAGCAGTTACTGCGTCTATTGCCTCCTCATCCAACCCAATCTCCCTTGCAATCGAAGAGGCATATCTTGCAACCCTTTTTGAATGACCATGAAAGTATTTATCCTTGGATTCATTGATAATTATTAACGAAAAAATAATATTTGTAAGGTTCTTTACCCGTTCATTATAAAGGCATATATTGGAAAGAGCCATATTCGTTTTTTCCATTAAAATGGATAATATCCTTACATCTTTATCTTGATAGGCTTCTCCTGAAAATTTTTCACCCAGTATTAATATCCCTGCCAATTCCTCTTTATTTAATAATGGGATACATACCCTGCCTTCTATTTTTTCAATGTCTCTTTTTATCTCTCTCCATGAATTATTTTGCAATTTAGACCTTGTAACTTCGCTCTTTAAGAGTATTTCTTTTTTATCAGATAGATACAACGCCAGTCCCTCATTCTTTTTAAGCCTCATCGTTTTTCTTCTTACCAGATCTATTCCCAATCCAAAACCTACGAAATATTCCTGACTTGGTGCATCTTTAAGAAAAATAACAACCTTATCTGTATATACAAGATTTGCCACAGCATTAAGCAAGGTATTCAGCAACACATTTCTGTCAAATATAGAGGCAATCTGGTCAGAAATCTCCCTTATTGAATGCCATTGACAGGAGACTTGTCTAAAAAGATATTGATTGATAAATGGCTGTATCTGCTGACGGCCCCAATTAAGGCATAGTGTAAATAACATAATTACTGCTATATTCAAGGATAATGAGCTATATCCGGTAATTTTTTGAAACAATCCCATAATCCCAAGAACCAGAACAAAGATAATAATTATTGGCAACGAATTTACCAGAAAATAAAAAAACCTCCTTTTATATGAGACTAATCCACTAATCTCTACCTCTATTAAATGATGCTCTATAATTGCATATGAGGTAATTATAGAATAGACAATCGTTGTCGCATGTCCAAACGGATATACCCAGATTCCAAGGGAACAAAGAAGATTAGCAATAATACCTGTAAATAATATTAACCCTCCCAGAAAAAAATATCCAAGTTGTTGTTTTTCTATAACATTAACTGTTTTTAGCCCCCTATTGATGAGCAGATAACAGCTATATCCACCAAATGATAACATAAAGATTAAAAATATATTCCCCACCGATGTCAAGGTTGGATAATAGTAATCTCCGATATAAGTAATATCCTGACCAAGAAAACCTGTGCCTGCTAATAAAAGAAATAAATAACTGAGTCCATATCCAAGGCTATACACCCTTCTATTCAAGAGGCTATGATCATCAATTACAGTTAAGACAAAATGAAAAAAAAGGGATGGAATAAATACCAGCCCAATATAAAACAGCTTTATCCATATTGTGGCACCCTGTGCACCTGATGCACAGTATACACCAAGAGAGGTAAGGTTCCAGACAGCCAGAGATAACCCCAGAAGAAAAAAGATCCTGTTAGACTTTTTTTTCGGTTCTTTTATTAAAACAAAGCATCCTATACAGAGGCTGATAAGCCCAGCTATAATCGGTATAATAGTAAAAGTCATCTATTTTGCTCCACAACGATTCATAGGCATTAGGATACCATAATGAGGCTTGGTTGTCAAGCAAAATAAACGATTGAGGTCAGGGCAAATGAAGTGAGCGTTGCATAGCCCTTCCCATAGAATCTACGGTGGAGCGTGGTTTCCAAGGAGAAAATTTGTTATGACATGTTTCTGTTTGACATTTTTGAGTGCTTGACTCAAGTATAATGCTACTGGCTTGTGTGTCCTAATTGTGCTTAATACTATGAGCATATCCTGATTTTATACATTTTTGTCTAATAAATAGACAATTTTAGATAAAAACCTTATTTTTGTCTGGTTTTATCATGTTTGACTGGAATTGCTGTTGACTTTTTGTGTTTGTTAACATATACTATGGAAGAATTATAATTGAGAATTGTGGGCTTTCGCACTATAGTCTGAGTAGCTATACTCAGCGAGGGCATAAATTGTGAATTTCCGGTGAAGATTAATCAAGGAGAGCAAGGCGTGAAGGTGAACCGTAGGGGTAGACCTGTGTGTCTACCCAAATAATTGGGCGAACACATAGGTTCGCCCCTACGAACCTGAATAACGCAGCTATCGTTGATTAAGACCAGCGAAAAACACAATTTATGACCTTGCTGAGTATATTATTAGTAGGTAGTAATTATGAACCTTTCTAAAACCCCAAAACAACATTTCGTTTATAAGGTATTTGCCTCTATTGTCGAAAGATATGAGCTGTTAAACACCGTCCTTAGCATGGGACAAGATAGATATTGGCGAAAAAAGGTAGCTGATATTGCTGATATTGTACCCAATCAAGTAATTATTGATCTCTGTACCGGTACAGGCAGTCTGGCTGTGGAGATTGCCAAACGACTTGATACGGGTAAGGTTGTTGGTGTAGATTTTTGTGACGAAATGTTGCTCAAGGCAAAGGAAACGATAGATAATTCCCGATATAAGGATAAAATTGAATTTGTTAATGGATTGGCTGAGGAGATCCCCTTTGATGATAATATCTTTGACTGTGCTACTATTGCTTTTGGGCTAAGAAATGTAGAAAATATTCAACAAACATTCAGCCAGATGCGTCGAGTAGTAAAGCATGGAGGCAAGATAATTTCCTTAGAATTTGTGGTGCCATCATCCCCCATTATCAGGTGGCTTTATTATCCGTATCTTAAATGGATACTCCCGACTATTGGCCAAATAGTTTCTAAAAACAAGATGCCCTATCAATACCTATCAGATTCTATAAAAGGCTTTATGTCCTCACAAGAACTTGCAGATATAATGACAGGTGTTGGGTTAAAAAATGTGGGCTGGTATAACCTTTCTGGTGGGGTGGTAGCTATTCATATAGGATATAAGTCTGATTCATAATAGGTGACCAATATTGTTAAATACATTTCCTTTAATTGAAAACATCCCCTTTATTGACCCTGCCCGAGTATTTCCCATTTTTAAGGATTATAAATACTCCTTTTTTCTTGATAGTGGAATGAGTAAATACGGGCTTGGACAGTATTCATTCCTTGGATTTGACCCTTTTCTGATATTCAAGAGCAAGGGGGAAAATGTGGAGATAGATTCTCGTATGGGTAATACTTGCGATCGCCCAATACAGTTTCATGGTGACCCTTTTGCCATCCTTCGCCAGACTATTGACCAATACAAATTACCCATTCTGCCAGATCTCCCCTCATTCCTTGGTGGTGGAGTGGGATATTTCAGCTATGAAATGAAGAATCTCATCGAGAAATTGCCTGCAAAGGCTATGGATGACATCGATATACCAGACTGTATTGTTTGCTTGTATGATGTTATCCTCATCTTTGACCATAAACAGGGACAGGCTTATATCGCTTCAAGCGGATTTCCAGAGCATGACAACAACTTGCGTCACAAGCGAGCTATTAATCGGATAAAATGGGTGAAGGATTGTTTGCAAGATATGATACCAACTCAAATACAAGACAGATGGACAGGGACAAGCCCTGTCCCTACACATTCAAATAAATCCATCACCTCAAACCTTACCCACGAAGAATATATTCAAGCCGTTATGAAGGCAAAGGAATATATTGCTGCCGGTGATATTTATCAGGTGAATCTGTCTCAAAGATTAATGACAAATATTACTGTTCCGCCATTTGAATTATATCAACAGTTAAGGAGGATAAATCCTGCCCCATTTGGTAGCTATCTGGACTTTGGTGAGGTGGTGATTGCTGGCTCCTCTCCTGAAAGGTTTCTTCAAGTTGAGGGAAAAATGGTGGAAACAAGACCCATCAAGGGTACGCGACCACGGGGAGGGAATAGAATTGAGGATAAAAGGCTTGGACAAGAGCTGCTTTTGAGTGAAAAGGATAGGGCTGAATTGATGATGATTGTTGATCTTTTGAGGAATGACCTTGGTCGGGTATGCAAATATGGCTCAGTTGTGGTTAAGAACATCAGAAGGCTGGAGGCATATCCAACCGTATTTCACACAGTAGCTACAATTTGTGGTGAGCTTTCCTCTGATCATGACCGCTTTGATCTGCTCAAGGCATGTTTCCCTGGTGGCTCCATCACTGGTGCACCAAAGATAAGAGCCATGGAAATAATTGACGAATTAGAACCAAATAAGAGGCATATTTATACAGGTTGTATTGGTTACTTGAGTTTTACAGGTAGCATGGACATGAATATTGCTATCCGTACATTTTTAATAAAAGGCAATCAGGTTTATTTTCATGTTGGTGGCGGTATTGTAGCTGATTCTTCACCTGAGGACGAATACATGGAAACACTTCATAAGGGTAAGGCATTGATAAAGGCTGTTGACTTTGTTGCATTAACCACAGAGGGTACAGAGAACAAGAACCATATCCAAAATTTCCAAAATCATCAAATTTCTTCTTGACACAAGAGAGAAAATGTGCTATACTTAAAATTAAGTCTTAATAAGTATCCAACTGCAGGTGTATCTTGAGCGATCAAGGCTTAATTCCTGAAGAAATAATAACCCGTATCAGGGAATCAATTGATATTGTTGAATTAATATCTGAATTTGTTACCCTGAAAAAAACAGGGGAAAATTATAAGGGATTATGTCCCTTTCATGCAGAACAAACCCCCTCTTTTGTTGTTAGTCCCAAAAAAGGAATTTTCCATTGTTTTGGCTGTCATGTCGGGGGAAATATTTTTTCGTTTTTAGTCAAAAAGGAAGGAATAGAATTTATAGACGCAGTTAAATTGCTGGCTGTCAGGGCAGGTATAAGTATCCCTACCTTCCGTAATTCCTCTGAAAAAGAAATCCTTTATGAAATTCATGACTTAGCTGTTTCTTTTTATCAAAGATTACTCTGGTCAAGAGAAGGGAAGGATGCCCTTGAATATTTACAAAAAAGGGGATTATCAGAAGAAACGATAAAAAGATTTGGTATTGGATATGCCCCTTCAGAATGGAGGAGGTTGCTGGATTTTTTATTGACAAAAAGGTATCCCCTTGAAAAGATATGTCAATCAGGGTTGGCTATTCAAAAGGATACTAATTCGCAAGCATATGATCGATTCAGGGATCGGGTTATATTTCCTATTTTCAATGAGTTAAGTAGACCGATAGGATTTGGTGGCAGGGTATTAAATGCATCTGTCTCAACAGCTAAATATATAAATTCTCCAGAAACACCTCTTTACAATAAATCGAAGGTTTTATATGGCTTGCATCTGGCTAAAGAACGAATGCGGACAGAAGGGGTTATAGTTGTTGAAGGATATATGGATGTAATCTCGTTGTCTCAGGCAGGTTTTTCTAATGTTGTTGCCTCCTCAGGCACAGCTTTTACCACAGATCAGATCCGGTTGCTAAAAAGATATACCTCAAAATTATGGCTTATCTTTGACCCGGATATAGCTGGTATTGCCGCTACACTCAGGGGTATGGATTTGTTAATGGAACATAACATGGATGTGAGGATAGTTTCACTTCCAGATGAATTGGACCCTGCTGATTATTTACTAAGAGGGCAGGTGCAAGACCTGCCCCTACAATTTGCTGATCTTCTTGAACAGGCACAAGGTTTTGCTGATTGGAGATTTAAGTTTGAAATAAAAAACGACGATATGAGGACTATCCCTGGAAAAAAGAAGGCATTGGAAAATCTTTTGTCTTTTATTGTCAGGGTGACTGCCCCAATTGAAAGACAGGATTTGATTAGACGAACCGCAGAGGTTTTAGGGTTAAATGAGACTATTATCATGAATGAGTTGAAGGCTAAAGTAACACAACATGGGGTGAATACTCGGGTTCAAGAATCCAATCAAAGTTCGAAACTCAAAGCAGGTGAATATTTACGACGAGAAAATGAGGGGCACAGTAAGGTGGAGAAGAGTATCCTTTATTTTCTTTTAATCAGCGATGACTTGGAAGAAAAAGAAAGGGTGTTGCATCAATTATCTCCTGATGAGTTTAGTGACCCTGTGTGTAAAGAGGTTTTTTGTGTATTTGTAAAATTATTCAGGGGGAAAAGGGAATCGTCTCCATCAATGGTAATTGAACAATTAGAACAAAAGGCAAGGGATTTTGTTTCAAGTCTGATTTTTCAGGAAAAATATAATGGTGAGGATATAGAAGAATGCTTAAAGAAACTAAAAGGATATACCCTGTCCCTTAAGCTGAAAGGGATACAACAATTAATTATAGAGAAAGAAAAAAACGGAGAAATTACAACTGATCTCCTGCGACAATATAATGAACTGACAGGAAAGAGGTGAGAAACAAGGAATGAAAAAATCAGCTATGCCAGACGAACTCGAACAACTTTTTGAGATTGGAAGGGCAAAAGGAGAGTTAACCTATGATGAGATTAACGAGGTACTTCCTGATACACTTACCCCTGAACAAATAGAGAACCTGTTCATACAGATTAGTGAGCAAGGGATTGAAATAGTTGATGAGTTTACCAAAGAAGATAAGGGTGAAAAGATTGAGATCCCCGCAGAGATGGTAAGCGAAATCTTAGTAGAGGATCCAGTTAAGGCATATTTGCGAGATATTGGTAAAATTAATCTGCTTTCATCAAGCGAAGAGATTGAGATGGCTGTAAAGATGGAAAGCGGTTGGGAAAAGATTCGAGGGACAGTCTTAAATAGTACTATTATTATCAAGGAATTGCAGAAATTTTATGATAAACTCCAAAAAGGAAAGGCAAAGCTTGGTGAAATTATTCAACAGGACGAGTTTAGTGAGGAGGAAGAGGAAGAATTTTTCTCTCCGGCAAGAAAAAGTCGTCTCTTGAGAATCTTAAGGGAGCTGCTTGCCAGAATTGAGATAGAAAGAAAAAATCGAGATAAAGAAAGGATAATTACATTATTAAAATCTACAGGTCTCCATAGACATCTGATTATGAATATAGCCAATAAAATAAAAAAAATGGCTCAGGATATTAATGATCTTGAATCAGAGATTCAAAATATGGAGATTAAGCTAAAATGGTTGAGGCAACAAATTCCTAAACCAAAAGAATCTGCCGAAGAAATGGCTAAGAGTATAAAAAATAGTAAACGCAAGCTAAGACGAATGGAAACGGATCTGGGTGGTGAATCCATTGAATCTATAAAGAAATTGGCTATAGATATACTTGAGGGTGAAGTTATTATCAATAAAGCCAAAGAAGATATGATTAGTGCTAACCTGAGATTGGTGGTAAGCATTGCTAAAAGATATATTAATTGGGGGCTTTCCTTCCTTGATCTTATTCAGGAAGGCAATATGGGCTTAATCAGGGCAGTAGAAAAGTTTGAATATAAAAAAGGCTATCGATTCAGTACTTATGCTACATGGTGGATAAGACAGGCAATTACTCGGGCAATAGCAGATCAGTCAAGAACTATTCGTATTCCTGTTCATATGGTTGAACAGATAAATAAGGTTATAAAGGAATCCCGTAGGCTGGTCCAACGACTTGGAAGAGAGCCATCTCCTGACGAAATTGCTGTACAATTAAGCTGGAGTCCAAGTAAGGTAAGAGGAATCTTGCGAATTGCTCAAGATCCTATTTCCCTTGAAACACCAATTGGAGAAGAATCTGAAAGCCATCTGGGTGATTTTATTGAGGATAAAACTGCTGCATCACCAGTAAATGCGACTACCTTTGCTTTGTTACAGGAACAGTTGAGAAAGGTATTAAAAACCCTTTCAGCTCAGGAAGAAAAGGTGTTAAGGCTCAGGTTTGGTCTGGAGGATGGTTATCCTCATACATTAGAAGAGGTAGGGGCAAAGTTTTTTGTGACTCGGGAAAGAATCAGGCAAATTGAAGCCAAGGCATTGAAAAAGTTGAGACACCCTACCAGAAGTAGAAAATTGAAGGATTATCTGGAGTAGCAGTCAGCAGAAGAGAAAATTTGATTGCAGGGAGAGAATTGGTGAGAAGGCATGAAAATCTTTCTAAATTCTTCTATGATATTGCTAAATTAACTTTTGGCGGTTTTATAGTAGTGTCTCAACAACTCTTAATTGTCGGTAGGCAGTAATTCTCATTATGAACCGCAGAGACGCAGAGTCGCAGAGAATTTATATGCTTCATTCAGCGTTTCTTCTCTGCGACTCTGCGTCTCTGCGGTGGAAAAATATC
>JAZDHC010000212.1:0-3810 GCA_043806395.1 Candidatus Desantisiibacteriota bacterium | reverse complement strand
GATATTTTTCCACCGCAGAGACGCAGAGTCGCAGAGAAGAAACGCTGAATGAAGCATATAAATTCTCTGCGACTCTGCGTCTCTGCGGTTCATAATGAGAATTACTGCCTACCGACAATTAAGAGTTGTTGAGACACTACTTTCTCAAATATTTATTGATATAGGTAAAATCACACTTACTGCCATGGTAATAAGTTACTTTTTGCCAACTTTTGCAGGTAAAATAAATTGGATAATAATAATTTCAGGTTGTACGATTACTGCTATGTGTTTTTCCTTAGGGATATTAATATTACGAGAAGGAGGTGATTTACCATGATAGAGATGTATCTGCCCATTGGAATGGTCTTAATCTTTTTAATTATTATTGCTGCCCCTACGCTCTATAATAATTGGAAGGAAGACCATAAAATTGCTAAATAATGGTTCAAGGGATATATTTTATTATCCCTGGTCCAAGCATCTTTGTCAACCATAGCGGAAATCTTTGCCACATCTTTATGCACACCCTATACTTCGGATTATTGACATCAATACTGGGTATATCTTTAGCCTTATTCAGGTAATATTGATATAATGTAATTATTTAACTGTTAGCAATATAATGCCGATAACGACTATGTATTAAACATTTGAGGGGGATATTATGGAAAAGGGAAAGGCTATCGAAGTTGAACAGGAAACCATCTGGTTCAAGGAACATGAACAGGAATTAATAGAAAAGGCAAAGGAAAAGAAAAAGATGGAAGATGCAGATGTCTTGAAAAAAGCACATTATATGCACTGCCCAAAGTGTGGTCATATGCTTTGCGAGTTTATATTAGAGGGCATCTCCTTAGATAGGTGTGAAGGGTGTAAAGGGATATGGTTTGACAATGGAGAATTGGACGGGCTTATGAAGCATTCAGAGGAGAAAAAAAACAACTTCTTTACGCAGTTGTTTTCTCGTAGATGATTAGCTTGACTTGTAATTACTCACCACAGAGAATACAGAGAATATCCTCGTAGGAGGCAATAACTATGGCAAAATTAGCAATGGTCAGTGCAAGAATTGAACCTGACCTTAAGGTAGAGGTAGAAGGACTTTTCAACAAGATAGGTATTTCTACAACAGAGGCGATTAATTTATTTTACAGACAGGTAAAATTAAGAAATGGGTTACCATTTAATATTGTTATTCCCAATAAAACAACGAAAAAAGTATTTAATGATACAGACATAAACCAAAATCTTATTCGTTGTAATAACGCTGATGATATGTTCACAAAGTTGGGGATATAAATGTTAAGTCCAACCTACACAAAGCAATTTGCAAAAGATATTGAAAAAATGCAAAGAAGAGGGAAATCGGGCATGGTTCAAAACTGTTCATCACAAGGTCACAGATAGTACAGAGAATTACAACCCCCTAACCCCCTTTATTAAGGGGGAATTAGGAAAATATACCACCCCAATTTGTTACCCTGTTTTGAACCATGCCCAAAATCGCAAGAAAAAATAAAAGAAATCATCCGCAATCTTATTAATAAAGAACAACTTGCGACTTATTATAAAGACCATAAGCTTATTGGTAATTATAAAGATAGACGAGAATGCCATATTGAGTCTGATTGGCTATTGATTTACAAAATATCAAATACTGAAATAATTTTTGAAAGAATAGGTACTCATTCTGATTTATTTTAGGGCTTGAAAAAAATAAATTGTACACCAAGAGTCACTCAAGACGCTTGGCTGACAAGGCGTGAGAAGCGAGCATACTACTGTATGTAATCGACAAACAACGAAGCCAGTCAAGATGTATTGGTGGTATGACTGTACAAGTTGTTTTTTCTCAAGCTCTAAGAGTGGAGGAGGATTTTCATATGAAAGAACTACTAATACTTCTTCAAAGTCGAAGCAAGACGGTCTTTATTGTCAGCTCTTCCGTCCTGTTGATATTGATAGTTGCATGGATAAGCAGGATAACCATCCCATACACAACACTTATAGGAATAATTTTTCTTACCTGTTTACTAAATGGCATATTTCTTATATTTATTAGACAGAAATTGTGGCTGGAGCCGATAAAGTCTATTCAGCCTGTTATAAATATCTTGATGATAACCATTGGTATTCATTATACTGGTGGCATAGAAAGTATATTTGTCTATTTGTATTTGATGGTAATTATCGGAGAATCCATCCGTACGGGGATAAAAAGAGGGTATGTGTTTGCAGCCCTTTCTTTGCTCTGTTATGGAATAGTAATTGCTTTGGAATTTGCAAATATTATTCCACATATTCACACCTCTAATTTTTTTGCTACGGATGCTTTTAAGAATATTCCCTTCTTTATGCTTGCCTGTACGGCAATAATTGCCTTTTTGGTTGCTTTTTTAAGCGGCTACCTTTCTATGATTGTTCGTGTCATTATCAAAATGAAAGATGATGAATTAACCCTTGCTACTCAAAATATTCTGACAACCACAAACCTTCTTCAGGCAATATTTGATAATATGAACGATGGGGTTATTAGTGCAGGGTACATTGATGATAATTTGCTGGTTTTATCGGCAAATACAGCGATGAAGGGCTTGCTTCATCTTCAGGAAGAGGATATGGTTAACAAGCCTCTGAATCAAATTCTTATGGAGCCACCCTTAATCAATGCGATAGAAAATGCCATGAAAAGAGGAACCCCTATTTCTTACCAAATGAATATTCTTTCCAAAGAAAGAGAGACCCTGTTCCTTCTGGTAAAGATAACGCCCCTGCCAGAGGTGCTGCCTCTAAGGGTAGTTATGGTTTTTCAGGATATATCAATAGAAAAAAGATTCTCTGCTACTAAGGCAACCCTTCTCTCTAACCTTTCCCATGAACTAAGAACACCTTTAACCTCTATTAAGGCATATACCGAGATACTGTTGGAAGAAGAAACCAAAGAAAAAAATAAAGAGTTTTTACAAATTGTTTATGATGAGTCTAATAGATTGAATGATCTAATAGATAATTTTATAAACTTTGCAAAAATGGAACTAAAGACTCTTAATCTGAAGAAAGAATCAATTGTCGTTTCAAGATTGATAGATGAGCTAATTCCATCTTGTAGTGGTAAGACAGGCTTATCCCCTACTAAAATAGAAAAATTGGCGCATGAAAAAAACATCCTTCTTTCTTGTGAAATACCTGATAATGATCTGACTATTTTTATTGATTACACCCGAGTCAAAGAAGCTATTGAACATATCCTATCTAATGCGATAAAATTTACCCATAAAAATGGAAAAATAATGGTTTTTGTTAAAAAATGTCCTAAAAATGAGGTAACACCTCTGGCAGTAGTTGAGATCAGGATTCAAGATACAGGGATAGGGATTGATCCTGCCAACCACATGAGAATATTTGAACCTTTTTATCAAGTAGATTCATCATCCACAAGAAGTGCCGACGGTATAGGAATGGGATTAGCATTGGCAAGGGGTATTATTGAGGGACATGGTGGGGAAATATTTGTAGAAAGTCGTCTGGATAAGGGGAGTACATTTGTTATTATACTGCCTGTTACATGTGGTAAATGAGCATTTTGAGCAACGAAGCAACATAGCCAGCGTAGCTTTAGTGAGTTTTTAGAGGCACCCTTAAATGTAGCGGAAGGCTTCAGCCTTCCATCTATTGGAGGGCTTTAGCCCTACTGTCTCGTCAACTCTTAATTGTCGGTAGGCAGTAATTCTCATTATGAACCGCAGAGACGCAGAGTCGCAGAGAATTTTATATGCTTCACTCAGCGTTTCTTCTCTGCGACTCTGCGTCTCTGCGGTGGAAAAATAT
>JAZDHC010000211.1:0-7403 GCA_043806395.1 Candidatus Desantisiibacteriota bacterium | reverse complement strand
GATATTTTTCCACCGCAGAGACGCAGAGTCGCAGAGAAGAAACGCTGAATGAAGCATATAAATTCTCTGCGACTCTGCGTCTCTGCGGTTCATAATGAGAATTACTGCCTACCGACAATTAAGAGTTGTTGAGACACTAGTATAAAGCCACCACCACCACCACCACGATAAAAAAATGGGCTAACAATTTCATGCCCCAGTGGACATTCCGTTGGTATTTCATGCCCACTGGGGATGATTTCATTAGGCAATATCCAGAAATTCCACAACTCAAATTTATTAGAGTTGCATTTCAAGTTATCGTGAAACACCACCCTAAATGGCAGACAGGAATGTCCGCCTTCCGTATCTAATCCTCTTCCTCCACCTCAACCAAAACCTTTCGTTTTGCTGGTCTAATCTTGCGATAAACCTGTTCTGCCTCTTTTCTTATGCCATCAACGGTAAGCAATCTTTCAACAGGGATACCAAACAATCGTTCATTCTCTTGAAGATATGGGAGGATAAGCTGCCAATCGTCTTTAGTAAAAGGTACAAATTCACCACCATTTAGTTGTGCATTTACTAATTTTTTGTGTGGATCACGGCTATAAATGGCACCACCAGAGGCAAGGGAGAAAAGATTTGAGCCAGAGTAAGGGGTGGGTTGATCTACAATTTGACCATGGTCGTCAAATTCAATTCCATTAAGAATAACAAATCCACCGCCATTTAATGGGTCACCAGCCATAAACGACTCAGCCAGAAAGTCAAGACAGGTACCATTTATCAGCACCTTTGGTTTGCCAACCGCATTAATCAAAGGTCTTCCGGCAGCATTACCAAGAATATAAACACTGCCACCCTTAGCACCATACATAAATGTTTGTCCCACATCACCATAAATAACAAGTTTCCCACTCTTCATTATCTGACCCAACTGGTCCTGGGCATTTCCATGAATATATATCTCCATACCATCTATGCCTGAGGCAATATAATCCCCGGATGAATCATAAATATCAATTCGTACCCCATTGGTATTTGGTCCAAGCCCGCAACCACAAAACCTCTGACCAAGATACCCATAACAGATAAACCTCTTCCAGCCCATTTGATAGGCAGCAACTATCAGGTGTGAGTCGCAATCTTCACCCTCAGGGGTAAAGTCATGGCTATTGATTACCAGAATTTGTTCACTGCCCTTTGGCGGCCGCAGGGTATCTTGCCTCTTAAAGTCAATCAAGCGATACACCCCATCCTTACTATCAGTCAAATCCTCTATTGATTCAAACAGGTTATTGAGACTTATCTTAAGTATTTCCAATATCCCACTTCTCTTTTTGGTGCCAGTATCATACCGTTGATCATTAAGCAGGGTAAGTACCTCAATAACCCCTACCCTATCAGCCATTTTCACCATTTCCTGACAAACCCAGCGAAAGGTGTTATAATCCCAATCAGGGATGCTATTCTTGATGTAGTTAAACACCTCCATCGCTGATCCATTAACAAGATTTCCCCTGATGGAGGAAGCCTGTTGTGGTGTCTGGATGCCAATAGTCAAGTCTGTATGCTTTTGGTTCTCATTGGTCTGAATTACCTGACCAAACTTATCGTTGCAAACAAGCCTTTTTTGCTCCCCACCATTTTCTTCAAGGGTAAAAATAAATGCCCCGCCATCTGTATAGCTTCCACCCCGTGCATTCCAGTACTTATCTGCTATAAGGTGAAATCTTTTATCTTCTTTGGAAAGGTTGTGGAGAATGGCATCAATTGCCTGCTTTTCTGAGCCAATTATTCCTATCTGTATCTCCCCTTCCTGCAGGGCAAAAACCTGTGGCCTGAGCATGGCTGTATCGGTAATGCCAATAAGCTGAAACCTTTTATTCTCTACATCATTTTTAGCAATGATAAAAAACCAGGGTCCATCAGGCGAACCATGAGCATGAACCGATTGAATATGCCGATATATTTTTTGCTTTTCAACAGGTAATCGGTCAAAATCAAGCTCTGTTGTAGGGGCTAATGCCTCAATAATATATTCCAATGGATAGCCGTATGTTCTGCTTAAGAGGTCAAAAACAAGAACAGATACCTCTGTATCGGTCAGAAATAAAGGCTGTATATTCCGTGAGGCAAGATATTCGCTCATTGAATGATAGTTCGCAAAGTCACCATTATGTACCAATGCCTCATTTAATCCAATAAATGGATGTGCCCCGCCAGGATGCCAGAGTCTGCCCCTGGTTGGATAGCGTTGATGGGCAATCCAGACATGAGCCTTGAAATCCTCCATCTGGTAATATTGAACCACCTGTTCGGCATAGCCAACTATCTTTAATATCATCATGTTGCGGCCATGAGAAAGGACAAACGCCCTTTTCTCACCTAATGACGCATAAAATTGTTTGTTTAATTTGAATGTATTCTGATAAATAAATTCATCCTCTGCCGCTCGCATCTCCATGCCGGAAAGCTTATTTTCATCAATAAATTTAGACAGAACGGCCTCTTTTACCCGCACAAAGTATCGGCACACATCTGGCGGTTTAACCTCTAAGCCAATTGATTGATAATCATCAATGGTAGGGATCATTGATGAAGAAACAATATCCATAAATGGGGTAATGCAGCTTTTTTCAACCTCTTCCCTTGCCGTAGGGTCTAATAATGCGACCTGTAGCATATAACATTCATCAAGTGTATCTTTGCTTACTCGTAGCTGTTCAGGTAAAAATCCCACCGCAGCAATCCCACCGCCCTTGCCATTGCCACGATTATGCATCTGGATGGACGGCTCAAAGATATTCCTTCCCCGTACTGGAATAGAGCAGGCAAACCCAACAACCCCACAGCCACCCTCTTCCTCAGTATTACACCTATCAGGCAGGGACATAGCCTCTTTCAATCTTCCCCTTGAATCAGAAATTTGTTCTACAATATTATTTATCATGTATCTTCACCCCTTCATATTCCAAACAATCACACCTGCCCACCAACTCCCGAATACTTCTCATACCCAATCGCTTAAGGATATTAACCAATTGACCATGCCATGAGGCAAGGAGGTTAGTCAGCCGTTGTCCTGACCATTCAGAGTCAAACATATAGGTTAATTCCGGATCTGTCGTTGCTATTCCCCTTGGACATCCTCGACCACTTTCACAAGCAGCACACCTGACGCATTCAAGGGCAACCATTTCTGCCGTACCAATAACCACCCCATCTGCACCCAGAGCAATTGCCTTGGCTACATCATGGGCAGTACGAATACCACCTGAGGCTATCAGGGTTACCTTATCCCGGACACCCTCGGCTACCAAAAAGTTGTGAACCCGTGGTATGGCATATTCTATGGGCATGGCAATATTTTTCTTGGCAATATTTGGTGCAGCACCTGTTCCACCATAACTGCCATCTATGTGGACAATGTGGGCATCAGCATAATAACTGCCTATTGCCACCATATCAACATCTATTGGCGTAGAAACCTTGACTGAAACCAATACCTCAGGATTCATAGCCTTTATCCAATCAACATGTTTTTTGTGATCCTCAATGGAATAAACCGAGTGAAATGGGAATGGTGAAAACAAAGGAGTGCCTGCCACAGCCTCACGCATGGCTGCTACCTCCGGTGTATTCTTGTCCCCAAGCAAGTGTCCACCCAGACCTGGTTTTGCCCCCTGAGCATACTTAAACTCAACAATCTTGACCCGCTTGATAGTGTCCTCTTTTACCCCGAATAAACCAGTTGCCACCTGAGTAATAACATGATCATCATAGGGATACAAGGAAGAATGATACCCGCCCTCACCTGTACATGTAAAAATATTCCATGCCTTAGCAGCCTTTGCCTTGCCAATTATAGTGGATAAACCAACCGAACCATAAGACATTCCACCACCATAAATAGGTAGACCTATTTCAATCTTATGTGCTGAATCATCTCGTCTATTGAGGGGAATACTGGTACTTATCTCGCTATCTTTTAATTCAATTACAGGCTTCTCTGGAAATTTGAATCTAAGCCTGTCAAACCCACCCCCGGAATTTCCTATCTGGCACTCAAGCCCATTTGTCGGCAATTCACCTGTCTCTGCCTGATGCCATGTAGCCAGAATAAGGTCACTTGTCCAGCGATAATCCCCCAACGACTCCATCATGGGATTTATCTTGACAATCAATGCCTTACTGGGACAAGAATCAACGCAGATATTGCATTTCGTCCCAATACACTTATGTTCCTGTGTTCTTGAAAAGGATGATACCCCTGCCCTCTGGTGAACCCCAACCGTGCAAACCTCCACGCATTTACCACAATTAATACATTCTTGTCCACGGTGGATGATATATTTTGATATCTGATTTCTAAAGCGTGTTGGGGTAGGTTTAATCTTTACCCCGGCAGGTGAGGTAGCACCTCTGGCACTGATGATATTATCTGACATTGCATTTTCCTCCATAATATTATGATGCAGACTTTTAGGCTATAAGCTGTAGGTCAATTCCAGACAGGCTACAATCTAAAAGCCTACCACTTAATTTCCTCTGCACATTCTTTGACTGGCGTCTTTAATTATTTAATGATTGACTTCCTCATACCAGAGATTGAAAGTAAATAAAGTGTGTTATCTAATTCTACTCTATTTCACCAGTTAACTTTGCTTTCGAATCTGACTTCATTTGTGCTCTCAGTCAATTCTGGAACATGTTCGTCTTCATACTTTTCAATTAGCACACCAATTACCTCCATCAATGAAGCCAAAGGATGATTTTCATTTTCACCTACAATGTCAATCAACTTATCAAGTAAAGCTACGAGTCGTTGATACTCATTCTCCGTGTGAGGGAAAAATATAACTGGAGATAGCATTGGCCAGACGCGTTCAGTAGTTTTTACTTCTGTCAACATGGGTTACTCCTTCCATTTATCTTTATCATATTCATCGTGCCTTAACACTGCACGAATATAAATTCTTTGCCGATTGTAATGGACGGCCGCAATCAGACGCACTTGGCGACCAATATTGAAAACGGTCAGATTCCCAACTTGATCAGCATTGGGAAAAGTTGCCCGTAACTCCATAAACGAATAGAATCGTCCCGATTTCATCAATATATACCAATGTTGAAGTGATGACTTGGCATCAGGATGTTTCTCTGTAAATTCGTTCAACCGTTTTCGTGTAATAATATGCATCTACCATTCCTTATGTATTATCGTAACTACTTACCACGGAGAACACAAAGAATTGATGAAAAACAACCCCCTAACCCCCTTTACTAAGGGGGAATACCATTATTTTTTATTTCTCACTTCTCTTGCATAATTGATGTTGCCTTAAAGTGTAGGGGAACACCCTGAAAGCATCCTGAAAATCTCTTGTGGTTCTCTGTGTTCTCCGTGTCTCCGTGGTGAGTAGTTACGATTCTTCTAATTTATAGTGAAATAGTATAACATAGATACAATGATTTTGCAACTGTTTTTTCGAAGGGGAGGGGGATGATAATTTGATGGGATGATGGGGGGTAACTACTCACCATAGAGGTATAGAGATAAAAGAATCCACAGAATCAGACTAAGATTATCCGCAGATTACGCAGATTACGCAGATTAAGATTTTTTTGTTTGTTGTCTTTTTTTTATTAGAACATCTGCGTAATCTGCGTAATCTGCGGATTAATTCTTCTCTGTTTCTTTGTGGTAAATTCCCCTCGCTGAGTAGTTACGATGGGGGGATAATTACTTATTCTTATACCAATAGCATTTCGTTGCTTTTTGTTTTATTACGAATTTAGCTATTCCACCGCTTAAATACACATAATTCCACCACCAGCCGGATAGGTTTTTGAATAACATTACCTTGCGGAGTTTGTAGGTTTTATAGTGTTTCATAATGCCGAGATATGAATTCATACTGCTAAGAAAAGCAGCCTGTCCTTCATTTGTTGGGTTGTGTTTTCTTACAGTAGCGTTTTGCTTTTCTATGGCTACATAAAAATTACCCTTGGTGCGATTGGCGATGTAAATGCGGTGAGGTTTGATTGCTGTTCCTAAGAATTTCACGCCTTTTGAATAATGTTGTAGCCTGCTCGCTTACTGCATTGTTTATTATGTCAATTCGCTGTTTGTGGGGTTGTTGAGATATCTACGGATTTACAACCCCCTAACCCCCTTTTTTAAGGGGGAATTAGAGAAATACAACCAATCCAATACAAATAGGACTTACGCAAAACACCATTTTAATCACCATATTTGGTGGTCATCACCTTTCGTAACTACTCAGCTATTAAGAGATAACTACGAAAAGCGCAAAAAAACCGCGAAATCCTGATTTACAAATTCCTTTTTTCTTGTAAATTTCGCGTACTTTCGCGTATTTCGTAGTTTTCTTTTCTGTTGCTAATGTGGTTGAGTAGTTACCATCTTTCAAAAACACCGTATGTGGTGGGTGCTCTTTCATTTTGCGTAAGTCCTAACAAATATGTTCTTTCTCTGTGCTCTCTGTGACCTCTGTGGCAAAATCTTCCTAAAACCTTATCCCCATTGACACCCTATGATTAGAGTCCAAATCTGTTATTGGGCAATAGGCATAATCAAACCCTATGTTTTTTCGTGTAATCCCAAAGCCAAGAGACAATCCTTGATTAGCATAGCCTGTTTTATACCCTGCCCTTAACGCCAGATAGGAAAGGGGATAATATTCTGCCCCAAGTCCTATCTTCACTCCATTTTTATCTTTATTCACAGCAGCCATAAATTCCATACCTTCTACTGTTACAGCCCCTCCAATCCTGATATTAGTCGGTAAACTATTGCTTTTTTTCTCATACTTCAACCCTGTGCCGATATTCTGTAAGCTGGCACCTATTGATATTGGTAAATCATTCCAAACCTGAGAATAGAGAATTCCCATGTCTACGGCAAAACCATTGGCTTTATATTCCTCTGCTAAGTTGGATGAAATAATCTTAAGGCTCAAGCCGGCATCAATATCAGGGGTTATCTTCTTCCCAGCGGCAAGGGTCAGGTAGGTGTCTTTCATGGTTGAGATAGACCGTGCTGAGCCATCAAGTTCATTGATGGTTTCTTCGCCAGCGTTTAACATCCCAAGGCTTACCCCCAATCCTGTGTTTGGTTGTATGTTTTTGAAATAACTGAGAGAATTGTAGGCAATGTCTGAGACACCATCAAAAGCGGAGAATTCCAAAGAGTTGAGATTGATGTTTGATAGTCCTGCCGGGTTAAAATAAATGGCTTCAGCACCAGTTTTTGAATTAGCCACCAAGGATTCACCCAAGGCATAGGAACGGGCGGTGGGTGGGAATTTTAAGCCAATGCCGCTGGCATTGGCTACGGTGTTGGTTGCTGCTACGATTAAAATTGTTAACAGTAATCTTTTCATTTGCAAATACAC
>JAZDHC010000210.1:0-10332 GCA_043806395.1 Candidatus Desantisiibacteriota bacterium | reverse complement strand
GATATTTTTCCACCGCAGAGACGCAGAGTCGCAGAGAAGAAACGCTGAATGAAGCATATAAATTCTCTGCGACTCTGCGTCTCTGCGGTTCATAATGAGAATTACTGCCTACCGACAATTAAGAGTTGTTGAGACACTAGTTGCAAATTGTATCTTAGTTGAAGAATTCCCGCATAGTATTCACCCAATTTACTTACTATCTGGCTATTATCAAATAATCCTAACCATCCCATATTTATAATCGACTCCCAAGAATAAGTCTTTAAGAAATAAAAATTAATTGTTGAACCGGTAAGGATTGTTGTACTGGTAGGGAGTTTAGAAATTTCATCAAGGAGTTTCTCGTTACCCTTCATTTCATTGATGATGCTTTGAATCAATTCCCTTTTCCGTTTTTTATCTTCTTCGGTATTAAAAAGGTATGATGACTTAGTATAGCTTAGAATCTCCTGATTTGTTCTGATTTGCTTTCCTAAAGATTCAACTTGAGTCTGTTCTTGTTTTAACATCTCGGATAATATCTCTGCCTGATGATGGATATTCTTAAGAGTCTTCTCGGTATTTGTAGCAATGGAATCAGCCTTTATGAGGTGGTCATGAACCAATTCATTAGTCTTTTGCATTTGGGCTAATTGCGAATTCAATAAACTGTTTGATTGGGTTACTATTTTCTGCAAGTCATTAATTTGATTTTGAGCAACTTCCATTTGTTTAATTTGTATTAATAGTGATTTATTGCCTTTACCTAAAACATTTTGCATATCTTTTAGTTGTAATTGTTGTTGTTGAATGGCTTTAGAATTTGATAGTGATTCATGATAATTAAAAACAAGTGCAAATCCAGCTACAATTAATCCTAATAAGAGTCCACTTTCTTGTAAGGGGGGAATACCCTTCCGTTTATATATTTCAAAGCATAACATAAGTAGTGAAATACCAAGCAGAATATAGCCTATTATTCCAAACATCTTAATTTCCTCCTTCTTTCTTTATAGTAGGCATTTATCCCAAGAACATTTCAACTCCTCATAGGTAGTAATTATTCTTCTTACTCCCTTGCCGATGGGTTTTTGTTTTTCTATAAATCCTTTTAGTTCTTCATAGCCAATATCATTTGGCATTAAGAGGATGTAATAAAATATTCTTGTACCAATTTCTCTCACAACAAGAATTGGTCGTCCTTTTTCAGGATAAGCCTTGTCCTTTTTGCCTGCAAATTCAACTCGACAGGCTGTTACGGAATGGGAATTTGACAGGAGATGCGTACAATATGTTGTCCGTATTTCGTAGGGACATCCCCTTGTGGGTGTCCGTCTGTTGATTATTCCGTTGCGTTTGTGACCGTTTGGTGCGTTTTACGGACAGGGACGAGCCCTGTCCCTACGACAATTTTAGTTCCGTAACAACCTGTCGTGCAGTAATCTTTTTGAAAGTGTGAGCATTGCGAGTAGAGAGAGCCTCAATTAATTAACCTTGACTTGGTTAAGAGTATATGGTATAATAGTCGTAAATATCTTAATAAATACTGGAAGAGGGCATATGAATAATTTCAGTCTGATAAGCAAAGACAAAAGATTCTGGATCGGAATAGGTATAAGTCTATTTTTTCTATATCTTGCTTTTCAAAGTATAGAATTTGATAAATTCTTCAAGGCATTAAAAGAGGTAAACTATCTCTTTTTGATCCCTGTTACATTTTTTAGTATCCTTACCTATGTCATCAGGGCATGGAGATGGAAATATTTTTTTAAGCATATTAAGCAAATCAGGTTTTCTTCACTATTTTCCGCAGTTATGATTGGATTTATGGCAAATAATATTCTGCCGGCAAGAATAGGAGAATTGGTCAGAGCATATTGTATTGGTAAAAAAGAGGATGTAAGCAAAAGTATGTCCTTTGCAACCATTGTTCTGGAAAGAATATTTGATGGCTTTTCTTTGCTTTTTTTATTTGGGGTTATATTGTTCTTTTGTCCGTTTCCGCGAGAGGTAACCAGAATTAGTCATATTGTCATTGGGATCTATTTATTCGCTACTGTGATATTAATAGCTATGTGGATAGGGAAAAAATCGGTAATAAAAGTAGTTGAATTTTTATGTACTAAGCTGCCAAGTCATATTGGTAAAGGCATCGTTGAACATACTCATTCATTCATATCTGGATTCGATGTGCTTAAAAATTGGCAGGAAATTCTTCTTATCTTTTTTTATTCACTGCTATTATGGACATTTTCAGCTATCAGCTTTTATTGTATGTTTCTTGGATGTAATATCCATCTTCCTTTTTTTGCCGCAGTTTTTGTTTTAATCGTTATAGCTATTGGTATATCCATTCCTTCATCTCCGGGGTATATTGGAACATTTCAGTACTTTGCTGTTTTAGGATTGGCTGTGTTTGGAATAGATAAAAATACAGCTCTTACCTATTCATTGGTCATACATATCAGTCAGTGGATTGTAACCATTGTTATTGGCTGGATATACCTTTACCGCGAACGGATTTCTTTTAGCGATATAAAAAAACAGTTATGATTGCTGTAAGTTGCAGGACTAATTTATCTTGCAACGAAGTTTTTGTGAGGGGTGTTTCTCATTGATGCTGCATGGCTCAATTTGAAGGCACAATTCATCTGAAACACCACAGGCATCCTCTAAGCTTATGTTCAATTGTTCTGCTGATTCAACATAAAACTTTACTATCTCTTTCATCCGGTGAATTGCCCTGTCAACGGTTTTACCATAGCTATATATCTCCAGCCTTGGACAAGAAACAATATAGCTGGTGTCTCCTTCCTTAAATATTTCTATTGGTAAATTCATGCGACAACTCCTCTAAAATGTAGTTTTCTTTCTCTACTCATATCGACAGGTTATAAAAAAAGCTTTAGTTAAAACTGACTGCTTGCAATTTTTTATTGACATGTCAGGAAATATGAAGTATAATATCCAGCATACAAGGGGGTGAGGACAATGTTTACTGGTGTTATTGTTGCGTTGGTTACGCCATTTAAGGATGAAGTGATAAATGAGGAAAAGTTGCGGGAGTTGGTGGAATTCCATATGGAAAAGGGAACAGATGCTATTGTCCCTTGTGGAACAACGGGTGAATCTGCTACACTTTCCCATGAGGAGCATCGTCGGGTAATAAAGATTGTGGTTGAGGCAGTGAATAAAAGGGTTCCTGTGCTTGCTGGGGCAGGTTCTAATTGTACGGCAGAATCCATGTCTCTGGTTCAATATGCCCGTGAAATAGGGGCAGATGGGGTGTTGTGTGTTACACCGTATTATAATAAGCCAACTCAGGAAGGGCTTTATTACCATTATAAGGCAATTGCCGGGATAGGATTCCCTGTTGTTCTCTACAATGTTCCGTCCCGCACTGGGGTAAATTTACTGCCAGAAACAGTAGCCAGATTGGCTCATGACTTTGCCAATATTGTTGGAATTAAAGAGGCAACTGGTAATTTGAATCAGATAAGTCAAGTAATTGCCCTTTGTGAGGATAAAATAACCCTTATTTCAGGGGATGATGCGACAGTATTGCCAACTTTAGTTATTGGTGGCAAAGGGGTTATTTCTGTAGCAGCTAATATTGTACCTCAAGATATGAAAAAGATGATAGATGCCTTTGACAAGGGGGATATGGAAGAGGCAAAACGCCTTCATTATAAACTTCTACCCCTTTGTGATGCCATGTTTATCGAGACAAATCCTGCATCAGTTAAACAAGCTATGGCTTTTATGGGCATGATCTCACCTGAGGTCAGGCTTCCCTTAGTTGGATTAAAGGAAGATAATAAGGAAAAACTAAGGGGCGTTTTGGAAGATTATGGATTGAGAATTTAACACGGAGACACAGAGAAGAATTAATCCGCAGATTACGCAGATTACACAGATGTTCTAATAAAAGAAAGACAACAAACAAAAAATCTTAATCTGCGTAATCTGCGGATAATCTTAGCGAG
The DNA here is from genome assembly GCA_043806395.1 of Candidatus Desantisiibacteriota bacterium. Lineage (GTDB taxonomy): Bacteria > UBA9089 > CG2-30-40-21 > CG2-30-40-21 > CG2-30-40-21 > CG2-30-40-21. The sequence goes on along the minus strand of JAZDHC010000210.1, from coordinate 6,367 downwards.
GATAAAATGAAGTCTCATACAGAATATCTCTGGTTTAATACCAAAACTAAGCGGGCATACCTTAATATCACCCCTCAAATTGAGGAATTGGTAAGGAAAAGTGGGATAAAAGAGGGTTTGTGCCTTGTAAATGCTATGCACATCACCTCAAGTGTGTATATAAACGATGATGAGTCCGGGCTTATCCATGACTATGATGATTGGTTAGAAACACTTGCACCTCATGCGCCAATATCCCACTATCAACATAACCGCACAGGTGAAGATAATGCTGATGCCCACCTGAAACGGCAAATAATGGGTAGAGAGGTTGTTGTAGCTATCACCAATGGCAAACTGGATTTTGGCACATGGGAACAGATATTCTATGGAGAGTTTGATGGCCAGAGAAAAAAGCGAGTTCTGGTGAAGATTATTGGGGAGTAGGGTCCAAGGATGGTATTCACTTTTTCCCATATACCTGATCATGAGGTCCTAAATCAATGAATTTGATAGCATTATCTGGACATTTATTGCAGTCACTACAGAGAACTATTTTCTCATCCCCTCTTCTTCGGCATGCTTTACAATATAAATAGATAATAAGAAAAATTTTCTACAAAAACATTTGAAACAAGGATTAATTCAGTACCATAGAGAGTTAGATCAATGAAGAAAAAGAAATACTCCTTCTAACTTCTTATCAACTAAGATGTTAAAAATAAACTATTTCTTGGTCTGTCCTGCTTAAGTGTTTTAGCGAGGCAGCTGTTTATGCTCCTGATATTGTTGACGAAAAAAAAGAATCCCAATGATTATTGTCAAGAGCAAAAGACTTAAAGTACCCAATAAAGTTCCCATTTTCATTCTCCTTTATCTTCGTCAGGATGGATAACAATCCCCATAATTAAAAGCATAATCATAGTTATGACAATCAATAATTTAATTACAATTGCTAAACAGAACAATCTGTCAACGAAAATTTAGTCCAGACATCCCTTGCCTGCCAACCACTCGTATAGCTGCCTCTCCATAAACAGGGCATTTGTTTTCACAAACCCCACAACCTATACAGTTCTTTTCATTAACCACAGGTCTCTTTTTGGCATCTAAATTTATGGCATTATATAGGCATTGCTCATTACATACCATGCAGGGTTTTCCTTCATTATAGGCAATACATTCCTCTGTATTTATCACAGCCGTACCAATCCTTGTTTTCCTCTTTTCATCCAGAGTAAGCCTTTGAATTGCTCCAGAGGGGCAGACCTGTCCACATAAGTTGCAAAAATCTTCACATGCCCCAATCCTTGGTATTAGCCTTGGAATACCCAGTCCAATCAATCCTGTGCCCAAAAAATCAGGGATAAGCCCATGGCTGACACATACCTTTGTACATGCCCCACAGCGGACACAAGTAGCTATGAATCTATCCTCTGGTAATGCCCCGGGTGGACGGATGAGGTATTTATCCTGACTATGGGGGATTAATCGAATTGCTATGGCGGAAACGATTCCAGAAGCTATAGCAATTATTATTCCCCTGCGGGTTACATCTATTTTTTCTATGGCGGGCTTGCCAAAACAAAAGCAAACAGCTCCTTTTGGACAATTCCGTTGGCACCTGAAACAAAGCAAACAATCATCCTGCTTAAGATTCATCCAGCATATTCGCTGACACCTTCCACATTGGGTACAGGCAGATGATACTTGCCGTTTAACCCTTTTGTATCTGGAAAGCAAAGACAAGAGTCCGCCGAGGGGGCAGAGCGATTGACACCATACCCTGCGGAAGAATAAAATGACTATGACCGTAACAATGGTAATAATAAAATATGGGGTGTATCTCCATGGGGTCAGGATAAAACAGAAAAGCCTCTGCATCAGGCAAAGTGGTTCAATGTGCCATAAAAAGGGAAAGCAAAGCACAAGCCCGATAAGTAGGTAATACTTCAATCCTGGCGAGATACAGGCTAAATGCTTTGGAAATAGTAGGTTGGTATACTCAAGTATGCAGCCCAATGGGCATATCCAACCACAAAATACCCGTCCAAAAAGTAGTGTCAGCCCAATTAAGATAATCCCCGGGACAAGAACACCAGTCAAAAAAAGAAAGGGGGAAAATTGTGGAAATATTGCCACAACTCTTCCCAGAGATAGGGGATATGTGGTGTAGCAAATTAACACGATAAAAATGATGAAGACTATAGCTTGAAGAATTCTACGGATATAAAGCATTATCTATTTCCATCCCATGAGCTTATGAATCTGAGGGATTAACCTGACATTCGTCAATCTTTTTGCAGCATAATCATTCCATTCCAGCAATCTTTCCTGATTTTCCATAGGTTTTCCGTTCTTCACGGCTGGTTGAATAACCAGAGGGATATTTTTATTCGTGTCTCTTACAATGTCAACTGCCATGGATATTTCATCCATAATTGTCTCATCTGTAACCACTACCTTAACAAATAGATCCTTTTTTTTTGCTACCTTCAAGAATTCTCGATGTTCTTTTGGAATATCTGCCTCTCCAGTAAAGCTTGGCAGTTTAATGTCAGCAGACACAATATCAACCCACTGGAGTATTTCTGCTAACTGTTCTGGCAGGGTAGCGTTTGTTTCCAGATATATCCTATGCCCCTCCCTTTTCAAGAGAGGAAGAAGCATTCTCAGGTAGTCAACCTGCAAGAGAGGTTCGCCACCGGTAATGGAAACCGTGGTTAAGGATGAGCCATAACTCTTTATCATTTCTATAGTTTCGGTTAAAGTTACAGGATTATTATGGTAGGGACAGGGCTTGTCCCTGTCCGTATTATTCCCTATCTTGTATCTTTGTGGAACCTCAAGGGCATAACCTGTATCACAATATTTACAAGAAAGATTACATCCGGCAAGCCTCAGGAATATCTGTCTCTCCCCTATCCATAGCCCTTCTCCTTGTATGCTCTTAAATATCTCTACTATATTACCTGTTGGTTTAATCATTTACGCTCCTCCCTGAACGCTTATTTTTTTATTATTGACAATTTATCCTTAACGACAATAAATTTCTTGACAAAACAATAATAATGTTTTATACTTGTTGCTATGCTCTAAGCATGTTAGGGAGATTGTAAGGAGGTATAAAATTGGGCAGCGTTATTAAGAAAAGAAGAAAAAAAATTCGCAAGCATAAGTATAAAAAACTCTTAAAGCGTACAAAATTTCAGAGACGAAATAAATAGTTTGTAGGGGCATGGAAATCGTGCCCCTTAAAATTAAGAGGACAGGTCGTTAGAGGGGATGTTAATCAGGGCAGGGGTGTATTATCTTCCATACCTCGTATGGTGAACATTTCGGCATGGTTCAAATCAAGGTAACAAATTGAGCAATCGAGCAGAGGGACTTTATTTTCCTAATTCCCCCTTAACAAAGGGGGTTAGGGGGATGTTCTTCTCTGTGCCTTTATGCTTCTGTGGTAAACAATTTTGAATCATGTCAACATTTTCAAGCCATAGCCAACAATTACTGGTGCCGGGAGCGGGACTCGAACCCGCACGGGTTACCCCATACGCCCCTCAAGCGTACATGTCTACCAATTACACCATCCCGGCATGATTTGAATATATTATCAATAATTGGCGGAAAAGTCAAGTGTTTTTTTGCTATTGACAATAATTATTGGGATATTTGGTCGCTCAATTGGTATGGGGTGTAATTTTCAGTAATAAATGTGGCTATGAGAAGGAGGAATTATGGGTATTACCTATGTTGAAGGTCAGGTACAAGGGCTATCAGGTAAACAGGAAAATGTCCGATTTCTTGTAGATAGTGGGGCAACTTACTCGCTTTTACCCAAAACAGTATGGGAATCAATTGGATTGTCACCTAAACGGAAATCATCCTTTACTCTTGCTGATGGCACAATAGTTGAGAGAGCGATCTCAGAGGCTTTTGTGAGCTTCCCTCAGGGCGAGGCTCATACACCAGTAATTCTTGGCGAAGAAAACGACGAAGCATTGTTGGGTGTGGTAACATTGGAGATTCTGGGTCTTGTATTTAATCCTTTTAATCGTACCCTGCATCCTATGCACATGTTATTGTGCTGACAAATCACATAGTATAAAAAACATTGGAGGAGAAAAAATGAATATATTTAAGACAACCTTTCTGCTTACAGCATTAACGCTTTTGTTAGTCTTTGTAGGCAACACACTTGGTGGAAATGGGGGAATGGTTATTGCTTTGGGCATGGCAGCCATCATGAATCTTGTTAGCTATTGGTTTTCAGACAAGATAGTTTTAGCCATGTATAGAGCCAAAGAGGTAAGCTATACAGAGTCACCTAAACTTTATCAAATAGTTACAAAACTTACCCAACAAACAAATATGCCTATGCCTAAGGTATATATTATTCCAGAATCTGCCCCAAATGCCTTTGCCACAGGTCGCAATCCGCAACATGCGGCTGTAGCTGTAACAGAGGGAATCCTCAACCTGTTAAACAATGATGAATTAGAAGGGGTTCTGGCTCATGAGTTGGCGCATGTAAAAAATAGAGATATTCTTATCAGTTCTATTGTAGCGATAATTGCTGGGGCAATATCTATGTTAGCCAGTATGGCAAGATGGGGAGCTATATTGGGCGGGGGTCGCAGTAATGACAGGGAAGGCGGCAGTCCATTGGTGTTTATTGTTATGAGTATTGTTGCCCCTATTGCTGCCATGATTATTCAACTTGCTATCTCCAGAGCAAGGGAATATGAGGCAGATGCTGCTGGTGCTCAAATATGCGGTCATCCTCAATCCTTAGCTAATGCCCTTAAAAAACTCCATATTGGCACACAACGGGTTCCAATGGAGGCTAATCCATCTACAGCTCATATGTTTATTGTCAGTCCCCTGACAGGTGGTGGGATCCTTTCCTTGTTTTCCACACACCCACCTATGGAGAAAAGAGTGGAAAGATTAGAGGCTATGGCTAAGAATATGTTGGCAAGGTAGTTGTGGTAAGCTATCAGGGGTCAGGGGGCAGTTGTCTCAATAAAAATAAAAGAAACCAGATGTGTTATGGTTCATGTTGAACCTATATCAGAGGATTTTGACGATGAAAATATAAATAATAGTTTGGAAGCAAGCTACATCTGGGATCCAGCATATTCACAGGCAACAGGCAAATATGATCTCTATTTTTATGTGCCTGATGGAGATTGCGGGGCAGTAGATGGATATGCAAGTAATGTTGATGAATTATGGGTAAAGACCGTTAATACCCCACCAATAGCAACCTTTACGGTTATCCCTTTTCCTTCAATGGGCACTACTGGCACCACATTTATGGTAGATGCTTCAGGTTCTTGTGACAATGAAGATGAAACTGGTACGCTCAGGGTAAGATGGGATTGGGAGAGTGATGGGGTATGGGATTGTCCTGGAGGTGGAAATTTTATTGCTACCAAAACTGCTTCACATAAGTATCCTGCTGGTGGGAGCAAAAAGATAACCATGGAGGCTATAGATACGGCTGAGGAGACAGCTGCTACTACCCATCAGGTTACCGTTATAAATCAGTCTCCATATACTCCATTCAATCCTTCTCCCTCTCATGGAACACAATCCGTACCTATAATTCAAATTCTGAGATGGGAAGGCGGTGACACTGACACTGAGGATACCATTACCTATTACATTTATTTTGGGACATCTACTTCCTTACAATGCGTCAGTCTGGGGGTACTAACTAATTATAGCCCTGGCACTCTGAACCATAATACCCGTTATTACTGGAAAATAATAGCTATTGATAGCCAGAGTGGTTCTGCTGAAGGGCCAATTTGGGAATTTACTACTACTCCTAATACACCACCTATGGCGACATTCACTATTACTCCGAACACAGGTACAGTAGCTGCTATTTTCTATGTAAATGCTGCTGCATCTTTTGACATAGAGGGTACTATAACCTTGAGCTGGCAATGGGAAACTGGGAGTAACTGGACAGAGAGTACAACCACCAGAACGGCATCACATCAGTATCCAAGCCCCGGGACAAAAACTATTACCCTGATGGTAACAGATATGCACAATGCAACTGTTGCGACTACGATGCAGGTGAATGTCGTTAATCAATTACCTGTTGCCACATTTACTGTTATGCCGATTGTAGGCACATCAGGAACAATATTTACCCTGAATGCTGCAGGATCAACTGACCCCGAAGGAATGCCCTTGACTGTAGAGTGGATGATAGAAGATGGCAGTGAATGGACAGTAACAACAAGCACCTCAACTGTCTCACATCAGTATTTATTAACCCCGGGCACCAAAACTATTACCCTGAAAGTGAAAGATCCATGTGGAGGGGAATGTATAGCAATCAAACAGGTTCAGGTTATAAACCAGCCTC
>JAZDHC010000209.1:0-3814 GCA_043806395.1 Candidatus Desantisiibacteriota bacterium | reverse complement strand
GATATTTTTCCACCGCAGAGACGCAGAGTCGCAGAGAAGAAACGCTGAATGAAGCATATAAATTCTCTGCGACTCTGCGTCTCTGCGGTTCATAATGAGAATTACTGCCTACCGACAATTAAGAGTTGTTGAGACAGTAGTCTCTGCACTATAGCCTACAGTCTATTTACTTGCACTCTCACCTGCACATAATGAATATGATCAAAGTTATCCCGCTTCCTATAAAAGCTCCGACAAGCACCTCTATCCGACTATGGATTCTTGCCTTATAGCGACTATAAGCGACTAATACTGCTATAATAAATACCAAAAAAGAGATTGTTATATCCTGACTGATAAATGTTACTGCAACCCAGATAGAAAAAGCTACAGCCGAATGACCAGATGGCATCCCACCCCTTAAAAATGATTGCCATCCATACCCAGCTTTAATAGCAAGAACTATGATAATCACCAACGCAAGGCTGGCAAAGGTGATATGGATTACTGGCGGGCTGGTTGGCAGCAATTTATCAACTCCACTAAATCGATGGTACAAAATAAGATACCCTATAATTAAAGCATTTATTGTTGCAATTAAAACTGCACCAGCCCCAATATCCTTTGCTGTACCTGCCAGAGGATGATGGGAGTCAGTAATTAAATCCACCATAGTCTCTACCGCTGTATTGAACATTTCACTTATCAATACTATGGAAATGGCAAAGATTAAAGACACTAATTCAATTCGGCTAAGATTAAGAAACAGGCTGGCAATAAGAACAACAATTGCTGCAATCACATGAATCTGCATGTTTCTTTGTGTCTTTAATCCATGAATTACACCAGCAATAGCATAGTTAAAACTGTCTGTTAGACCATGAAAGAATCTCATTTGTATGTTTCCCCCAGCAACTCCATCTGCCTCTTATACATCTCCCCTTGTTCCCAATCCTCCACAGAATGGTCATACCCTATGAGATGTAAAACCCCATGAATGATCAATACCTCCAGTTCCCTTTCAATGGAGTGCTGACACTCCTCTGCCTGCCTTGATGCTGTCTCCACAGAGATGATAATCTCCCCAAGCGAGACAATACCCACTGGATTATTGCCTCCTTCCTTCCCTTCAGTAAGACTAAAGGATAAAACATCTGTTGCCCCATCTACACCTCGGTACCTTTTATTCAGCTCATGAATAAAAGCATCATCACAAAACACAATACTTACCTCATCGGCTTTTACCCCTTCAGTCTTTAACACCCTTCGGACAATACCCCTGATGGATTCTCTTTTGATGGGGAATATTTTTTGGCGATTTGAAATCCATATGTTCATATAACTGACTCCTTCTCACCTTCCTACCTTTCAACCCTTCTTACCTTTCAACCCTTCCACCTTCTCACCCTCAACCTTCCCACCTTCCACCTCCTGACTCTCTTCCTCCGGATACTCAACCCTTGAATGATACATCGTTGTAAGCAGTCTGGTCAAGACATTTCCTATTCTGGTTAATTCCCTGAGTGTCAGGTCGCATTCATCAAACTCTCCATCTGTAAAATAATTATCGATAACCTTTTTTATCATCTCCTCAATCCGGACGGCCGTTGGTTTTGGAAGGCTTCTTGAGGCCGCCTCTGCAGAATCAGCCAACATAACAATAGCTGCCTCCTTATGTTGTGGTTTTGGACCAGGATACCTGAATTCATTTTTATTTACATCTTCCTGTCTTTGTTTTTGTATTTGATAAAAGTATGTCAACAGGGTTGTCCCATGATGCTGCTGGATAATATCGATTACCTTTAATGGTAGACGGAATTCCTTAGCTATCTCCAGACCGTCTTTTATGTGTGATTTTATAACAGAAACACTCATGCTTGGATTTATATCCTCATGCTTATTCTCCCCTGTCTGGTTTTCTGCAAAGTATGATGGCCTGATTATCTTGCCAATATCATGATAATATCCACCAACACGGCACAAAATGGCATTGGCGCCTACCTCTGTAGCCGCTGCTTCAGCCAGATTTCCAACCAACAGACAATGATGATATGTCCCCGGTGCCTCAAGCAAGAGCTTTTTCAAGAGAGGGGTGTTTACATCTGAAAGCTCAAACAATTGGAAGTTAGTCGTAACATTAAATAGCTTTTCCATGTATAAGAGTCCTACAATGGCAAGCATGGTAGATAGTCCTGCATTAATCAAACAACCCCAGAGGAGATCCTGTCCAATATTCATAACATCTTGTTTTACAATAGCATAACCAATAATAATAGTGGCATTGGCTATGGCAATAATTATCCCCAACCGCAAGATATCCCTGAGCATTCTTGAAGATGCGGAAATGGTATAGATGGCACTCAAACCACCAGCTAAGAAGAAAAGAACAAATTCAAACCTTCCTCCAACCAGAAATCCCATTAAGATACTCAAAAACAAGGTGATAAATACAGCAAGCTCTTCATTAAACAAAATAGCCAGGATAATAGAGATAGCTGCCATGGGTATGGCATATATCGACAGGTCAAAATGAAGCATTATTTTGCCCATTGCCATGGATAGAAGAATGATTACCCCCAACATCAATAAATTTTTGGTTGAAGCCATAGCTGGTTGATATTTATAAAGATAACCTGCCACAAGAATAATCAGACTGTAAAGCAAGACCAGAAATCCGAGCATGGTATTGGTATTGGTTGTGGTATAATGCTTGCTTAATTCCTTGAGTTTTATGGCTGCTATCTTGTCTACCCTGTCCCCATCACCGACTATTTTTTCCCCTTTTTCTACACAAATCATTACAGGGGGGACATTCTTTACCGTTTCTTTTATTTTTTTCTCTGTAGCCTTTTGATTAAAGATAAGATCAGGTGTTAGATAATTCATTATCAACTCAAACATATATTGACGAACACTATGAGAGGCTAATATTTTGGGATAAACACAAGAAAAATCATCAAGGCTATCAATCTTATCCCTGAATAAAAAGCCTGAAAATTCTTGTTTGGCTATTGTCTTTTCCGATATTCCAGAGGGCGAAATAACCTGAAGCAGGATATTTTCAGACACATACCCCATTACCCTTTCCACAGGAATAGCTGTTACCCCATGCTCAAGAGCAGCCCGTAATATCCCACAAATATCAGATTCTATCTCAAAGAGCTTTGGGTATCGAACAATTGCCTGCAACGATTCATCCGATATATTCATTTTAATCTTTTCTTTTACCATCTCTGGTATTTGTGTTGGCTTGACCTCTTCATCCTGTCGCATTTTTTCTACAACAGCAAAGAATTCAGAAACCTCTTTAAGTGTTGCAGCTATCCCTGTAATATCAAGGGAATAGACAGGCATTGAAATCGATGCTGCCTCCTTTTGCTTCAGAACGGTTGCATCCCTGTCCTCATAAAAAAAAGTATACGGTGATTTAATATTCTCCTGACTGAACCCCCCTTCCTTTGGATATTGAGGCAGGATTGTTGTCGGAGAAAGCAACATCGTTGATCCAAAAAGAAAACCCAGCAAGATAAAGAGTTTGCTTATCTTGAAATTATATCGTGTCTTTTTTATTGTTGGAAAGCCTTTAAGAAGTTTTCTTGGCATTGCTACCTCGATTTATACATAATGGTTTCATCTTTATTTCCAATATTATACTATACTTCCTCGTAGTAGTCAAGTTAATTTGTATATGGCATCGGGTATCTTATCTCGATGCCAATTGTAACTACTCAGGTGTAAATAAGAAAAAAGGGGAAAAAAGAGAGAGAATTATGTTTCTTTTTTCCCTTTTTCCAGCTTTTTCCATTTTCCCTTTAATCTCTTCCCTTTCCCTTTT
>JAZDHC010000208.1:0-6504 GCA_043806395.1 Candidatus Desantisiibacteriota bacterium | reverse complement strand
GATATTTTTCCACCGCAGAGACGCAGAGTCGCAGAGAAGAAACGCTGAATGAAGCATATAAATTCTCTGCGACTCTGCGTCTCTGCGGTTCATAATGAGAATTACTGCCTACCGACAATTAAGAGTTGTTGAGACAGTAGTTTACATGTGGTAAATGAGTATTTTGAGCGGCTTTGCGGGCGCCGCCAGCGTGCGGCTTTCAGTTGAGTTTTTAGAGGTGCCCACAAGTAACCGATGGAGGTATTCCTCATGCTTAAACAACTCTTGTTTCTATTCATTTTATTGCCCACCATATCTTTGGCAGCAACAAATTCTCCTGTGCCAGCAAAAAATAAGTTTATCATTGCTGTCTCTGAAATAGGGAAGGGGACTGACATGGTTGAATCAGAGGCTGGCAAGGAAATAACTGGACTTATTGCCAGAGAGTTAAAGGAAAAGTTTAACAAATTCAATGAGACAGGGATAGAGACTATTATCGTGGAACGGGTTAAAAACGATGCAGAGGCAGCCACTATCGGTAAAAAATATAGGGCATCTATGGTTGTCTGGGGATGGGTGCCTATTGCCACACAGGATGCTTTTATCCCTAATTTCAAGGTTGTAAACGAGATGAAGGGTGTGGAGTTGATAAATCAAAAGGAATTTTCATCCAAACTTCGTGGGGTTGATAGCTTTACCTCAAGTGAGATTATTTGTGGAAGGGCTTCTATGTTAGCCACATTTCTAATCGGGCTTACCCATTATTCAAATAAGGATTATAAGGAAGCCTTGTTTGAGTTGAACGAAGTAAGGTCAAAAGGTATAGGATTTTTCGACTCTAAAGGTATATCCTTGTATATTGGAAATATCTATCTTGCTCAAAAATTGTATGACCTTAGTCTCAAGGAATATGATAGGGCAATCCTGCTGGATTTGAATTACGGTAAGGCGTGGTATAATAAGGCTGTCAGCCTGACCAGATTGGAACGGTATCAGGATGCCCTTATTTGTTATGATGAAGCCATAAGGCTGCTGAAGGAAGACGGACTTGATGCCTCATATCAAAAGGCAAATGTGTTATTAAAGCTTGACAGGGTTAAAGAGGCACTTGATATTTATGAACAGATTGTCAAGATTAAGTCTGATAATGTGGAGGCATGGTATCGGGCGGGGCTTATACTCAGTGAGATTGGTGAGGGTAAAAAGGCTGGCGAGTATCTTGAGCAGGCTGTAAAACTTGACCCATCCCTTTCAGAGGCATGGTATTATCAGGGCAATATCAATGCCATGGCAAACCAGTACGAGGATGCACTTATCTGTTACAATCGCGTCATATCCCTTGTGCCAACCCACGCTAACGCATGGTATAAAAAGGCAAGTGTGTTAAATAACCTTAAAAGAATTAAAGAGGCAATCCCTTGTTATGAAAATGCCTCAAAACTTGACCCGAAAAATATAGCATGTTGGACAGAAAGGGGAGATAGCCTGCTTGATTCTGGAGATACCTCAAACGCCATAAAATGCTATGATGAGGCATTGACCATAAGCCCCAATTCTGCTATCCTCTGGTGCAAAAAGGGTATGGCATTAATCACCCTTCAGCAACACAAGGTTGCCTTAGCCTGTATGGATAAGGCAACCAGCCTCTCTCCGGGAAATGGCATTGCCTGGTGGAGGCGAGGGGACGCTCTGAGCAGGCTTGAACAGGATGAAGAGGCAATCAAGAGTTATGATACGGCAATTGCAATATTACCTCAAGAAGCACAGCTCCAATATGATAAGGCATTGGCTTTGAGCAGATTAAAGAGGTATCAGGATGCCATTAACGGTTATGATGAATCCATTAAATTAAACCCGAACTCATTAAATGCATGGTATAATAAGGGTAATCTTTTGTACCAGTTTGGTCAGATGGATGAGGCACTTACCTGTTATAATGAGGTGCTGCGGATTGATAGTCAACATGTTAAGGCATGGTATAATAAGGGGGTAATCAATTCTGGTCTGAACCAACATAAGCAAGCCATTGAGTGTTACCTACAGGTTATCAAGCTGAACCCATCCCATACTAATGCCTGGTATAATTATGGGGTGGCATTAGCATCGATGAAAGAAAATGAAAAGGCGATTGAATGCTTTGGCAAGACAATTGAATTAGATGGTGGGTATTATAAGGCATGGTTAAAAAAAGGACAACTATTGGAGGAAATGAAACAGGATCAGGCAGCACTCGTCTGTTATGAAGGGGCAATCAAGATAAAGGGCACGGATACGGCTGCCTTGCTTGGAAAGGCAAGGGTGCTGACGCTAATGAATAAATATCAGGCAGCAGCTGATTGTTACAGCCAGATCTTGCTACTTGAGCCATCAAATAGCATTGCATGGTATGATCAGGGGTTGGCATTGTCAACCATAAACAAGTTTCAGGATGCGATTAAATGCTACAATGAGGTCCTGAAAATAAAACCTGATGATAGTGCGGCATGGATGAGCAAGGCATTGGCTTTGACCAAAATAGACAAGCATGAGGATGCAGTCGGGTGTTACGAGTCGGTTATCCGAATATGCCCTGAAAACACAGAGGCTATTTTTAAGAAAGGGGTGGAATTGGCTGAGATTGGCAGGCATAAAGATGCCATTGAGTGTTATGCAACCGTACTAAGAATTAAGCCTGATGATGGAGAGGGAGCCCCTCTGGCAGAGGTCTGGTGTTATCAGGCAATATCCCTTGTCAAACTCGGCAAACAGCAGGAGGCTGTGGAAAGTTATGACAAAGCAATCAGTTATAACCCAAAGAATGAGTTGGCATTGCTTGATAAGGCTACCGTTCTCATAGAACTCAAAAAATACGATGAGGCTATTCTGTGTTACAATGAGATGCTTAAATTAAACCCAAAGAATGAGTTGGCATGGTATCAGAAGGGAATGGCTTATACCAGTCTTAAATCATTTAATGATGCCATTACCTGCTATAATCAGGCTACTGATATTAATCCTGAATTCACCTCAGCATGGTATTACAAGGGGGATGCGATATATAGTCTGGAGAAATTGGAACAGAGCCTGCCATGTTTTGATATGGTGATTAAATTAAGCCCATCCCATGCACAGGCATGGTATAAAAAGGGTGCAATATTGTTTGAGTTTGGGAAGATTAAAGGGTCGATTGATTGCTTTGATAATGCAACAAAATATGATCCAACCTATGCCCAGGCATGGTATGACAAGGGTATGGCAATGGAGAAATTGGGTGAGATAAAAAATGCCATCATTCATTATGAAAAGGCTATTGAGTTGAAATTGGAGAATATAGAGGTATGGTATAATAAGGGGCAGAGTCTGGAAAAACTTAACCGATTTGACGAGGCAATCGTTTGCTACGATAAGGTTACAACCATAAAACCTGAGCATCTTAATGCCTGGTACAGAAAAGCCATGCTCTTGTTAAAGGCAGATAAATTAAATGGGGCATTGCTTTGCATTGAAGAGGCTCTAAGGATAAGCCCAAAATATGATGATGCCTTGATATGTAAGGGGACTATCCTTTATATGCTTGGCCGATATGATGATGCCTTGATCTGCTATGAAAATATCCTATCCAAAAATCCACAACATGTTAATGCCCTGTATGGCAAGGGTGTAACCTTAAGCAAACTTGGGAAGGTTGTTGATGCAGGCACATGTTATTCGCAGGTAATCAAGCTGAACCCCGGTTATACAGATGCCTGGTATAATTGGGGTAATCTGTTGTATGAGGCAGGAAGATATAGTGATGCAGATGTCTGTTTTGATGAGGTTATTAAATTGGACAAAAATTTCGTAGAGGCATGGTATAATAAGGGGAATATCCTGTATCAGCTTGGCCGTCCACAGGAGGCATTGGTTTATTATGATGAGGCAATCAAATTAGATGCAAACGATGCTAATGCCTGGTATAATAAAGGGAATATCCTGTACCAGTTTGAAAGGTATGAGGAGGCAATGAATTGTTTTGAAAATACCATCAAAATAAATCCCACAAATGCTAAGGCATGGTACAACAAGGGGTTGGTATTTACTAAGTTAGAAAGGTATCCAGAGGCAATTAATTGCTATGATGAATCTCTTAAAATAAACCCGATAGATGCCTCTGCCTGGTATAATAAAGCCACAACCCTGGGGAATACAGGCAAGATTGATGATGCCATCATCTGCATAGATAAAGCCATTAACCTCATGCCTGAGTTTGCCTCTGCCTGGAGAGCAAAGGGTACATATCTGCTTATGGCTGGTAAGGAACATATGCAGGTTGAACAGTGTTTCAGTGAGGCAACGAGGATAGAGGGGGAGGGGAGGTAGGAGGGTTACCTTATTACCTTCTCTCCTCAACATATCTATTAGTAATCGGCAACCTTCTATCCCTGCCAAATGCCTTAGGTGTAATCTTTATCCCGGGTGAAGACTGGCGGCGTTTATATTCGCTGGTATCTACCATTTTGATAACCCGTTTTACTATATCTGATTCAAATCCAAGACTGACAATCTCCTCGCTGCTTTTATCCTTTTCAATATATGCCTCTAAGATGGAATCAAGTATTTCATAAGGGGGAAGGGTATCCTGATCCGTTTGATTTTCCTTGAGTTCAGCAGAGGGTGGTCTGGTCAGTATGCCTTCCGGGATGACTGTGTAATGTCCCCCGCTGGCGGGGGATAGGGGGTGGAATTCCCCCTTAATAAAGGGGGTTAGGGGGTGGAATTCCCCCTTAATAAAGGGGGATAGGGGGTGGAATTCCCCCTTAATAAAGGGGGATAGGGGGTGGAATTCCCCCTTAATAAAGGGGGTTAGGGGGTTGTTTCCCTCAACTATCTGTCTTTTGAACCATGCCGAATTACGCCACTCAGCCAGCCTGTAGATCAATGTCTTGGGTACATCCTTGATCACCGCAAACCCGCCAGCCATATCACCATAAAGGGTGCAATATCCAACGGCTATCTCACTCTTATTCCCTGTGGTTAAAACAAGCCAGCCAAATTTATTGGAAAAAGCCATGATAATATTTCCCCGTATCCTTGCCTGAAGGTTTTCCTCAGTAACATCTGAAGGCAGCCCGGCAAACTCCTGACTCATGGATTTAAGGTATATTTCAAATATTCCAATGATAGGTACGATATGAAACTCTATTCCCAGATTTTCCGCAAGCCTTTGGGCATCCTGCTGTGTTTCAGGGGAAGAGTATTGACTGGGCATGGAGACACCAACTACATTCTCTGTGCCAAGGGCGTCCGTAGCAATAGCAGCCACAATGGCAGAGTCTATTCCTCCGCTTAAACCAATGACGACCCGGGTAAATCCATTTTTATGGACATAATCATGTGTGCCAAGTACCAGAGCTTGATATATTTCCTGCATCCCACAGAGGGCAGGGGCAAGCCCTGCCCCTACGCCAGAAAAACACACCCCGTCCGCAGTAGTGTTCACCCCTCTCAAGAGGGGATTTTCACCACCTGCCTTTGCCAATGGGTCAACAATAATTAAATCCTCTTCAAACTGCCTCCCACAGGCAATCACCTTCCCCTGCTGATTAATAACCATACTTCCACCATCAAATACCAGCTCATCCTGTCCGCCCACAAGGTTATTATAATATATCATAATACCATTATCCGCAGCCTGTTTTGCCAGAATTTCTTCCCGCAGTTTACCCTTGCCAACATGGTAAGGGGAGGCAGAGATATTCAAGATAATCTCGGCATTACCTATATTTGCCTGAAAGGCAGTTGGTCCATCCTGTATCCAGATATCCTCACAGATATTTACCCCAATTATAGTCTCATCAATGGTAAAAACAAGTGGTTTTTTGCCGGGTGTAAAATGCCTTTTCTCATCAAATACACCATAATTAGGCAGGTTCATCTTATGATAGACATTAACAAGTTTCTGATTCTGGCAAATTCCGGCAGCATTATAGATATTACCTTCCTCATCTTTGTCAACAAAGCCGACTATTACTGTGATATCGTCTGTATATTTAATTATTCTGTGAAGTGTCTCAATATTGTTCTTGACAAAATGCGGTTTAAAGACAAGATCTTCCGGTGGATACCCACAGACAGCCATCTCTGGAAAACTCAGGATATCTATGCCTTTTTCTTTTGCCCTTAATATGTATTCGATAATCTTTTGCCCATTCCCGTTCAAATCCCCAACAATAGGGTTAATCTGAGCCATTCCTATTCGCAGCATATTTTTCTCCTTGATAATAGCCGCGGATTAACGCGGATTTCTTCTTTAATAATAAGGCTCTTCTGGCTTTTGTGTGAAAAGAGTTGAGTCTTTGTCAACTTTGCAGATAAGGAATAGTGTCTCAACAACTCTTAATTGTCGGTAGGCAGTAATTCTCATTATGATATTTTTCCACCGCAGAGACGCAGAGTCGCAGAGAAGAAACGCTGAATGAAGCATATAAATTCTCTGCGACTCTGCGACTCTGCGGTTCATAATGAGAATTACTGCCTACCGACAATTAAGAGTTGTTGAGACAGTAG
>JAZDHC010000207.1:0-4744 GCA_043806395.1 Candidatus Desantisiibacteriota bacterium | reverse complement strand
TTAATATCCAGTGCATGTGGATACTTGTCCGAGTCGTTTAATACTGACACATTCATTATCTGTCCGCTGCCAACCTTCAATATATTCCAGCACATTGTGTCAGATGAAAAGCTGCCATTTTTGATAATGCCAGTAAATTCCACAGGTTTTTCCTCAACCGTGGGTGCAGGTTTTATCGTAGTCGTTGCTTTCTCGGGAACAACCACCGCTGGCTTTGTTGTAACCGTCGCTTTTTCAGAAACAACTGCCACTGGTTTCGTCGTGACCGTTGCCTTTTCAGTCAACTGCTGACTGCCAACTGCTGACTGCCGACTGTCAACTGCCAACTGCTCCCTTGCCACAGGCAAAGAAACATTCTTCACCACATCCCTTTTATCCGCAGAAAAGGCAACAGCAGGAATAATTACATCCTCACATCCTTCACATTGCACCAAAAGACTATATTGTTCCTCATCAGAAGGTACTGAAATCTTATAAAATCCATCCGGACTGCTTATCCCTTTTCTTACTACGGTATCCTTTTGTTTTAAGTAAATAACCGCACCACCAAGTGTTTTACCCTCAATGGTTGTAATCTGTCCGGATATAACCGGTGTTTCGTATGACCCTGTCCAGAATTCCTGAGGCGAAGATGAGATACTCCGCATTCGTAATGACCTTGTATCAGCAGGGGTTGTTTTATCATCCTTAGTGATAAAAAGCGGTGTGCCAAAGTATTTATCCAAATAGGCATCAAAAACAAAGAAATTCGGAAATTTACCCCCCTGCTCATTATCCTCTAAAGACAAAACCACATCCTCTGGAATAGTACTCTTGGCATACGGTTTGGAATTCATAATAATACTCATGGGAATATTGTTATCCGGCAGGGAAAGTTGCAGCTTTTCGACAAATGAGGGTAAAACATCTATCCCTGAATCTATTGTAATGGGCAGAAGTATCTCTTGATTCCACCTGATAGGGGTTTTGTCTTTAGAATTGAGAAATGCCTCCCCTAAATATTTTGATGAATCTTTTTCGTATGGAGAAATAACATTATCCCATCCTGAATTCATCTTAATGAGTTGTTCTCTGAAGGAATCAGTAATCCCATATTGTTGCCATGTCCCAAAAACAGGTTTTCCCTCCTCAAAAAAACGAAGGCTAGCTGCAGGAACAACAAGTATCTCAAATTTTTTATCAGGACCAAGCCCTGCTTCCTCAGGAGAAACAATTGTAAAAAATAGCTTGGAAAGCTTAGCTTTGGCAGAAAATGTTTCCACCAGAGATAGCTTTATGGGTAAATTCCTTGCAAGGAGATAAACATCCCCAAGACCCGGTCCAATTAGACAAGAATCCTCAGAGGTTTGCTCCGAGGTTATATCAATGGTTGGGAAAAAACTAATCTCCAGATAATTTTCCTTATTATTTGATTTTACCCTGAAACTGCCCTTTGGATCATGAAATAAAAGCTCTTTCTGGTTATTTATAGACACAGGTCTATTTCCTGTTTGAAGGCTCAGCAGGTGAAGAAGGCAAGAAGAAGCCTTTATCCCAGACCAACTATGATCCCCGTTTGGATCATGGAGAATTGCCAATGAGATAAAAGGAATGGTAGTATAGGTATCATAGGCTATGGAAGATAATTTGACTGTAAGATAGGTTTCCTTGGGACCGCTTCTGGGTCCTACAGAAAGGATTGAGGAAAGGGATATTTTATACCTTACCTCTGGTTTTTCCTGAACAACAGGATCGCTCAGGATAATCTTTTGAAATGAGCTATGTTTCTTGCACCCAACGGCCTCATTTTTTTCAAAAACCATTTTCCAGTTACCTGAAAAAGGTGGATCCTCAGCCTCTACCTTCATTATCACAGACGATTCCTCATCCAATCGTGTCTGGTTATTACCCAACCAATCCACCTTAAGTTTGAATGCCTTAACATCCTCTGGAAGAACAACAGGGGTAGTTCCAACAAAAAAGACATTTGTCTCTGCCCAGATAGGAATAGATAGTACCCCTTTCCATGTGGCATCTATTTTTCCTACGGATATAACCGTTGCCTCTGGTTCAGGGTTTTGTGCCTCAGACGAAGATGCTGCTACACACAGAGTCAATAAAAAAAAGAGCAACCACCCTTGTTTTTTCATGATATTCCTACCTCCTCGTATTTTTGTCCATATTGCCAAAAGCTTACATCATTGATGATAAATCTTGCGAATAATCTGCATTAGGACTCTTTTCAACTATATCGGCAGATATTCCCTGATAGTTAAATACTACCCGGGGCAAACTGCACCCTAATTTTTGCCAGATATTTTCCACCCCCTACCCCCGCCAGCGGGGATAAAGAGGTGTGCTAAATTATGCGTCAAATTTATGATTGAGGTGGTCAGAGGCTGTAATGACACTGGTACTATGCATGTCCCCCGCAGGTGGGGGTCAGGGGGTTGTACCAATTTCTGCAACGATAACAAAAAGATCTATATTGCACTTGCTGCTGGACTGGGGACAATCTCATTTTTTTCATTTACAAATATAACCTTTGGCACAAATTCCCTTGCCTCTTTATCATCCACCATAGCATAGGAGATAATGATAATCAGATCCTCAGGCATACCCCATCTGGCTGCTGCTCCATTCAAGCAGATATATCCTGAATTTCTCATCCCTGGCAGAACATAGGTTTCCACCCTTGATCCGTTATTCAGGTTAACTATCTGCACCCTTTCCCCGGGCAAGATATCAGCTGCCTCCATTAATACCTCATCAATAGTAATACTTCCTGTATAATGAAGGTTTGCCTCAGTAATGGTCACTCGATGTATCTTTGATTTACACATGGTACGAAACATAGGTTATATCCTCCCTGACACATATATTCGCGGAATACGAGAATTAATTCCGCATAAAATCTCATAACTAATTGTGCCGCATATCTCTGCCAATTCATCCACAGCTAATTGCCCGCCAAACAAAATCACCTCATCATCTATTTTGACATCCATGATGTGTGAAACATCTATCATGCAAAAATTCATGGTTACTGTTCCGATGATTGGTGCCCTTTGCCCATGAATTAGAACCTCAGCCTTATTTGATAATGCCCGTGGGTATCCATCTGAATAACCAACCGGTATGGTAGCTACCTTCAGCCCTTTTTTCACATAAGTTCTGCCATATGAAATACCGCCATAAACAGGAAGAAACCCATGCACAGGCAAATCCTTTGGCATATCCTTCAGAAAAATTATCCTTGTCTTAAACGACATAGCTGGTTGAAGGGAAACCTGCTGTGAAACTGATTTTGATGGAAAAAGCCCGTATATGGTTATCCCGGGTCGCACCATATCCAATCTCATCTCCGGCAGGTCAAGAATTGCCCCTGAATTAGCGATATGGGTAATTGGTGCAACAATCCCTATTTTTTTCAAACGGCTGATAATCCCCTTAAACCGTCGAAATTGCTCATAAGCATATGCCTTATTAGTAGAATCAGATGCTGCCAGATGCGAAAAAATCCCTTCTATTTCTATTCCTGGCAAGGAATGAATCTTTTTTACAAACTCAAATGCCTCAGTATATGACACACCAAGCCGCCTCATGCCAGTATCTATCTTGATATGAAGCTTTACCTTGATACCCTTGAATATGGCATAATCAGAAAATGTCTTTGCCGCATCCCATAAAAAAATACTGGGTGTAATGGAATAATGCACACAGTCCCCTACATCCTCTGTCCTGATTGCACCAAGGTTCAAGATAGGGCATATAATCCCTGCCTCTCTTAATTGAATTGCCTCATTCAGACTGGCCACTCCAAGCCGTTGCACCCCAGCATCAACAACTGTTTTTGCCACAGCCACAGCACCATGACCATAGGCATCTGCCTTGACAATAGCCATTATCTGGCAGGAATCCCCAATAATTCTTCGGATTTCTCCCACATTATGCCTGATACTATCTAAATTAACCTCAACCCATGAAAGTGGTTGCATAATAATATTTCCTTCGTAAATATTCACCACAAAGTACTCTGCCAAAACAGTGTAAACGGCTTCCTCAATAGTTCTTATAAAATGCTTCTGCCGTAAACTTTATAAAATCATCCTTCTTGTTGTCACTCCTGCTTATCACTTGCCTCGGAAAAAGATGCTATTTCTGACTTTATTTCGTCCTTTTCTGCACGCTTTTTTTCACACTTATTTTTTTCACGCTTTAGCTCACTTTCCTTAAATTCAATATCCGCATCAGAAATCTCGATAAAGCCTTTGCGTTCCTCCTGTTTGAGATAAGCTACATCAATTGCAAGCCGATTGATATACTGAATACCAAGTGCCGCTTCCAGAGAAGATTGCAACCGAACCTCAGAGTGATCATCAGAGGCAATCTCTTGTATCTTTTCACCGTCAAAGAAGAAAAACTGGGTTATTCCCGGGGGAATTGCCGCACGAATATATTCCTGCCAAATATCTTTATTCTGTACCGTAACACGCTTCCCGTCTTTTACTACAACAAGCCGCTCTACCATATCCTTTGGCTTTGGGTCATCTACTGTACCCGCTGACCATGACCTCTTAACATCGATTTCTTGTCTAAAAAATCTAATTTATCCGTTGCTACATGTCGCAACAACCACCAGAAGAACTAATAAAGTAAATGGAGCAGGAGTATGGTGCGGAATAATAATTTCTTCCATACTTTGAATGGCAATTGTTATCCCTGCTGCGAGAAGAGCCATGGCAACAACCACAGCAGCAATAGG
>JAZDHC010000206.1:0-4727 GCA_043806395.1 Candidatus Desantisiibacteriota bacterium | reverse complement strand
ACTATTGTCAGACTGTCAATTAATCGTAATTAAAAACCCCTTCCCTAATCCATTACACCCTTTGAAGTTTCCGAATAATTTCAATATGTGTAGTGTCAACAAGTTGACAGAGAAGTGTTGCACTTGCTACTGGCATGTGCCTTTTCTTTTAACACAAAAAATATTCTTTCTCTTAACTCTTCCCTTTTCTTAAATACACCTGCTCCAAAATCTATCTTTATCACCGGATATTTCTTGTTAAAATCCCATTTGTCTTCTATCCACAAACCCTTAAAAAGCTCTTCCCTGCCTTCAAATAATTCCTTTATCGTGTCTATTAATAATGATTTCCCAAATCTTCTTGGACGGGACAGAAAAAAGTACTTGCCCTGATTGACAAGTTCATAGATTAGCTTAGTCTTATCTGCATAACAATAATTCTCAAGTATTATTTCACTGAATGTCTGAATGCCTATTGGTAATTTCTTCATTTTCACTCCATTGAGGATTAGGGATCAAACCTTTCTATTTTGATATTTTAGTATTTATAATGTCTCTGTTTAATCCTTGCCACTGAATATATTATAACCCATTAAGCCATTCAAGTCAAGTAAAAATTAACAGACAATCATCTCGAAGGCGCAAAAATCTTCTCTTTTATGTAATTTATTTCACCCATAGTCACCCCCTTAAAGAGTATCATGCTGCCAACATAACTCATCCCCCCCAGCAAGATAAGCAGAAAAATATTTTCAATCGGAACAAGAAAGAGCATAGCCATCATAATAAAGGTGGAAAATATCTGTTTGTAGGATAAACTTAATATATTTATCGTGCCAATTGCCTTAGAGACAAAGACATAATTAAAACAAAAAAGTAGCATCGTAGAGATAGCAACTATTACCCCAGAGGATTTATAGCCATAAGAAGGAAACAGCAAAAGGCAAAGGGTGATATTTATGAGAAAGGTAATGGCTGAACCTACCAAGATTAACCGTTGTTTCCCTGTAGAGATAAGGATATAGTAAAGGATACCGTTCATGCATACAAAAATAAAAGCAATGAAAAGAAACCTTAGAACCCCGGTAGCAGGAAGATATTCCTGTCCAAAAAAGAGTACTATTATCTGAGGGCTAAGCATAATTATACCGCCGGATACAGGTAGGACTATGGATATGGTTATCTTGAAGACGATTCGGTAGAGCCTCTTAAAGTTATCCATCTGCTGGGGATAATATTGTGAAAATAAAGGGAAAAATACAACCATAATGCTCCCGGGGAGAAAGAAGAAAGCCTCGTACAATTTATAAACACTTCCAAATAACCCAACATCATAGTTGCCGGAGATATTTCCTAAAAGAATGGTTGATATCTTGTCCCCAATACTGGTAAAGAGTGATATAAAGACAATAGGAGCGGAAGCAAGGAGGGTATCTTTTATAAATCTTATGTCAAGAGAAAATCTCGGTTTAATTATATTCCTGTAGAGGATAACAAAGGAAATAATATTAGCGATGGCTATAGATACTAAGTAACATACTGCTACCCAAATTACCCCAAACCCAAAAAATATAACCATAATACCAAAGAAAGCAAGAAGTATCTTATGTTATGGTATTAACTATTGCCTCAAATTTTAATTGCTCAAAAGCAATGAAGAATGCAGTTTGAAATTCTATAAGGCATTGACCAATAAGCCAGAGCCCAAAGATATAGGTGAGAAAGATAGTTGTCTTATCATGGGATAAAAGATGGATGGAGAAGATAATTAGAAAATAAGTGATAATGCTTGATATTAATTTCAGTATGAGGATATTGCCAAAGTATTTTGGAGCAGCTTCTTTATTCTTAGCCACCTCCCGCATAAGAATAACACCCACCCCAAGATCAATAAGGAAGGCAAACATGGTGGTAAAAGAAAGGGCATAGTTGAATCGTCCATATTCGCTTACACTAAGTGTCCGAATTAGATAGGTAATAAAGAGCAGGGATAAAACCCGTACAACTATTTCCCCGCTGAATTTAAAAAATATATTCTTAGTAACTCGTTTTGCTGTACTCATTATATCCCTTGTTTATTTCTGAATACTTCTTCAAATACAGCCAATGTCTCCTTAAAAGCAATCTTCATCTCTCCCCCCTTTCTATCCGTTCCTTAAACCATTCTACAGTCATCCTCAGCCCATCCTCCAGTCCTACCTTTGGCTCCCAATCAAGAAGTCGTTTTGCCTTTGAGATATCTGGCCTTCGTTGCTTAGGGTCATCCAGAGGAAGGGGTTGAAAGATAATCTTACTCTTACTGCCAGTAATCCCGATTATCTTATGAGCAAATTCAAGTATCGTCATCTCGTATGGGTTGCCAATATTGACTGGTTCATTGACTCCAGAGAGCATCAGTCGATAAATCCCTTCGACCGTGTCAGAGACATAACAAAAACTTCTGGTTTGACTCCCATCCCCAAAGACTGTTAATGGTTCTCCTTTTAATGCTTGAGGAATAAAGGCAGGAACCACCCGACCATCATTTAACCGCATTCTTTCCCCAAAGGTATTGAATAGCCTTGCGATTTTGGTATCTATTTTGTGATAATTATGATATGCCATCACCATTGCTTCTGCAAATCGCTTTGCCTCATCATACACGCCCCTGGGACCAATGGGATTAACATTTCCCCAATAATCTTCAGTTTGTGGGCTAATCAGTGGATCGCCATATACCTCTGAGGTAGAGGTTATGAGATACTGTGCATTTTTTGCCTTGGCCAGTCCAAGGGTTTTATGTGTCCCCATAGCACCAACCTTTAATGTTTGAATGGGTAACTGGAGATAATCAATGGGACTGGCTGGAGAAGCAAGGTGAAGGATAATATCAATCTCACCATCAACATAGATAAATTCTGTAACATCGTGTTTATAAAACTTGAACCTCTCGCTTCGAATATGATCAATGTTTTCTATGCAGCCAGTAACAAGATTATCCATACAAATAACCTCATGCCCCTCATCAAGCAATTTATCACATAGATGAGACCCAACAAATCCTGCTCCACCGGTAATTAATATTCTCATTATTCTACCCTCCCCCTTCCTATGCCTACATAACGGATGTCCATTTCCTTCATTTTTGCTGGATCGTAAATATTCCTGCCATCAATAATGACCGGGTTTTTCATCGTCTCTTTAATTCGAAGCAAATCCAATTCTCGAAATTCATTCCACTCGGTCAGGATAACAAGGCAATCACTATCCTTCGCTACTTCATAAGCATTTTTGCAGAACTCAACATCTTCAAGTAACCCTTCAGCCCGTTCCATAGCTACCGGATCAAAGGCTTTTATTCTTGCTCCCTCGATCTGAAGCTGTTTTATAATATCAATGGATGGGGCAAATCTCATATCATCTGTATTGGGCTTAAACGCCAGCCCAAGTATCCCTATGGTCTTACCCTTAATAATCCACACAGCATCCTTTATCTTTTTTACCATCAATCCCTTTTGTCCCTCGTTTATCTTCTTAACTGCCCTTAAAAGCTCAAAATCATATCCTAATTTTTCCGATATCTTGATAAATGCCTCCAGATCCTTGGGAAAACAAAATCCACCAAATCCACAACCAGCATTCAGGAATGCCTTTCCTATCCTGCTATCATAACCCATACCCTCGGCTATTTTAACCACATCTGCACCAGTTAATTCACATATTCTGGAAACAGCATTAATGAACGATATCTTCATAGCTAAAAAGGCATTAGACGCATGCTTAATAATTTCAGCACTTTTTATATCCGTAACTATAATAGGGGCATTAAATGGCTTGTATAATTCACGCAAGATCTTCTCTGCTCTCTCACTACGGGTGCCAATAACTATTCGCTCAGGATTCATGGTATCATGGATAGCTGTTCCCTCTCGTAAGAATTCAGGGTTAGAAACAACATCAAATTCAACCTTGTTTTTATTGTTTATTTTAATAGCATGAGCCACCCACTCTCCGGTCTCAACAGGCACGGTACTTTTTTCTACTATTACCTTATAAGCCGTCATGTTTAAGGCTATATCCCGTGCCACAGCCTCAACAAAGGAAAGGTCTGCCTCCCCATCGTCTTTTGGAGGAGTGCCAACAGCAATAAAGATAATATCTGAAACCTCAACCCCATCTGCTATGCTGGTTGTAAATGAAAGCCTTTCTTCCTTCACATTTCTGTGAACTAATTCCTCCAGCCCGGGCTCATAGATAGGCATTATACCTTTTTGAAGTGTGGCTATCTTTTCTGTATCAACATCAACACAAATAACATTATTCCCCAATTCAGCAAGGCATGTGCCTGTGACTAAACCAACATAACCTGTACCTACAACACAAATTTTCATTTTCTTAATCTCCTTGTATACATTTACAAATTTCTGTAACTCGATGTTCAAGTTTTTCTCAACACATTGATTTTATCGACCTGTGCAATTAAAAATCACTACATACTTGCCAGCAATTCTAATTATGAACCGCAGAGACACAGAGACGCAGAGAATACGCAGATAAAAAGATATGGATATAATAGAGAGAATGAAGATGTGAGTGTTTTGACTGCAAAACCAATGCAAATCGCTCCTTTCTCTCCCCCATTATCTGTCACATATTTTACTGTGCCTCTGCGTCTCTGCGGTGAAAAAAGTCATAATGAGAATTGCTGACAGACTTGCACTGTTTTGACTTACAATTAGGGTGATGTACTGCAATTTAATGGGCGGGTT
>JAZDHC010000205.1:0-2822 GCA_043806395.1 Candidatus Desantisiibacteriota bacterium | reverse complement strand
TCTCCTGTGCCGTGAAATTTTCCCTCTTTTTCTCACCCATAATATTCCTCCAATTAGATAGATTTTTAACCCCATTCTGATTATACACTATCGCTAAATAAAATGGAAGAAAATTATGATTCCGTCTGAAGCAACACAGAACTACTGTGAGAAATCTTAATATTTCTCACAGTAGTTTCTATATTCATGCTTAAAATCCTTGCAATACAATCTTGACTCTTTCCCTAATGCTTCCATGGATGCCCTTAATGCCTCACCTATGTATATCAAGGCAGTCTTTTTAATATTGGCATTTTTAACCAATTCCACAATATCTTTTAATTCTCCCCTCACAATTTTCTCATCTGGCCATGATGCCTTTTCGATAATTGCAATAGGTGTATCTTCAGGATAACCCTGAAGAAGCTCATCCTTGACCTTTTCAACCATGCCAACACTCAAAAAAATAACCATGGTTGCCCTGTGTTTTGCCAGTTCACTCAATTTTTCAGCCTCTGGCACAGGTGTTCTGCCTTCAAGCCTGGTGAAGATTACTGTCTGGCTTATTTCTGGAATGGTGAGCTCTTGTCCAAGTATTGCTGCACCAGCCATGGCAGATGATATGCCGGGGATGACTTCATATTCAATGCCTGATGCACAAAGCTGTTCTATCTGTTCTGATATGGCACTGTAAAATGATGTGTCGCCTGTGTGAAGTCTGACCACCATTTTGCCCATGGCAATACTCTGGGTCATGGTATTTATTATCTCCTCAAGGGTCATTCCTGAAGAATCCTTGATCTCTGCCTTAATGCCCTTGACAATCTCAGGATTGACAAGGCTTCCTGCATAAATAACTACGGCTGCCTGATCAAGTAATCTTCTGCCCTTAATGGTTATTAACTCCGGGTCACCTGGACCTGCACCTACAAAGTATACTTTAGCCATTTATCTGTCTCCTTCCTGCTTTCACTATCATCATAGAAAAATAATCAAGGTCTTCTGCCTTTACTGCATTGAGGTCATTAAATATCCTCTCATCAATCATGCCTGCCCTTGAGATATACATTGCCCTGTCCAGAATACCCATATCACCAAGGGTCTTCCGAATACTATCGAATACCTTATGAACCTTCATGAGTATAACAGTATCAAACCGTTGCAAGGTTTCTTCCAGATTATCCACATAATTTGCCGGAAGTATAGCAACCTTCTCATCTGCAAGCCCAAGGGGAATTCCTGCCCTTGATGCCGCTGCATTTATAGATGATACGCCAGGGATTATCTGAATATTCAGCCCGGGATTGAGTTCAAGAAGCCTGTCGTAAAGATAAAAGAATGTGCTGTAAAGGGTAGGGTCGCCAAGGGTAATAAATGCTACAGACATTCCTTTATTAATCCTGTCCATGATAGTTTCCGCCGTTTCTTGCCACTTTGTATCCATCTCACCGTGACATGCTGTTGTCTTTTTCATCGGGAAGTATGCAGGGATAATCTCCTTGCCCTCAAGGTTCAATGCCCCCTCTACAATAGACAAGGCAAGACTGTTGCCCTCTTCTTTGCCTTTTGGAACGCAGATGCACTTAATTTCACTGAGAATCCGCACTGCCTTCAGGGTCAGTAATTCGGGATCTCCAGGTCCTACCCCTATGGCATAAAGGGTTGCCCCACATTTTTTCCCCTGCTCCGTATCTATTTTTACAATAACCACATTTGGTTCTGCAAAAGACACATCAATAAACTCTTGCGGTTTCCCCTCTGTAATCTTTTCATCGGCGTAACCTAATCTTTCGCAAACAAACATTGTTATCCCAAGATTGACAGTAATGGGTGAGTCGATGAGTATTTTTGCTATGGCACAAGGGGTATTTTCCCTGCTATCTGTCAGAATAGCCATCTTGTTGTATTTTACAAGAAATAACGGGACATCATTCATCCCATACCCAAGCCGCCTGGAGTCAGAGATTCCATGAAGGCTCATCAGGAAGGCATCATCCCATGTCTCTTTTATCCTTGAGAATGCCAATTGAATACTCGATAAATCCGGAAGTATCTCAACCATATCCCTTCCAAACTCACCTATAATCTTCCTGCCAATCCCAAAAAACAATGGGTCACCAGAGGAAATAATGGTAATGATTGATGAGGGGTGGCAGAGAAGAGCAGAGTTGATAACAGCGATTATTTTATCCACCTCTATCACCATTATCTTGTCTTTGGGAAAGCTGTCCCAATTTTCCCCATTTTCTAATACCTCAAGAAGCCTGTTAGATGGAAAGATAATCATCGTTGAGCTACAAATTATCTCTCTTTCCCTTTTGTTAAAGGGTCGATAGCCTATTCCAATAAGATAGATTTTACTCATTTTCTACTATTACCTCATTATCGGTTGTCTTACGCAGAGATGCGAAGAAGACGGAGAAAAATTTGGGCAATACTTGCACTACTTAAACAGTTGTTCTTTTATTCAGCAATTCTCATTTTGAAACTCGACAAAAACGCAAAAAACGCATTAAAACCTGATCCATTCCTATCTGACATTATACCCTAAACAGCTATAATAGTCAACCATCTTTTTTGGTCAATTTATCTTTTATTCATTCGGCACTGGCTAACAAGCCTGAAAATGTACATGCTGTAAATCTAATTGCACAGGTTGAATTTTTTCTTGACATTCCACTTGCTATTATGGTATAATTAATTTGTAACTACTCAGCTATTGTTATTTCATACATATTTTGAATCAACAAAAAATTCCTGAAAATGAAATTAGTGCTTGCATTTTAAGGTAAAATGTGATATATTGCTATGCATGGGAGATAAGCTATTCACACAAAAAGACA